>NZ_JBEKXH010000347.1:0-6792 GCF_049512235.1 Bradyrhizobium sp.
GCGGGGCCGAAGCCCCTTCGGCGCGGCGAAGGCCCGGCCATCCACGTCTTGCTCTGCCGCAACCAAAGCCAAGACTTGTATGCCCGGACAACGCCGGGCATGACGAGTTTCACTGCAGGCGGCATAGGGATTGCCGTTCACGGCGGCGCGCTTTCAAGGAAGGGATTGACGAGCTTGTCGATGTCCAGAAAGGCATAAACAACGATATTCGTATCAAAAAACCGCTTCACCGCTCGTTCGCTTCGTCAACGATCGAATTTGTAGCCCTTGGGGGCAGGCCAGCGAAACTGCTCCATATCCTTGAGAAACCGGACACGCCGGTCCACCTTTTCGACCACGATCTTTTCCTTAAGCTTTCCACGATGGCCAACTCGTCACCGTCTCGCAAATCCATCTTCTCGACCAGTCTCGGGGAGCCGTACAGCCAAGCTGTCGCCCCATTTTGAAACATGCATTTTCACCTCCAGTTAATTTTTGAAGCCAGACATGAAGGCTTCATCGCGCGTTCCTATCATCGCGCAGACGCCCCGGGGCGTGAGCCTTGGCGCGCTCCATGATTTCAACTGTTCCATATTATCATCCCTCGGAGCAGGCGGGCAACGTCGATCAGCCCCCAGTCCGAAGGGCGGCTTGGAGCCGAAGGCGTAACCCGCCATTTTGTCGATCATAACGGCGGATCGTGATCCGCCCTACGGACCGCACATCGCGGAACCCGGGCATCCCTCAATCATTTAGCGTACCGCTTCTGTGGTTATGAATTCCTATGGAGGCCAGAGGCTGCTTGGCCGAGCCGTGCCGCCCGTCCATCCATTCGGCATGGACGAGGTCAGAGTCTGACGCGTCCGACCACGGCACACCAGCCGAAGTTACCTCGCCAGAGGTGGCGACCGGGGTGCCGGAATTGTGCGTAGCCACAAAAATACCTCCAATGGTTTCCCAAGGGAGGGGCTGACGTCCGCGCGACCCGTTTCGTTGCCGAGGTAGCGGCATCTCCTTTGCGGGAAACCACCTTGCCCAGGACTGGCGGGTTGGCGAGAGCGTCAGCCCTGCTCTTGATGCGCGGCTGAGTGTAGGCTCACTTTAAGGTTAACCCCCGCAGGTCCGAACCTGAGGAAATACGATCTGTTACCTCCAACGTTCAGTTGCATCGATCCATGGGTTCGCACATGGTGGTTCGGCTGGCTCAGATTAGCCAAATCTATTCGGTGTAAAGATGCGAGAATGAAGCTCCTTCGAGGGAGATCGGCGAATATCCTATGAATGCCAAGGGGCAGACGAAAATCAGCCAATTTCAATTTTTTGTCGAGGCGCTATCCGGACCTGGAGCGCATCGGTGCTCTTTGCGAGCACTACTTCACTGCTGGAAGGATCAGGGCGCGGTTCCCTTGTCGATGAGCCCTGGGGAGTTCGACAAATATCTGCGCGGCGATATTGTAAAATGGGCCGGGGTGGTCAAGACATTCGCCGACAATCCATAGGACCAGGTTGCGGTCAAAACGATGCCGGAGATCAGATTCCGCCTCAATGGTGTCGAGACCAGCATCGACGCCGATCAAGACACCTCGCTGCTCAGCTGCCTGCGCGGCCGGCTTGGCATGACCGGGGCGCATTTCGGCTGCGGCGCCAACGAATGCGGCGCCTGCTACGTCATGATCGGCGATCACGCGGTGGCCGCCTGCGATACGCCACTATGGTCGGTCATGGACAAGGACATCACCACGCCGGAGGGGCTTGGAAGCGCGCAAGCGCCGCATCCGCTGCAGCGCGCCTTTATCGCCGAGCAGGCGTTGCAATGCGGCTATTGCGTTCCCGGCATCCTGATCAGCGCGGCGGCCCTTCTGCGGCAAAACCCCAATCCCACCGCCGCCGACGTCAGGGCTGCACTGGACCGCAATCTCTGCCGCTGCGGCTCGCATAACCGCATGGTTCGGGCGGTGCTACGCGCGGCCGCCGAGATGGCCGCGCCATGACGGACATTGCCCCCTCGCCTCTGGCAAAATTGCCGGTCAGCCTCGCGCAAAACCCGGCGCTGTCGTCATGGGTGCAGATCTCGCCGGAGGGACACGTGACGGTTTCGCCGGGAAAGGTGGAGATCGGGCAAGGCATCGTCACCGCGCTGGCGCAGATCGCCGCCGACGAACTCGATGTCGCCATGGTGCGGGTGCGGATGGTCCGCGCCTCGACCGCGGCAAGCCCCAACGAGGGCGCGACCTCGGGCAGCCTTTCGGTGCAGCAGTCCGGCCGCGCCATCCGCACCGCCTGCGCCGAAATCCGGCAGCTGTTCTTGACGGCCGCGTCCGATCGCCTGGGCGTGCCGACCGATGTGCTCGACATCGAGGACGGCACGATCTCGGGACCCGGCAATGTCAGGACGAGCTATTGGGAACTCGCCGATCAGGTCTCGCTGGACCGCGAGGCGAGCCCGGGCGCCCTGCCCAAACCGGCCAACGAGCGGATACTGGCCGGAAATTCGATTCAGCGGCTCGACATCCCCGACAAGGTGTTTTCACATCCCCGTTTCATTCACGATGTCATGCTGCCCGGCCTGCTGCACGGTCGCGTGCTGCGAGCTGAAATGCCCCGGGCAAAACTCGTCGAACTGCCGGAGGATGGCGCTCGCGCCGTGGCAGGCCAGATCGCCATCGTGCGCGACGGCAGTTTCGCGGGCGTGGTCAACGAAAGCGAGGACGGCGCGGAGGCCGCGCTGCAGGCATTGCGCAAAAGCGCAAAATGGTCTGCCGGCGAAATGCTCCCCGATGCATCGGCGCTCGCGGCGTGGCTGCAAGCCCAGCCGTCGGAGCTGACGGTGATCGACGACAAGACCGCGCGCCAGGCCGGCGCAAAGCAGCGCACGATCCGGCGGCAATATACCCGCCCCTATCTCGCTCATGCCTCGATCGCGCCGTCCTGCGCGATGGCGCAATGGAGTGGAGACCGCGTTCACGTCTGGACCCACAGCCAAGGCGTCTATTTACTCCGCGCCGACCTCGCGCTGGTGCTCGGATTACCCGTCGAGAAGATCACAGTCGAGCACATGGAAGGCGCCGGCTGCTACGGGCATAACGCCGCCGACGATGTCGCGCTCGATGCCGTGCTGCTGGCAAAAGCGGCCGGCGGCCGGCCGGTCCGCGTGCAATGGTCGCGGCAGGACGAGATGTCGCACGCGCCATTCGGTGCGGCGATGGCGATCGAGATCGAAGCCGATCTCGATGCACAAGGCGAGATCGTCGGCTGGCGCCATCAGACCTGGAGCAATGGCCACACCGCGCGGCCCGGGCGCGCGGCGCAGCCGGTGCTGCTCGCGGCGAGCGAACTGGCAGAACCATTTCCGCGCATGATCGCGACCAATCCGCCGCCGGCCAATGGCGGCGGCGCCGACCGCAACTCGGTTCCACCATATGATTTTCCGTCCTGGAAGATCCAGTGTCATCGGCTGCTCACGATGCCGATCCGCACCTCCGCGCTGCGCACGCTGGGCGCCCAAGGCAACGTCTTTGCGATCGAATCCTTTCTCGACGAGCTGGCGGCCGAGCGCGGCGAAGACCCCATCGCCTTCCGGCTGCGGCACCTCCGCGATCGCAGGGCGCAAGATGTGATCCGCGCCGTTGCGAAACGCGCGAGCTGGAAGCCGGTGAAGCGCGACGGGGTCGGTTACGGCACAGGCTTCGCGCGCTACAAGAACTCCGGGGCCTATTGTGCCGTCGTCGCCGAGATCGAGGGTGCCGAGGATATCCACGTCAAGCGGCTCACGATCGCGGTCGATGTCGGCGAAGCCATCAACCCCGACGGCGTCATCAACCAGATCGAAGGCGGCGCGATCCAGGCCACCAGCTGGGTCCTGAAGGAGCGTGTCGGCTTCGACCGCCAGCGCATTACCACCACGAGCTGGACCGACTATCCGATCCTGCGTTTCAGCGAGGTGCCGGAGGTCGAGGTCGAACTGATCGCGCGGCCCGAGCTGGAGCCGGTCGGCGCCGGCGAAGCCGCCCATGGCCCGGTCAGCGCGGCCATCGCCAACGCGGTATTCGATGCGCTGGGGGTGCGCGTTCGCGACCTGCCGATCACGCGCGACAGTTTGATCGCGGCCGCGGAGCTTGGCGCATGAACAGCCTGAGCATCCTGAGCGGCGGCGCCGCCCAGGGCCTGGTCGCGAGCCTCGCGCCGGAATTCAGGGCGCTGACCGCGCTCGATATAGCCGGTGAATTCGGCGCGGTCGGCGCCATGGCCGGCAAAATGAGACATTGGCGGTCCACTGCGCAACGGTTTTGAAGCCGGTTTCAGCCCTATCCGAATATTCGTTTTAGCCGCTAAGGCTGGTGGAAGGCAGCGCGCTCAACGTTTCGGGTTGCGCCCGCGGATGTGGTCAAAGCCTTGCTTGATTGCGGCGAAGCGCGCTTCGATCATCGGCTCAAATTCGAGGTCGGTGAAGATATATGGCAAGTCCTTTTCGACGCCTTCGCGGACGAGTTCACCGACATAGTTGGGTTCTATGCCCTGAGAGATGCGTTCCCGGAGCATATTGATCCGCTCGGCACGTGGGCCCGAAGTCGGCAAGGCAGGGAGCGCCCCCTCGAAGCGCTTGGGGAGATTGCGTCTTGAGTTCATGATTTGAGTGCGGATGACCCCTGGACACAGCACCGATACGCCAATCCCTCGGGGCGCGAGTTCACGCCGCAGGCCCTCGGACAGCGCGACAACGCCATACTTGGAGACGTTGTATGCATTGCTCTCCCCTGAAATAAGGCCGGCGATCGAGGCTGTGGAGACGATGTGTCCCCCCTCGCCATGCTGCTCGATCAACGGCCCGAAAATCTCGATCCCCCAAATGGTCGCCATCAGGTTGACGCCCATGGTCCAGTTCCACGACGCCTCGGTCCAGGCGCCATAAGGCCCACCGCCGCCGACGCCCGCGTTGTTGACGAGGATATGCACCTTGCCGTAGCGGGCAGTCGTGGCTTCGGCGGCCGCCACTAGTTCGGCTTTGAGTGAAACGTCCGCTTTCACGCCGTCGACATCGACGTTGGTGAGCCTCAGTTGCTTGAGCGCTGCGGACAGAGCCGCTTCTTCAATGTCGCAAAGCATGACTTTCACCCCCGCCTGGGCGAAGGCGGTCGCGATCCCCAGTCCAATGCCTGACGCTGCACCGGTCACGAACACAGTCTTTCCAGCGAGTTCCTTCACGCGCATTCTCCCCCGTGCAAGCGGACACCCTCGCCCCAAAACGCCAAGTATCCCCGGACGCCATATGACCGCGTTTTCGAGCGATTGGGAAGCGTGCCGGATGTCCGCTCGTGTGCCATGGCACGAAGCCGCCGATCTGGGATGTCCTCGCCACGGTCGCTACCCGGAGGTAACCCGGACATGACGATTCCCGTCGTGGAGGCCGGGACGTCGATAGGCGTCGCAGATGCGGTCGCGCTGGATAAAGCAACCCCGCCAAGTGCGGCGAGGCCAGCAAGTGCCGAAACAAGTTTCATGATATTCACCTCCTAACATCTGTTGGAGGCGACGAGCGGGCAACGAGTGCGACGCATTACGATGGCGCTCGGCGCGCTGGCGTCGATATTCGCTGCGGCCCGGTGCTTTCTGGGCGTCCGCGCCAGCGACACCACGCTTGCGGCGCTAGATGCGTTCTGCGTGCTGCCGGGACGGATCCGAAACGTCGACGATGAGACGCAACTGCGGCAAATCGAGCATGAGATCGACGGCATCCTTCGCGACCAGCTTGCGAGAACGGCCAGTCGGGAAGAGGCCGCCTCGGAAGCACAGGCGCTGATCGCGGCCGCGCATCGGCTCGACAATCTGATCCATCATCGCCGCACGCTAATCGCAGCGCGGGCGGCCAAGCCGCTTGCCCTCGGGAGCGAGGCGGAGTGCAAGAACCAAACGTGCAAGAATCGAGGCGGGCAATGGAACAAGTGATCCGGATAACAGTTGCCTAGCGACGAAACCGCAATTGACTCATGATTTTGACGCCGCCGGAGGTCCGAGTCTCACGGCGGCGTATTTGAGCCGACGCCGGTTTTCAAAGCAAAAACATTGCGAGACTTCATCAGGGAAGAATAGGCCATGCGTGTCTTGATTCTCGCCGTGTCGGTGCTGGGAATTCTCGTCGGTGCGGATGCTGCAAAAGCCGGCCTGAGCACGACCACCCGCGACCTGTCGGCATCCGTCGATCAGGCGGCCTTTACCGAAGAAACCAATCAGGAAACTGAAGATCAGATCGGCCTCGACAGGGGAAGGCGTCGCGACGTGCAGCGCGGGCTGGCCGGCCTCGGCTTCGAAACCAGGGTCAACGGAAAGTTCGATGAACAGACCCGCGCCGTCATCACGCGCTGGCAGGAGGCGCGCGGCTATCCCAAGACCGGCTTCCTCAACACCCTGCAGTACAAGGCGCTACTGGCCGAAATCGTCTCAACGGCGCACGCCGACTCCAGTAGCGGCGAGGCATCCGATGACGACCATCCGGCCCATCGTCGCGGCGGTGGTGCTCACCATCGCCGCGGCGGCGGCGGTCCAGGTGGCCTGATCGGCGGCATGGTGGGCGGACTGTTCGGACGCAGGTGACCCGCATTCGCGTGATGGCCGGTTATAGAATGTCCGTTCCCGAGCGGCGGAGTGCTTAGTAATCGATCTGCGCGACGGCCCGAAGCTCGTCCGGCGTTGTCGTTCGAAAGCCGAAGAACTCGAGATAGGCCGGAATCTGCTCGAACAGCATGTCGGTGCCGACCTGAATTTCGCAGCCACGCGCCCGCGCCGCCGCCAGAAACGGCGTAATCTCCTGCTTCATCA
>NZ_JBEKXH010000348.1:0-6791 GCF_049512235.1 Bradyrhizobium sp.
GTGGAGCAACAACTTCTTCACGAACCTGTTCAGCTACGAATGGGAATTGACCAAGAGCCCGGCCGGTGCCCATCAGTGGACACCGAAAAATGGCGCGGGCGCCGGTACGGTGCCGGATGCTTATGACCAGTCAAAGCGTCATTCGCCATCGATGCTGACCACCGACCTCGCGCTGCGGTTCGATCCGGCCTACGAAAAGATTTCGAGGCGCTTCTACGAACATCCGCATCAGTTCGCGGACGCGTTTGCCCGGGCCTGGTTCAAGCTGACGCATCGCGACATGGGCCCGATCGTGCGTTACCTCGGCCCGCTGGTGCCGAAGGAGATATTGCCGTGGCAGGACCCGATCCCCGCGGTGGATCACCCCTTGATCGGCGAGCAGGACATTGCGGCCCTGAAGGCGAAAATCCTCGCCTCCGGCCTCAGCGTTTCGCAACTGGTGACGACGGCATGGGCGTCGGCGTCGACGTTCCGCGGCTCCGACAAGCGCGGTGGCGCGAACGGCGCGCGCATTCGCCTCGCGCCGCAGAAGGATTGGGAAGTCAACCAGCCGGCCCAATTGGCGAGCGTGCTGCGGGCCCTGGAGGCGATCCAGAAGGACTTCAACGGGTCGCAGTCCGGGGGCAAGAAGGTTTCGCTCGCTGACCTGATCGTTCTCGGCGGCTGCGCAGCCGTGGAGAAGGCGGCTGGTAACGCCGGACACCGCGTGACGGTTGCCTTCACGCCGGGACGCACCGACGCATCGCAGGAGCAGACCGACGCGGCGTCCTTTGCCGTGCTCGAACCGACAGCCGACGGATTCCGCAACTACCTCAAGGACGGGCACAGCCGTTCGGCTGAGGAGCTGCTGGTGGATAAGGCGCAATTGCTGACGCTGACCGCGCCCGAGATGACGGTTCTGGTCGGGGGCATGCGCGTCCTGAATGGCAACGTCGGAGGCAGTCAACACGGCGTCTTCACCAAGCGGCAGGAGAGCCTCACCAATGACTTCTTCGTGAACCTTTTGGACATGCGCACGACGTGGAAGGCGGCCTCGGCAGCCGACGACGTATTCGAGGGACACGACCGCGCGACGGGTGAACTCAAATGGACCGGCACCCGGGTGGATCTCATCTTCGGTTCGAACGCCGAGCTCCGCGCCGTCGCGGAAGTCTACGGATGTGCTGATTCGAAGGAGCGTTTTGTCCATGACTTTGCGGCGGCGTGGAGCAAGGTGATGAACCTTGATCGCTTCGATCTTGCCTGATATCCGGAAAAGCCCGCCCTCGGGCTCGACCCGAGGGCGGCAACAGGTTGTTTGCGCGGAGATCATGCTCAAAGAAGTTAGTGCCCTAATGAAAATCCCTTGAGGGCGGCAGGATGCGCACGTCGCGGGGATGGCGGAGTTTCTGGGCCGGATTTTTTGGATGCTGGCGGGAATCGTCCTGCAGCGGTTCGATCAGCGCCGGTCCTGCGGGAACCGCGTGCTTGCGGCGGAGCGCGTCGTCGGCAAGGCTGACAAGATCGCGGGAACGGTCGAACAATTTTTCGGCGACGAGATGCACGACCTTTTCCGGGCTGCTTTGGATGGTGCCTTCGACCAGCACCAGCCGGGCGCCCATGACTTCTTTGCGAAAGCGCTCCATCACCTTCGGCCACACCACGATATTGGCGATGCCGGTCTCGTCCTCCAGCGTCATGAAGACGACGCCCTTGGCGCTGCCCGGACGCTGCCGCACCAGCACCACGCCGGCGCAGCGGACGCGTTGCCGGTCCCGCGCGTCGGCAACCCCGGCGCAGGCGATGACGCTTTCGCTTGTAAACATCGGGCGCAGGAATTGCATCGGATGGCCCTTCAGCGACAGCCGGATGGTCTGATAATCGGCCACCACCTGTTCCGGCAGCGGCATGGCGGGCAAGCCTCGCGCATGTTCGTCCGGCTGCTCGCGCGCGGCCGCGCTTTCGAACAGCGGCAGCGGCACGTCATCGGGCAGCCGCCGCACTGCCCATAACGCGGCGCGGCGATCGAGCCCGATGGAGCGAAAGGCATCGGCATCCGCAAGCCCCATCAGCGCGCGCTTGGGCAAGCCGGTGTCGCGGGCAAAATCCTCCAGCGAGGCGAATGGCCGAAGCTCGCGCGCCGCGACGATGCGCCCGCACCATTCATCGCCGGACCAGCTGTCGGGATCGTCGAGATCGCGGACCCGGAACCCGTCGATCTGGCGAAAGCCGAGCCGCAGCGCATGATATTTCCCGCAAACCTCCTCCAGCACATTGTCGCCATGGCTGAAGGAAATATCGATCTCGCGCACGGTGACGCCGTTGTTGCGGGCGTCGCGGACGATCTGCGCCGGCGCGTAAAATCCCATCGGCTGCGAATTCAAAAGCCCGCAGCAAAAGGCATCGGGATGAAAATGCTTGAGCCATGAGGAGACATAGACGAGCTGCGCGAAGGCGGCGGCGTGGCTCTCGGGAAAGCCGTATTCGCCAAAGCCCTTGATCTGGTTGAAGCAGTTTTTGGCGAATTCTTCCGGGTAGCCGCGCCGGATCAGATTGCCGACCATCTTCTCCTCGAAGTTATGGATGGTGCCGACATGGCGGAAGGTGGCCATCGCCCGGCGCAACTGGTTGGCCTCGTCGGGCGTGAATTTCGCGGCCTCGATGGCAATCCGCATCGCCTGTTCCTGGAACAGGGGAACGCCGAGGGTCTTGCCGAGGATGTCCTTCAATTCGTTTTTGTCGCCATACTTCGGAAACGGATAGTCGATCTGCTCCGGCTTCATGCCTCGCCGCTTCAGATAGGGATGCACCATCTTGCCCTGGATCGGCCCGGGGCGGACGATCGCGACCTCGATCACCAGGTCATAAAACCGGCGCGGTTTGAGTCGCGGCAGCATGTTCATCTGCGCCCGGCTCTCGACCTGGAACACGCCGAGCGATTCGCCCCGGCACAGCATGTCGTAGACCTCGGGAACTTCGCGCGGGATGGTCGCGAGCTCCCAGCGTTCGCCCTTGTGCAAATCGATCAGGTCGAAACATTTGCGGATGCAGCTCAGCATGCCCAGCGCCAGCACATCGACCTTCATCATGCGGATTTCGTCGATGTCGTCCTTGTCCCATTCGATGAAGGTGCGGCCGTCCATCGCGGCGTTGCCGATCGGCACATATTCGTCGAGCCGGTCCTGGGTCAGCACGAAGCCGCCGACATGCTGCGACAGATGGCGCGGAAATTCGAGCAATTCGGCCGCAAGCCTCACCGCGCGATCGATCATGGGATTTTGCGGATCGAGACCCGCCTGCCGGACCTGCATTTCGCTGAGGCCATCGCCCCAGTTTCCCCACACCGTGTCGGCGAGCAAGGCGGTGACGTCCTCGGTCAGGCCGAGCGCCTTGCCGACATCGCGGATCGCGCTGCGCGGCCGGTAATGAATGACGGTGGCGACGATGGCGGCGCGATGGCGGCCATAGCGATTGAAGACATATTGCATGACTTCTTCACGGCGCGAGTGTTCGAAATCGACATCGATATCGGGCGGCTCGCGGCGCTCTTCGGAGAGAAAGCGTTCGAACAAGAGATCGATCTCGACCGGATTGACCGAGGTGATCCCGAGCATGAAACACACCGCCGAATTGGCCGCCGATCCCCTGCCCTGGCACAGGATGTGCTGCGACCGCGCAAAGCGGACGATGTCGTGCACGGTGAGAAAATAATGCGCGTAATTCAGCTTCTCGATCAGCGCCAGCTCCTTCTGCAAGGTGGCGCGCAGCTTCTCGTCGATCCCGGCGGGAAAATAGTTCGTCACGCCCCGCCATGTCAGATCTTCCAGATGGGCTTGCGCGGTCTTGCCCGGCGGCACCGGTTCGTCGGGATAGCGGTATTTCAATTCATCGAGTGTGAAGGTGATGCGGCCGGCAAAGCGCCGCGTCTCGGCAATCGCCTCGGGATAATCGCGAAACAGCCGAAGCATCTCCGCAGGCGTTTTCAGATGCCGCTCGGCGTTGGCCTCCAGCAGGCGGCCCGCGGCTTCGATCGATGTCTTTTCGCGGATGCAGCTTACGACATCCTGCAGCACCCGGCGCCCGGAGATGTGGTACAAGACGTCATTGGTGGCGAGCAAAGGTACGCCGGCTGAAATGGCGATGCGCTGCAGGCCGGCCAGGCGGCGCTTGTCGTCGCCGCGGTGAAACAGGCTGGCGGCAAGCCACACGCCGTCAGCGCTGGTGCCGCGCATTCTCTCCAATATCCGCCTCACAGCGTCAGGATCGAGCCGATATGGCGGCATCAGCGCCAGCAAAAACCCTGCGCTGAACTCGCTCAAGTCTTCGAAGCCGAGATGGCACTCGCCTTTGCCGGCGGCGAGCTTGCCCTTGCTCAACAGACGGCAGAGCCGGCCGTAGCCGGCGCGGTCGCGCGGATAGGCCAGAATGTCCGGCGTGCCGTCGATAAAGACGAGGCGCGATCCGATCAACAATTTCGGCCTTGACGCCAGCTCCGGGTTTTTCAGTTCGGCATAGGCCCGCACCACGCCGGCCAGCGTATTGCGGTCGGCGATGCCGATGGCATCAAGGCCGTATTCGCCGGCCTGATGGACATATTCCTGCGGATGCGAGGCGCCGCGCAAAAACGAGAAATTGGTGGTGACGCCGATCTCCGCATAGAAGGGCGCTCTGTCGCTGGCCGCGGTCATGCGAACAATCCATGCATGAACCAGTTCGGCTGCACGGCATGACCTTCCTGCTGCACGATCTCGCGGCCATAAAGCCCGTCGCGATAAAGCCAGAACCGCAAACCTGCCTCGTCCTCGACGCGGAAATAATCCCGCGTCAGCATTGCGCCCTCCATGCGCCACCACTCCATGGCGACGCGTTCGGGACCTTCGGCGCGGACCACGGCATGGGCGGCGCGGCGCCAGACAAAGCGGGCGGGCGGGCCATCCGGCACCTGCGCGATGACTTTTATCAGCTCGGGCCGTTCGAACAGCCGCAGCGGCCGCAGCGGCGGCTCCCCTTCGGCGCGGGCCGGCCAGGCCGCCAGCGCGGCGGTCGCCAGATGATGCTGGGCCGGCACCGCCAGCCCGGCGCGTTCCGGAATATGGCTGTCCTGCGGCAGGTACACGACCACGCGCCGGCCGCCGATGCGCGCGGCGATGCGGTCGATCAGGGCCGCCAGTTCATCATTGTCGTGCACATTGGCATCGAGGTCGCGCTGCTGCGGCACGACGATTTCCGTGCGGCTCGCCGACAGGCGGATGAGGTCGAAGCCAAAACCCGGATCCAGCGGGTCGCTCAAGGCGCCGAGCCGCTCGGCAAACAGCCGGTCGATGACAGCGCCCTGGGTCACGGGCTGTCCGGTGTCGACCAGGATGGTGCGAACCGCGCCATCGGTGCGGAAGAACTGGGCCTCCAGCCGCCGCGCGCCCTTGCCCTGCTGCGCCATCGCCTTGACCAGCATCCCGGCCAGCCGGGATAAGGTCGCCGAGATGACCCCGTCGGTTGCCACCGGCTCGGCGAAACGTTTCTCCACGATATAATCCGGCGCCGGCTTGCGCGGGCTGATCGGCGCATCGCTTTGCCCCAGCGCCTGTTCCAGCAGAGTGGTAAAATCAGCGCCGAATCGCGCGGTGATTTCAGGCCGGGTGCGGGAGGCGACATCGCCGATGGTTTTCAACCCGGCGCGGCGCAGGCCGGTGACGACAGCCTCATCCGCGCCCAGTGCGGAGACCGGCAGCGGCTTGACCGCCTCGGCTTCCTCGCCATGGCCGACGATCCGGCCATGGGCATGGCGGGTCAGCGTCCGCGCGCATACGGCAGTGCCGGCGATGGCGGCGCTGACCGCAAAACCCTGCGCGGTCAAAGCGTCACACACCAGCCGCATCATCGCGGCCTCGCCGCCGAACAAATGGACACAGCCGGTGATGTCGAGCAACAGGCCATGGGGGGCGTCCAGCGCCACCAGCGGCGTGAAGCGGTCGCACCATTCGGCAATGGCGTTGAGCGTGCTGAAGTCGGCGGCTTCATCGGCATCGAATACCCTTAATTGCGGTGAGATGGCGCGGGCATTGGCAAGCGGCAGGCCGACCGCAAGACCGAGCCGCGCGGCGGCGTCGTCGAGCGCAAAGATGTGCAGCGCATTGTTTTGTTTGGCGACGACAACGCATGGAATGATGGAAGCAGAAGCGCCGGTATCTTGTTGTTCACGCGAAACGGCAATTTCGTTCGAAAACGCTTTAACCCGCTTTGACGGGCTTTCTTGAGATGAACCGCTGGCGGCTTCGTCCAAAAGAGCTTTAGCCGACCCGGCGCGCCCGCGCACGAACTGGCGCTGGATGCGGTCGATCGGCAGGCGCGGCAGCCACAGGCTGAGGATCCGCCGTCGGTTGGCTGACCGGTTTTTTGAAAAGGCACTCATCACATTTCCATTCCATGATCCACCGCCCGACAGGGCCATGACGGTTGCGGACGAGTTGCGCCTCGAACACCGGCGCGCCCCACGCGCTCCATAACGGAGGTGGCGGCGAATGCGCCGCGCGCACGATCCATCTGGTCTCCGCCGTCGAGGGCAAAGGCTCCGCCGCCACCCGCAGCAACAGGCCGGTGACCCCCGAGGCCTGCGCGGCCAGCGTCAGCTTGCGGCTGGCGACGAGATCGAGCTGACGAGCCTGCCCCCAGACTTCGAGCACCACCGCACCCAGGGCATCGCAGGCCAGCGCGTCGGCTGTGGTCCGCAACGCGGTATCCACCTCGGCTGCGCGTACGGTCACGAGCCGGCGGGGATCGAGGCCGAGTTCGGCCCATCCGCTCATCGACAGCGC
>NZ_JBEKXH010000349.1:0-6776 GCF_049512235.1 Bradyrhizobium sp.
CAAGGCATCCACCGACGGCCGGCCGAGCTATCTCGTGGTCAACGCCGACGAGTCCGAACCCGGCACCTGCAAGGACCGCGAGATCATGCGGCACGATCCCCACCTTCTGGTCGAGGGCTGCCTGTTGGCGAGCTTCGCGATGGGCGCGCATGCCTGCTACATTTACGTGCGCGGCGAATTCATCCGGGAGCGCGAACACCTGCAGGCCGCGGTCGATCAAGCCTATGAGGCGAAACTGATCGGCGAGGACAATGTCAATGGCTGGCCCTTCGACCTCTACGTCACCCACGGCGCCGGCGCCTATATCTGCGGCGAAGAGACCGCGCTTCTGGAAAGCCTCGAAGGCAAAAAGGGCCAGCCGAGGCTGAAGCCGCCATTCCCGGCCAATGTCGGTCTCTACGGCTGCCCGACCACGGTCAATAACGTTGAATCGATCGCGGTCGCGCCGGACATCCTGCGCCGCGGCGCGGCCTGGTTTGCGGCGATCGGCCGGCCCAATAATGTGGGTACAAAACTGTTTTGTATTTCCGGCCATGTCGAACGTCCCTGTAACGTTGAAGAGGCGATGGGGATTCCGTTCCGCGAACTGATCGAGCGCCATTGCGGCGGTATCCGCGGCGGCTGGGACAATCTCAAGGCCGTGATCCCCGGCGGCTCATCGGTGCGGATGGTGCCGGCGGAACAGATCATCGACACCCCGATGGATTTCGACAGCCTCGGCAAACTGCGCTCCGGCCTCGGCACCGCCGCCGTCATCGTGATGGACAAATCGACCGACCTGATCGGTGCGATCGCGCGGATTTCCTATTTCTACAAGCACGAAAGCTGTGGCCAGTGCACACCGTGCCGCGAGGGAACCGGCTGGATGTGGCGGGTATTGACCCGGATGGCCGAGGGCCGCGCCCACAAGCGCGAGATCGACATGCTGCTGGAGGTGACAAAGCAGGTCGAGGGCCACACCATCTGCGCGCTCGGCGACGCCGCGGCGTGGCCGATCCAGGGTCTGATCGCGCATTTTCGCCACGAGATCGAAGCACGCATCGACGAGTATTCGCGGAAAGCGGATGTCGATGACGCCGGCATCCGCGATCCCGTGAACATGGTTGCGGCGGAGTGATGACCGTGTCTTTTCACCTCTTTCCGACTTGGCTGCGGTGGACGATAGTAAGTGGACTGATTGGCGCTTGGCTCTACGGCTTCACCCTATGGCGCAACCATCCTCAGGGTGCGGCAGCGACGATCGATTGTTTGATCGGAGTTATGGCGCTCGGTCTTGCCCCGTGGATCGCTCCACCGGGCCGATGGAGTAGGTTTTTGCGTGTCGCTGGAGCTTTACTGGCTTTCACAGCTTTTGCGCTCGCCTTGTCACTAATTTTGATGCTGAGGGACGGCCTCTGATGACAAAACTCATCATCGACGGCAAAGAGATCGATGTTCCCGCGGAATATACGCTGCTGCAGGCTTGCGAGGCCGCTGGCGCGGAAATCCCGCGTTTCTGCTACCACGAACGGCTGTCGATCGCCGGCAATTGCCGGATGTGCCTGGTTGAGGTGAAAGGCGGACCGAAGCCGGTCGCCAGCTGCGCCTGGGGCGTGCGCGATTGCCGTCCGGGGCCCAAGGGCGAGCCGCCGGAAATTTCCACCCGCTCGCCGATGGTGAAGAAAGCGCGCGAAGGCGTGATGGAATTTCTGCTGATCAACCATCCCCTGGATTGTCCGATCTGCGACCAGGGCGGCGAGTGCGACCTGCAGGACCAGGCGATGGGCTACGGCGTCGATACCAGCCGGTTTGCCGAAAACAAGCGCGCGGTCGAGGACAAATATCTCGGCGCGCTGGTCAAGACCTCGATGAACCGCTGCATCCAATGCACGCGCTGCGTCCGCTTCGCCGCCGAAGTCTGCGGCGTCCCGGAGATGGGCGCGACCGGCCGCGGCGAGGACATGGAAATCACCACCTATCTCGAATCGGCGCTGACCTCGGAATTGCAGGGTAACCTGGTCGATATCTGCCCGGTGGGCGCCTTGACCGCAAAGCCCTACGCGTTCGCGGCGCGGCCATGGGAACTCGGCAAGACCCAGTCGATCGACGTGATGGACGGCGTCGGCTCCGCGATCCGGGTCGATACAAGAGGCCGCGAAGTGATGCGCATCCTGCCACGCGTCAACGAGGCGGTGAACGAGGAGTGGATCTCCGACAAGACCCGCCACGTGATCGATGGCCTGCGGACGCAGCGGCTCGACCGTCCCTACATCCGGGGAAACGGCCAGCTCCGCGCCGCTTCGTGGCCCGAGGCATTCGCGGCCATCGCGGCCAAAACCAGCCGCATCGACGGCAAACGGATCGGGGCCATCGCCGGCGATCTCGCCGCGGTGGAAGAGATGTTCGCGCTCAAGGAGCTCTTGGCAAAATGCGGTTCGTCCAATCTCGCGGTCCAGGGCAGCGACGGTTTTGACCCGAAGAGCGGGCGCGCCTGCTACATTTTCAATCCGGGGATCACCGGTATCGACCAGGCCGACGCGCTTCTGATCGTGGGGTCGAACCCGCGCAAGGAAGCCGCCGTCCTTAACGCGCGGATCCGCAAGCGCTGGCGCAGCGGCCAGCTCAAGATCGGCGTCATCGGCGCCCGGGCCGATCTCACTTATGGGTACGACTATCTCGGCGCCGGTACCGATTCGCTCGGCGAACTGGCCGCCGGCAAGCATTCCTTTGCCGATGTGCTGAAGGCCGCGAAACATCCGCTTGTGCTGGTTGGGACCGGCGTCGCCGCGCGGCATGACGCGGCGGAAGTCCTGGCTCTACTCGCAAAATTCGCGCTCGACTTCGGCGTGGTCAAGGACGGTTGGAACGGCTTTGCCGTACTGCACGATACGGCCTCGCGCGTCGGCGCGCTCGATATCGGCTTCGCTCCGGGCGCGGGCGGCCTCAACGCGGCGCAAATGACGACGTTCGGAACGCTTGACGTCCTGTTCCTGCTCGGCGCTGACGAGACCAAGGTGCCCGACTCAACGTTCGTGGTGTACATCGGCAGCCACGGCGATCGTGGCGCGCATCGCGCCGACGTGATCCTGCCTGGCGCGGCCTACACTGAAAAATCAGGTATCTACGTCAACACCGAAGGCCGGGTGCAGATGGCCAACCGCGCATCATTCCCGCCGGGGGAAGCGCGCGAGGACTGGGCGATCATCCGCGCGCTGTCGGAGGTGTTGGGCAAAAAGCTTGCCTACGATTCCCTTGCCGCGCTGCGGCAGGCGATGTTCAAGGCGGTGCCGCATCTGATGCGCGTCGATCAGATCCAGACCGGCGACGCGGCGGATATCAGGACGCTGGCTGGCAAGGGCGGCAGCGTCGAGAAAACACCATTCAAGCCATCAGTCGAGGATTTTTACCTGACCAATCCGATCGCGCGCGCCTCGGCGGTGATGGCTGAATGCTCCCGGCTGGCTTCCGGGAAAATGCTGACGGCAGCGGAGTGAGCGTGACCTGATGGCTATGTTCGCAAGCGAATTCTGGACTGGCTTCCTGTGGCCGCTGATCGTCATGGTCGCGGAAAGCGTGCTGCTGCTCGTGGTGCTCTTGATCGCGATCGCCTACATCCTGTTGGCCGATCGCAAGATCTGGGCGGCGGTGCAGATCCGGCGCGGACCCAACGTGGTCGGCCCCTGGGGCCTGTTGCAGTCCTTTGCCGACTTCCTGAAGTTCGTGCTGAAGGAGCCGATCATTCCCTCCGGCGCTAACAAGGGGGTGTTCCTGCTGGCGCCGCTGGTATCTTGCGTGCTGGCGCTGGCAGCCTGGGCCGTGATCCCAACCAATCTCGGCTGGGTGATCTCCGACATCAACGTCGGCGTGCTCTATATTTTCGCGATCTCTTCGCTGTCGATCTACGGCGGCATCATGGCTGGCTGGTCGTCGAACTCGAAATATCCCTTCCTGGCCGCGCTTCGCTCAGCGGCGCAGATGGTGAGTTACGAAGTCTCGATCGGTTTTGTCATGATCACCGTTCTGCTGTGCGCGGGATCGCTCAACCTGTCGGCGGTAGTCGAGGCACAAAACAGCCGGGGGCTCGGAAGCCTGATCGGACTGCCCTGGCTGACGGTGCTGAACTGGTATTTCCTGCCACTGTTTCCGATGTTCGTTGTGTTCTATGTCTCGGCGCTGGCGGAGACCAACCGTCCGCCGTTCGATCTGGTGGAGGCCGAATCCGAACTGGTTGCGGGCTTCATGGTCGAATACGGATCGACCCCGTATCTTCTGTTCATGCTCGCCGAATATGTCGCGATCACAACGATGTGTGCGATGGCTACGATCCTGTTCCTGGGCGGCTGGCTGCCGCCGCTCGCGGTGCCGCCGTTCACCTGGGTGCCCGGCGTGATCTGGTTTTCGCTCAAGCTATTCTTCATGTTCTTCCTGTTTGCGATGGCGAAGGCAATCGTGCCGCGCTACCGCTACGATCAGTTGATGCGGCTCGGCTGGAAGGTGTTCCTGCCGTTATCGTTGGCGATGGTGGTTGTCGTCGCCGGCGTGCTGCATTTCGCGGGGATCGCCCCGCAATGAGGTCACCATGAGTGTCAATATCAACGCCACCGCCCGCTCGCTTCTCTTGTCGGAATTCGTATCGGCGTTCTTTCTCGCCATGCGCTATTTCTTCAAGCCGAAGCCGACGCTGAACTATCCGTTCGAGAAGGGACCGATCTCGCCGCGCTTCCGCGGCGAACACGCCCTGCGCCGCTATCCCAACGGCGAGGAGCGCTGCATCGCCTGCAAGCTGTGCGAGGCGATCTGTCCGGCGCAGGCCATCACCATCGAGGCCGGACCACGCCGTAATGACGGCACCCGCCGTACCGTGCGCTATGACATCGACATGGTGAAATGCATCTATTGCGGCCTGTGTCAGGAAGCCTGCCCGGTCGACGCCATTGTCGAGGGACCGAATTTCGAGTTCGCGACCGAAACGCGCGAGGAACTCTATTATGACAAGGCGAAGCTGCTCGCCAATGGCGACCGCTGGGAGCGGGAGCTTGCGAAATCGATCGAACTCGACGCGCCGTACCGCTGAGGGGATGAAATGATCCTTCCCGCGCTGTTCTTCTATCTGTTTGCCGGCATCTGCGTGGCCTCGGCGGTCATGGTCATCGTGTCGCGCAATCCCGTGCATTCCGTGCTGTTTTTGATCCTGGCCTTCGTCAACGCCTCTGGCCTGTTCGTGCTGATGGGCGCCGAGTTTCTGGCCATGATCCTGATCGTGGTCTATGTCGGCGCGGTCGCGGTGCTGTTCCTGTTCGTGATCATGATGCTGGACGTGGATTTCACCGAACTGCGCGAAGGGTTTCTCGAATATCTGCCGATCGGTCTGGTGATCGGAGCGGTTTTTCTCGCCGAACTGCTGCTGGTCGCGGGCGGCTGGGTGATCAATCCCGGCGTCGCCAAATCGATCACCGCGGCGATCCCCAATAATGTCAGCAACACCGAAGCGCTCGGCCTTGTGCTCTATACCAGGTACATCCATTACTTCCAGCTGGCGGGCATGGTGCTGCTGGTGGCGATGATCGGCGCCATCGTGCTAACGCTGCGCCACAGGGTCAGCGTCAAGCGGCAGGACATCAATGTGCAGAATGCGCGGACGCCCGAACTGGCCATGAGCCTGCGCAAGGTGGCCTCCGGGCAGGGCCTGCAGGACGCGGACGCGGCGGAGTGGGTGCAATGACGATCGGTCTTGGGCATTATCTCGCGGTCGGCGCCATCCTGTTCACGCTCGGGATCCTCGGCATCTTCCTCAACCGCAAGAACATCATCGTCATCCTGATGTCGATCGAGCTGATCCTGCTCGCCGTCAATATCAACCTCGTGGCGTTCTCGACCTTCATCGGCGATATCGTCGGTCAGGTGTTCGCGCTTCTGGTGCTGACGGTCGCGGCCGCGGAGGCCGCGATCGGGCTTGCTGTTCTCGTCGTCTATTTCCGCAATCGTGGTTCGATCGCGGTTGAAGACGTCAATCTGATGAAGGGTTAACGCATGATCCGGAAAAGTGGGGACCGGTTTTCCGTCGCGGCAAACGCGAAATGCGTTTGCGCGGAGATCATGCGCAAGGGAATGCCCACATGATCCAGGCAATCGTTTTCCTGCCGTTGCTCGGCGCCATCATTGCGGGAGCCATCTCGATCGTTGGCGCGCATGCGCGAAACCCCAGCGGCGACGAGGTCGAGCATCATGACGATGCGCACGGCGCCGACGTGCATGCGGCTGACGCCCACGCTGACCATGGCGACGATCACGGTCATGACGACCACCACGCCGCCGAGCCGCCGGCCGCTGGTTCACGCGCTGCCGAACTGGTCACGACCGGGTTTTTATTGGTTGCCGCCGCGTTGTCCTGGTGGACGTTGGTCGACGTCGGCTTCGGGCATCACGATATCCGGGTCGAGCTGTTCCCGTGGATCACTTCGGGCGATCTTCAAGTGTCCTGGGCGCTACGCGTCGACACGCTGACCGCCGTGATGCTGGTCGTCGTCAACACGGTGTCCTCACTCGTCCACCTCTATTCGATCGGTTACATGGACGAGGACCCGAACCGGCCGCGGTTCTTCGGCTACCTCTCGCTGTTTACCTTCGCGATGCTGATGCTGGTGACGTCGGATAACCTCGTGCAGATGTTCTTCGGCTGGGAAGGCGTCGGTCTGGCGAGCTATCTGCTGATCGGCTTCTGGTATCAGAAGCCGTCGGCGAATGCGGCTGCGATCAAGGCTTTCGTGGTGAACCGGGTCGGTGATTTCGGCTTTTTG
>NZ_JBEKXH010000350.1:0-6774 GCF_049512235.1 Bradyrhizobium sp.
TGCCGCAGGACGGAGGCGGGTTCGGGAAGTGCTGGGTTTTCTTGGCATGTCCGCTGAACTTATAGATCACGATTCTGACACCGTAAAGATTTGCCCTTGACGGACCGGGTGTCGCTCCGTTCTTTACGATGTAAAGATGAGGGAAGAAGCAACCATGCAGCAGGAAACCAGGCAGGCGGATGACGCGATGGAGGCGGCGCGGAAGGCGCGCACCAATCTCGCGCCGATTCCGATGGAATGCGATGCGGACTTTCTCAAGGTGGTCGGCGAGTTGCCCAGGGAACTCAACGGCACGCTCTATCGCAATGGTCCCAATCCGCAGTTCGATGCACCGGGCGCGCACTGGTTCGTCGGCGACGGCATGCTGCACGCCTTCCATCTCGAAAACGGCCGCGCTAGTTACCGCAATCGCTGGGTCCGCACCCCGAAATGGCAGGCCGAACATGACGCCGGCCGCGCGCTGTTCGGCGGCTTCGGCCGCAAGCTCCCCGGCACCCCCGCCTCGGTGACCGACGATGGCGGCGTCGCCAATACCAACATCATCTTTCACGCCGGCCGGCTGTTGGCGCTGGAGGAAGGCCACCGGCCGACCGAGATCGAGCCGGGCACGCTGAACCGCCGCAGCTACTGCGACTACAATGGCGCGATCGCCGGCCCCTTCACCGCCCATCCCAAGATCGATCCCATAACCGGCGAGATGATGTTCTTCGGCTATAACGCTGCAGGACCGCTGACGCCTGCGCTCTCCGTCGGCTCCGTCAGCGCCTCCGGCGTGGTGACGCGCTTCGATCGTTTCGAGGCGCCTTATGCCAGCATGGTGCACGACTTTATCGTGACCGAACATCATCTGCTGTTTCCGGTCCTCCCCATTACCGGCAGCATGGCGCGCGCGATGCGCGGCCAGGCCCCTTATGCCTGGGAGCCCGACAAGGGTGCCTATGTCGGCGTCATGAAGCGCGATGGCGCGACCAGCGATATCGTCTGGTTCCGCGCCGAGAGCTGCTACGTGTTTCACGTCATGAATGCCTGGGAGGACGGCAGCCACATCATTGCCGACGTCATGCAGTTCGAGGAGGCGCCGCTGTTTCCGCATCCCGACGGCAGGCCGACCGACCCGACCAAGTCGCGCGCCCGGCTGTGCCGCTGGAGCTTCGACCTGTCAGGCAATACCGACCGCTTCACCCAGACCTATCTCGACGATCTCACAGGCGAATTCCCGCGCATCGACGATCGCCGCGCCGGCCTGCAAAACCACCACGGCTGGTACGCCTGCGCCAATCCCGAGGTGTCGATGTTCGGCGCGCTGTCCGGTGTGGTCCATGTCGACGGCAAGGGATCGCGTCTCGGCCATTATCTGCTGCCTGAAGGCGACACCCTCTCCGAACCGGTGTTCGTCGCGCGCGGCCCTGCGGCCGCCGAGGGCGACGGCTGGCTGTTGGCCGTGGTCTGGCGCGCCAGCGAAAACCGCAGCGACCTCGCGGTCTTCAATGCCACCGATGTCGAAGCCGGCCCGGTGGCGCTGGTGCAGCTCGGGCACCGGGTGCCCGACGGCTTTCACGGCAACTGGGTCGGAGCGGCGTGAAGTTAGATCGCGGCCGACCAGAGATCACCCTCATACCGGGGCATCGCCGCCGGGTCGGCGCGCCACGCGCCACCCCGGCGGCGATGAACCCGGAATCCGGAGGTCATGACGCTCCGGCCGCGCGCCCCGGAGCGCCCGGACTGCCGACAGAGTCGTCAGATTCGTGAACGCGTAGGTGAGAAATCGAGCCAGGGAGCGCCACGATGAAAGATGTCTTCGCCAAACTCGCCACCGACTTCTTCTCGACCATCCTGTTCCTCGTGCTGTACTGGATCATTGGCGACATCGTGCTGGCGACCGTCATCGCGATCGCCGGCGCGGTGGCTCAGGTGGTCTATAGCCGCGTAAGGGGCCAACCGCTCGGCTACATGACCTATGCCAGCATGGTGCTGGTCATCGTGCTTGGTAGCGCGACGCTGTTGACCCACGATCCGCGCTTCGTGCTGGCCAAACCCTCGATCGCGCACTTTGCCATTGGCGCGATCATGCTCAAGCGCGGCTGGATGTTGCGCTATGTTCCCCCGGTGGTCAGCAAAATCATCCCCGAATATGTCACCGGCGCCGGCTATGCCTGGGCGGCGCTGATGTTTGTGCTTGGCGCCGGGGTGATTGCGGCGGCAGCGACCGGCGATATCAGGCTGTGGACGATCTACGTAACGGTGGTGGCGTTTGGCGCGAAACTCGCGGCCTTCGGGGTGCAGTTCGCGGTGTTTTACCTGGTCATCAGCCGCCGGATGCGCGCCGGCCGCGTGACTGGAAGCTTTCACGCCACGCGAGTGCCGGCACCGGAGGGAAACACGTTAAAACGTGAGCTGGCCGCGGATGGGAACTGGAACCTCACCATGAGCACCCCGACGGGCGAGCGCGCCGTCACGCTGACCCTGCAGAGTTCGGACGGCAGGCTGACGGGGAGGACGCAGGGCGCCGACGGCAATGTCCGCGAGATCTTCGACGGCGCCACCAGCGGCGACGACGTCGCCTGGAAAATCTCGATCGCCAACCCGATGCCGGTGACGCTGGAATTCACCGGCACAGTTTCGGGCGACAGCATGGCCGGCCGGATCGGCATCCGCTCAAGGGGCCGCGTTCCCCTGTCATCCCCGGATATGTCACCGGCACCGGCAATGCCCGGGCGGCCCTGATGTTTGCGCGCGGCTGCGGGGTGATCGCGGCGGCGGCAAGCGGCGGTCTGAAATCCGTCAGTGATCGCGCTCGGCGCCGGGCTTGCCGCCGTCGCCGCGCAATAGGTTGCCTTTCGCCTGCTCGTCGGCAGCCGGTTGCGCGCCGCCGCGCCCGATCGTCGAGTTCGCATGAACAGCGCGTCCAGAAAACCGATCATGGGCTTGGGCCTTGAGATGGGCTATACCGCCGCCGCGAGCACCCCTGTTCCCGGAACCATTTGGTGTCTGCGAAGTGAATATATTGGAGAGATGGTATGACCGTGGACGGAAACTGGAACCTCACCATGAGCACCCCGATGGGCGAGCGGAATGCCACTCTGAGCCTTAAGAGTGCGGGGGGAACGCTGACGGGGACGCAGGGCGCCGACGGCAATGTCGGCGAGATCTTCGACGGCACCGCCGAAGGCGACGACGTCGCCTGGAAAATCTCGATCACCAACCCGATGCCGCTGACGCTGGCCTTCACCGGCAAGGTCTCCGGTGACAGCATGTCCGGCGAGATGGGTATCGGCCCGATGGGAAGCTTTCCGTTCACCGGCACCCGGGCCTAGAATGCCACGTCGATCGTCCCGGCGGCTCGCCGGGAGGACCGCCGTTGATGGCTGCTTCGCCCGGATTTTAGTCCCGAGATCATCGCCATTGGCACGATGCTGTTGGCCCGCAATTCTCGGGTCGAATCCCAATTGCAACCCCAGGTTTGGCAGATTACGATCCGGCAAATTATTTTGCTGGAGGGAGCATTGGCACTCATTCAACACGTGGCACTCGTATCGGAGTCGAATCTCTGCAAGATGAACGATCTGCTGCGTGTCTCCGCGGCCATGCAAAAGCAGGCAAGCCGTGACCTCGCGCCGATCTGGGACGTATCGGCGACAGTGGATGTATTCGCGAAACTCCAGGATGTGCCGGACGGCTATTGGCCGATGGTCATCAGGGACAACATCGGCTACAGCGCCGCGGGCATCCATATCGACAAGGATGGCCAGCCGTTCGCTCTTATTGCCGCCTCCGATAGCGTCGACAAGTGGTCGCTGACGGCAAGCCACGAAATGTGCGAGATGGTGGTCGATCCCTCCGGCAACAGGCAGGAGACCGGCGATTCGCCGAAGCCCGGACAGGGACGGGTTAGCTTCCTGGTCGAGGTCTGCGATCCCTCGGAAGCCGCCGATTTCGCCTATAGCGTCAACGGCATCCTGGTGTCGGATTTCTTCACGCCGAACTATTTTGATCCGGTGACGGCATCCGGCGTGCGATATTCCTACACCGGCGCGATTACCGCGCCCCGACAGGTGCTGCGCGGCGGCTATCTGTCATGGAAGGATTCGGTGGATGGACATTGGTGGCAGCAATCCTGGTTCGATGGTGGCGCGCCGGCGTTCCGCGATATCGGCGCGCGCGATGCCAAATCGGCCAGCATCCGCGGGTTCGTCGACCGCCTGACCGCGCAGCGAACGGCGCAGGCCATCGATCGCGGCAGGGTCACCGCGCAGAGCGCCGGCCTTACGGTGGCGCAGGCACAGAAATCGCTGACAGGCAATGCGACGATGTGGCGCCAGCAAATCAGCGAGATCCTCGGACGGCCGTCGACGCGGCACGGCAGCGCCAAAAAGGTTGCAAAGAAAGCCGCGCCCAAAAAGAAAGCCTGAGCGGAACCCGGCTTCGCTTTTCCTCAAAAGCGCGGGTTTATGTGTTGATTTCGGCCACAGATCAGCCGACTTTCGCGACAACCTTCATCGGCGCGAAAGGGTACCCATGACAGAGCAGAAATCCAATCCCGCGGGCAAGGCGCGCGCGGCGTCGATTCACGCCGAGATCGACCGGCTCACCGGCATCAACAAGGCGCCCCTCGAAGGCGAGGAGCCCGGCAATACGGCGGAGAAAGCCCCGCCCTCGCCGCGCGACTTCATCCATCAGTGGATGGTCGAACACGACAAGAAGCCCGGTGAAAAGTGAGTCGAAGCGCCGGATTGCGCCGGGCTTCCCGGCATCGCACTTCGCGGGAAGAGGGTTGCGGTGAGGCAGGCTACAAACTCGGAGCGACGTCGGGGAGAGTCCCCCTCACCCGATCACTTCGTGATCGATCTCTCCCCGTGCTGAGCGGCCGCAGGCGGGGCGAGGTCACGTTGCGCGCAAGCGGGACGAGGTCCAAGACTCACCCCAGGTTCAACTCCTTGAAGAAGTCGTTGCCCTTGTCGTCGATGATGATGAAGGCCGGAAAATCCAGGACCTCGATGCGCCAGATCGCTTCCATGCCGAGTTCGGGATATTCCACCACCTCGACCTTCTTGATGCAGTGCCCGGCCAGATTCGCCGCAGCACCCCCGATCGAGCCGAGATAAAATCCACCATGCTTCTTGCAGGCCTCGCGCACCGCGGCCGCGCGGTTGCCCTTGGCCAGCATCACCATCGAGCCGCCGGCGGCCTGGAACTGGTCGACGAAGGAATCCATCCGTCCGGCCGTGGTCGGGCCGAACGCGCCGGAGGCATAACCCGCCGGCGTCTTGGCCGGGCCGGCATAATAGATCGGATGGTTCTTGAAATAGTCCGGCAGCGGTTCGCCCTTCTCCAGCCGCTCGCGCAATTTGGCATGGGCCGAATCCCGCGCCACGATCATGGTGCCGCTCAGCGACAGCCGGGTCTTGATCGGGTGCGTCGACAGCGTCGCCAGGATTTCCGCCATCGGCTGGTTGAGATCGATCTTTACCACTTCGCCGCCAAGCGACTGCTCCACCGCGGGCAGATATTGTGCCGGGTTATGCTCGAGCTCCTCGAGATAGACGCCGTCCCTGGTAATCTTGCCGAGCACCTGGCGGTCCGCCGAGCAGGATACGCCAAGCCCGATCGGCAGCGAAGCGCCGTGTCGCGGCAGCCGGATCACCCGCACATCGTGACAGAAATATTTGCCGCCGAACTGCGCGCCGACGCCGAGCGACTGCGTCATCTTCAGGATTTCCTGCTCCATCTCGAGATCGCGGAAAGCATTGCCGTCGGCCGAGCCATGGGTCGGCAGCGCGTCGAGATATCGGGCGGAAGCAAGTTTTACGGTTTTCATGCAGAGTTCGGCCGAGGTGCCGCCGATCACGATCGCCAGATGATAGGGCGGGCAGGCCGCGGTGCCCAAGGTCAGCACTTTCTCCTTCAGGAAGGCCAGCATGCGATCCCTGGTCAGCACCGAGGGCGTCGCCTGGAACAGGAAGCTCTTGTTGGCGCTGCCGCCGCCCTTGGCCATGAACATGAACTTGTAGGCCTCATCGCCTTCGGCGTAGATCTCGCACTGCGCCGGCATGTTGTTGGCGGTGTTTTTCTCCTCGTACATCGACAGCGGCGCGACCTGCGAATAGCGCAGGTTGCGGCGCAGATAGGCATCGCGCGCGCCCTCGGACAGCGCCGCCTCGTCGTCGCCATCGGTGAGCACGCGAAAGCCTTTCTTGCCCATGATGATGGCGGTGCCGGTATCCTGGCACATCGGCAACACGCCGCCGGCGGCGATATTGGCGTTTTTCAGGAAGTCGAAGGCGACGAACTTGTCGTTGTCGCTGGCCTCCTTGTCATCGAGGATGCTGCGCAACTGCTTCAGATGCCCCGGCCGCAAATAGTGATTGATGTCGCCGAAGGCGGCCTCGCTGAGCGACCGCAGCGCCTCGCGCGACACCACCAGCATGTCCTTGCCGAGCACCCTCTCGACCCGGACGCCCTCGGTCGTCAGCTTCTTGTAGGGCGTGGTGTCGGCGCCGAGCGGAAACAAAGGCGTGTGCCTATAGGGCGGAACGGGCTTTGGATCCGGGATGGCGGTGGGGGCGTTCATGGGTTTGCTCGCAGGTTAGCGGGGCGGGAATAGCAAAACGCTCACTTGTTGGCTTGGTCGAATAGATGATCGGGATTAAGAACCGCCACTTGCGTTGAGCTCTTTCTTCGTAGCGTATTCCACTATCGGGAAACGCTCTTCGCCTTCCGCGCGAAGTCGATCCTGTATTCCCACCAGGGTATCCAAGGTCGCATCGCCCCGAATCC
>NZ_JBEKXH010000351.1:0-6740 GCF_049512235.1 Bradyrhizobium sp.
GGCCGACCAATTCCTCATCCGACAGGCGGAGCGCCTTGAGCCCCTTCTCGGCGAGCTGGCGCGCCTGGCGCACGGTGAGCTTCTTGCCGGCTTCGAGCACGACTTTGCCGGTATCGGCATCGACGAGATCGTTGATCGCCTTGTAGCCGCGCAGCCGGTTGGCATCGAACGGCACGCGCCAGCCGTCCTTGGTGCGTTTGTAGGGCACCTGCTTGTAAAAGGTGTTGAGGATCTCTTCGCCGTTCATGCCGAGCGCATAGAGCAGCGACGTCACCGGGATTTTGCGGCGGCGGTCGATACGGGCATAGACGATGTCCTTGGCGTCGAATTCGATGTCGAGCCAAGAGCCGCGATACGGGATGATACGGGCGGCAAACAACAGCTTGCCCGAGGAATGGGTCTTGCCCTTGTCGTGATCGAAGAACACGCCGGGCGAGCGATGCATCTGCGAGACGATGACGCGCTCGGTGCCGTTGACGACGAAGGTGCCGTTCATGGTCATGAGCGGGATATCGCCCATGTAGACGTCCTGCTCCTTGATGTCCTTGACCGACTTGGCGCCGGTCTCTTCGTCGATATCGAACACGATCAGGCGCAGCGTCACCTTCAGCGGCGCGGCATAGGTCATGCCACGCTGGCGGCACTCGTCGACGTCATATTTCGGCGGCTCGAACTCGTAGCGGACGAATTCCAGCATCGAGGTGCCGGAGAAATCCGAGATCGGAAACACCGACCGGAACACCGCCTGCAAACCCTCGTCCAGCCGCCCGCCCGGGGGCTCGTCGACCATCAGAAACTGGTCGTAGGACGCCTTCTGAACCTCGATCAGGTTCGGCATCTCTGCGACTTCCTTGATGTGTCCGAAGAACTTGCGAACGCGTTTGCGACCGGTGAATGTCTGCTGCGCCATCGTGGCCTCTCATTTCGTCGCCCGTCCAGAGGCGAACCTTCCGGAGCGCGATTGGCATCGCCCCCGGGTTGAATTTCGATTCGTTTTCTGGCCGTGGCCTGATTTCAGGATTTTAAGCCCTGAATCCAAACACCAGACCTTCAAAACGCAAAACGACGCGCGGGCGCTTGACCGCACCCGCCCGTCCCAACCATGTTATTCACGGACTGCAAAAGCCCGAAATTGCCTATCTCCCAGCGGCTTACGCAGAAACGTCACCGTTCCCGCCGCCAAGCCGTGTTTTCGTGCTGCCGCCCCTATATGGGACGGCAATCGCGGAGATTCGAGGGTCAACCCCGCCAATCCCCACACATTGTCGTTACAGCCGCTTATTTCAGCTCGACTTTTGCGCCGGCCTTCTCGAGCTGGGCTTTGACCTTCTCGGCTTCGTCCTTGTTCACGCCTTCCTTGACCGGCTTGGGCGCACCCTCGACGAGGTCCTTGGCTTCCTTGAGGCCGAGGCCGGTAATGGCGCGGACTTCCTTGATGACTTCGATCTTCTTCTCGCCGATGGCGGCGAGCACGACGGTAAACTCCGTCTTCTCTTCAACCGGGGCCGCGGCCGCGCCGCCACCGGCGGGACCTGCGACCGCCACGGCAGCCGCGGCGGACACGCCCCACTTTTCTTCGAGCAGCTTGGCAAGTTCGGCAGCTTCGAGCACGGTCAGGCTCGAGAGGTCGTCAACAATCTTCTGTAAGTCAGCCATTGATCTGTTTCCTTAAACGTATCGGTTCGAACCAGGTTTGATGTTGGCGAAGGGCGTCAGGCCGCTTCGCTCTTCGAGGCATAGGCCTGAATCACGCGCGCCAGCTTGGCCGCGGGCGCAGTGGTGAGCTGGGCGATCTTGGTCGCCGGCGCCACCAAAAGGCCGACGATCTTGCCGCGCAACTCATCGAGCGACGGCAGGGCCGCAAGGGCCTTCACGCCATCGACATTCAGGACGGTTTTACCCATCGATCCGCCGAGAATCACGAACTTCTCGTTGGTCTTGGCGAATTCGATCGCAACCTTCGGCGCCGCCACCGGATCGTTTGAAGTCGCGATCACGGTCGGCCCCTTCAGCAGGGCACCGATGGCAACGACGTCAGTGCCTTCAAGAGCAATTTTGGTGAGGCGGTTCTTCGAGACCTTCACCGACGCGCCCGCCAGCTTCATCTGCGTGCGCAGTTTCTGCATCTGGGCCACGGTGAGGCCGGAATAATGGGCCACGACCGCGACGCTGGTGGTCTTGAAAAGCCCGTTCAGCGCCTCAACCGCGTCTTTTTTTGCCGCTCTTTCCACAGCAAGCTCTCTCCGGTTGGCGGTCTTTGCCTTAACGGCAGGACCGCCGGGTTAAACCCATCGTCCTGCCTGAACCTGACCTCGAGACATCTAAGTCCTTTAGGAGGCGCCGGGCAGAACGACATATGAAAAGCCTGCCCTCCCATGCCCAGGGGGGCAAGGGGTGTCGAGGTTCGAACCATAACCGCTGCCCGTCGCGATCTGGGCGACGCTCAGCGAAATCCGGTCTTCACCCGTCTATGCCGGCAATCAATTAAGCCATTGAGGAAACCTTTTAGGCTTCGCCGCCGGCGCCTGCAGTCTCGGACAGGATCGAGGCCCTTCGGCACGCCGAACGACCCCCGCCCACACCCCCTGGAAACAACAGCTTTGCTTCCTTTCGAGCGACCCTTGCGGATGTCCTGAAAGGAATGATCTCCATCGTAGCCGGTGTATGGAATGCGAGCACGAACGTGCCAGCAACGGCCAGCACGTCCGGATGCCGGCTCTTTAGCGAGTCTTGTCCGGCTTGCCAAGGCCAAAATAGCGTTAATCGGGCCCGTCACCGTTTTCAGGCCGAAATGGCCTGATCAGCCGCCCGAACCGCAAAAGGCAGCGGTTTGCCCGCGAAAAACGCCTCGAGATTGGCGATCACACAGTCCTGCATGGCGAGGTGCGATTCGAGGGTGTGGCCGCCGACATGCGGGGTCAGCACGACATTGGCAAACGCGGTCAGCTTGTCCGGCGCCTGCGGCTCCTTTTCGTACACGTCAAGGCCGGCACCGGCGATGGTCTGGTCGGCAAGGGCTGTGACCAGCGCCTGCTGGTCGATCACCGAGCCGCGGGAGATGTTGATGACAAAACCCTCCTTGCCGAGGCTTTGCAGGATTCCGGCATCGACGGCGTGACGGGTATCGGCACCGGCGCGAACCGCGATCATCAGCACGCTGCACCATTCCGCCAGCGCTTTCAGGCTGGGCAGGTATGGGTAGGGCACGTCGTGCCGGCTGCGGCTGAAATAGCCCACTTCGCATTCGAAGGCCTTGAGGCGGCTGGCGATCTTGCGGCCGATCTCGCCCATGCCGTAGATACCGACGCGGCGGCCGGGATTGCCGGCTTGCGGGCGCAGCAGCGGCGAGGCTTTTGCCGACGCCCAGTCTCCGCTCCGCACATAGCCGTCCGCCGGCAGCAGGCGCCGCGTCACCGCCAGCATCAGGGTGACCGCGAGATCGGCAACGCCTGCGGCATTCGCCCCCGGGCTGTGGCCGACCGCGATGCCGCGCTGCGCGGCCGCGGCCAGATCGACCCCGTCATAGCCGGTGCCATAACAGACGATGGCGCCGAGCTTCGGCATCCGGTCCATCATGGGCCCGCCGAGCGGCGTTCCGCCGGCCGTGATCATCGCGCGGACGCCGGACAGTTGCTCGGGCGTAAACACTTCATGGGGTGGCTGACCCACGGTTTCCATCAGCTCGAATCGTTCGCCAATGGGCGCCATCATGGCCTTGGGGAACCGTGAATAAACCAACACTTTAAGCGGCATAACCAGGTTTCCCGATGTCAAAGACGAGGGGCGCAATCGGTTGCCCGATTCCGCCCCTGAGCGCATTTGGGTAGCGCGCTCGGCCCTAACCGAGCAGGGTTCCCGGCTCGACCTTGACGCCCGGGCCCATGGTGGAGGAAACCGCCACGCGCTGGATGTAGGTGCCCTTGGCGCCCGACGGTTTTGCCTTGGCGACCGCATCGGCCAGCGTCTTGATGTTTTGCACGAGCTTCTCGGCCGGGAATGACGCCTTGCCGACGCCGGCCTGCACGATACCCGCCTTCTCGACCCGGAATTCGACCGAACCGCCCTTGGCGCCCTTGACCGCGCTGGTGACGTCCATGGTGACGGTGCCGATCTTCGGGTTCGGCATCATCCCGCGCGGACCCAGCACTTTGCCGAGCCGGCCGACCAGCGGCATCATGTCGGGGGTGGCGATACAGCGGTCGAAATCAATCTGGCCGCCTTGGACCCTCTCCACCAGATCCTCGGCGCCGACAACATCGGCGCCGGCCGCCTTGGCCTCTTCGGCCTTGGCGCCGCGGGCGAACACGCCGACCCTCAAGGTGCGGCCGGTGCCGTTCGGCAGCGTCACCACGCCGCGCACCATCTGGTCGGCATGACGCGGGTCGACGCCGAGATTGATCGCGACCTCGATGGTCTCGTCGAACTTCGAGGTGGCGCGCTCCTTGACCATCCTGATGGCGTCGGCGAGTGGATAAAGCTTTTCCCGATCAACGCCTTCGCGAGCCTTCTTCAAACGTTTTCCGATTGCCATGATCCGTTACCCCGCAACTTCAAGGCCCATCGAACGGGCGGAGCCCTCGACCATCTTCATGGCCGCTTCGACGGTATCGCAATTCAAGTCCTTCATCTTCTTCTCGGCGATGTCGCGCACCTGCGCTTTGGTCACCGAGCCAGCCTTGTCGCGGCCCGGGGCTTTCGACCCGGACTGGATTTTGGCGGCCTGCTTGAGGAAGAACGACATCGGGGGCGTCTTCATCTCGAAGGTGAAGGAACGATCGCCATAGATCGTGATCACCACCGGAATCGGGGTATTTTTCTCTTCCTTCTGCGTCTGCGCGTTGAACGCCTTGCAGAATTCCATGATGTTGAGGCCGCGCTGACCAAGCGCGGGGCCGATCGGGGGCGAAGGATTCGCCGCGCCGGCCGGCACCTGCAATTTCAGGTATCCGGTCACCTTCTTTGCCATATCTCACTCCTCATGTTGTCTTCGGACCATTCCGAAAACTTCACAGGACCGTGGTGCGGTTCGCATGACGGCTGGCGACCGTCAGTCCCCTTCCACGGCTCTTCCTCAGATCAGACCTTTTCGACCTGAGCAAATTCCAGTTCCACCGGCGTGGCGCGGCCGAAGATCGACACCGCGACCTTGACCCGCGAACGGGCCTCGTCGATTTCCTCGATCACGCCGGAGAACGAAGCGAACGGGCCATCGGCCACCCGCACATTCTCGCCGATCTCGAACGACACCGACGCCTTCGGGCGTTCCACGCCTTCCTGCACCTGATGCAGGATCCGCATGGCTTCGGCCTCCGAGATCGGCATCGGCTTGTTTTCGGCGCCGAGGAAGCCCGTGACCTTCGGGGTATTTTTGATGAGATGGAAAGCCTCATCCGTCAACGTCATCTTGACCAGCACATAGCCCGGGAAGAACTTGCGCTCGGCGTCGACCTTGCGGCCGCGGCGGATTTCGGTGACCTTTTCGGTCGGCACCAGCACCTGCTCGAACAGTTCTTCAAGCCCGCGCTGCTTCGATTGCTCGCGGATCGATTCGGCGACCTTCTTTTCGAAGTTCGAATAAGCGTGGACGATATACCAGCGCTTGTCGGCGGTTTGGGCTGCAGTGCTTGCCATCAGTGGATACCGAGCAGGAAAGTGACGACATAGCGGATGATCTGATCCGAGGCGAAAAAGAAGATCGAGGCCAGCGCCACCATCACGAACACCATGATGGTGGTGATCGTGGTCTCGCGCCGGCTCGGCCAGGTGACCTTGGCGGTCTCCGAGCGCACTTCCTGGAGGAATTTGAACGGGCTGAAAGCCATCCTTGATGTGATCCGCGTCCTCGGGACGATTTTTGGGTTTAAGGGAATCCGAACAGCCCTTTCGCGCCCAGCCCTCTTCCGAAGGATGAGCCGGCAAACGGGCTCGAAAGTTTTCCGGGGGAATTCAAAGCCGCGCCGGATATCCGCATCAAGCGGGCCGGCAGCAGGTGCGGCTATGTACTGCGCCAGAGGGCAAAGGTCAAGGCGGCGGGAACCCGAAGAACCCGAAGGGTTGAGGAACGGGGCCAGGAATGCTGCGCCAACCTCCGATGTCGTCACCCGGCTTGACCGGGTGATCCAGTACGCCGCGGCGGAGCGGCGGAATCGCTGAAGCTTTGGGAGAATGCCGCTGGCGGCACGGTCAGATCGATCGATCTCTGGAATACTGGGTCGCCCGGTCAAGCCGGGCGATGACGGTTTTGCTGCCCCTGTCAAAACAGGCGATTTACAGGGAAAGAAGTCAGGCGCGTTCGGCGACGACAGCGTTCCCAGCCGGCCCCGGAGCCGCGGCGGGCGACGGCCCGCCGCAAGGATTTTCGATTCAAATGTCAAACAGCCACGCGAATGATTTCATTTTTCGTCATGGCCGGGCATGACGAAATCCACACGAGACTAAACGCCCCGCGGCGCGCACGCGCCCAGGCTTTTGCAAGAACGTCTCGCCCTCAGAAAATATAGAGGGCGCGGGGAATGCCGCGATGCCCAGAGGCACCCGCGGCCTCGCGTGCAAGAAAACGGCCGACGCACACGAGTAACAGCGAGGCACCGGATCATCCGGCATTCCCCACACAATGGCTTTACGGTTTATGACGCGCTCTCCCCGGCGAGATAGCTCTCTTGCCACCGTTGCCTTCGAATTAACGGTTTTGTCCGACCCGGTTGAGCCGAACGAAACCTCCGAAGACTTGACACCAGCTT
>NZ_JBEKXH010000352.1:0-6698 GCF_049512235.1 Bradyrhizobium sp.
GTTTGGCACGGCTGATGGACTGACACAGATTCCGGAGATAGGTAGCAGCATCGACCAGACAATCGTCTTTCGGCATCTGCAGGGCTCGATGCACGCTGGCGAAATCGTGGATGTGTTGGATCACGCCGGCCAGGGCGATCTTGACTTCCTCGTTGCCGGATTGCGCCGCCGTCAGCGCGACGATGCCGATCGTCGAAGTCAATTCGTTGTTGATGCGATGCGTGATCTCCTGCAGCAACAGGTTCTCTTCGATACGCGGGCCGTCGTGTATTCCGATTTCCTTGAAACGGTGAATGCCGCCGTTGTGCGTTTCGTGTGCCACCATTTGCATGCGCCTGACCTCTGTGTGCTGTGTAAGGCTAACGGCGCATGCCGGCCGCTTCTTGCATTCGCTGCCGCTGAATTGTCGATTTCTATTGGTTAGGGAGACGGCAGGTCGATAAAGCCGCGCCTGGATGCGGCCCCGGTTCAACTCCGCGACGCTGCTCAGCCGCATGAAGCCGCTGTCGCCCCCCGGACCAAAAGCTTTGAGCCGCAGGCCGAGCCCAATAATTCGATGCGCCTGCGTCAGCGGCGTCCCCGCTTTAGCGTTGCCGAATTTCGGATAGCTGATCGCAGGGACAACACGGCCTGCCTTTCCACTCCGAACGACCGACATGGGAGACGAGGGCATTCCGCTTGATGCACTCGCCTGTTCCAAACGAGCGACATAGCTGACAAGATCGAACCGGCGATCGACCGCGAACAATCTGTCCGGCGTGGTCGCAATCCAGATAAGGACTCAGGGCGTAACGGACGACAGCGAAGCGGGAAGGATCCGGCCGCGAATGACAAGCCAGACGGTCCCGATGGCGATGATGGCAACGCCGATATTGGCACATGCAAAAGTCGCAAAAGCGAGCGGCGGCGCCAGTCCGTGCATTCCACGTTCAACGAACTTCATCGCATCGAATGCCATCGCGGTGAGGCCGAAGGTGAACGCCCAATAGGAGGCCGCGAATGGTTGCACCATGATCCACGGCAGCAGTCGGACCAGGATGAGCGCCTGCAAGATGCCGTATCCGAGCAGCCCCTTCGCGATTAAATCGGGCGGTCCGGAAGTGAGCGACAGATAGGCGGAACAGCCAACCACCGCCGGCGCCAGCTGAAGGCCAAGTGTCGGCCGCAGCGGAGGGGTCAGAGGAGCGTGGACATACAACCGGTGCATCAGAACCGATTCCAATGCTAACCAAGCCAGCAGACCGGCGCCGAAGAACATCGCGGCCAGGTCCGACATGCCGAACGCAACGGCCACGATCGCGGAGACAAAATTGCCGGCTACGGTCGGCAAGTACAGCACTGGTGTGGTGGTCTCCGGATCTCTCCCGCCGGTCCACAACTGACCAGTGCGATAGACGGCAAACCCCAGTTGCCCGACGCCTCCAGCGACACCCAGCCCAGCAGCGACCAGGTAGCTGTAAGGCAGCGCTGCGAGGGACAACAGCATGGTCGACACCGGAAGCAATCCCACGAAACAACATTGAACGGGATGGCCGACTTCCCTCACGGCGTCGGCGCGCCGCCAAATCCATTTGGCGATGTACTGAAGGACTAGCAGCGCCCAGACGGCGGCCGCAGTCGCCATCACCGACTCACCAACGATCGCCGGCGCATGCCAGATACCTGCGGCCTCGCGCCAGCAGCGGCCCAGGCCGACGAGGCCCAATATAATGCCAAAAAACGCCGCAGGCACGTGTGTGTCCTCTGCACTCGCCAGTGGCGGTCAATCGCCAGCGTTTAGTCTGCCCTGGCCGTCAACGCGCAAACCGCGTAAACACCAAATCGTGGCCCTTTACGTTGGCCTGGTGGCAAGGGATGCAGGTCTTGTGCTGCGCCTCATCGGCCGGCTTCCCGTCGATGAACCGGCCAAATCCCCAACCGCCTGTCGAGGCGTATTTCGTCGAATCCTTGACCATAATCTGAACCGTCGTGGCGGCGCCGGGAACGAAGGCGCTGCTGAACTCCGTCGACGGCACGTGCTTCCAGGCGAGCTTCGCCAGAACCGCACCATCCGGAAACGGAAGCGTTCCCTCCCGGTAGGCCTGCATGGCGATTGCGTTTCCGAGAATGCCGCGAAGTTCATCCAGCCCTTCCTCGTGCGCCACGGCAACCAACTCCCACTGCCTGTATCCGTCAGGAACGGTCACGCCGAAGATCGGCGAGGCGCTCTCCCCGCCGGCGCGCCCCGGCGTGAACCACATCATGGTTGTGACGGATATCGCCGCCGCCGCGAGCAAAATGACACTCGTTGGTTTCATCGGTACCCTCCTGACCAAAATCGGTCGGCCAAATCTATCGTTCGAACCACCGCAGCGAAGAACGGAACACGGAACTGCGATCGAAAACGCGATCGCTGCCCCGGTTATGATCCTCACGCCTTCAAAAAGCCGATCAGTTCAGCGTTGACCCTGTCCTTCAACGTCGTACACATCCCGTGGGGTGCGCCCTCGTAAACCACGAGCTTGGCGCCCTTGATGATTTTTGATGACAGCAGCGCAGAGTCGGCGATCGGCACGATCTGATCATCGTCCCCGTGCAGCACGAGCGTTGGGATATCGAACCTCTTGAGATCCTGCGTGAGATCCGTTTCTGAGAACGCCTTGATGCAAAAATACGATGCTGGAAGACCGGCCATCATGCCCTGGAGCCAGAATGACTCTCGAACGCCTTCCGATATCTTTGCCCCGGGCCTGTTGTATCCATAGAACGGAAGGCTCAGTTCTTTGAAGAACTGGGAGCGATCGGCGGCGACGCCCGCCCGAAGCTGATCGAATACCGCTATCGGCAGTCCGGCTGGGTTTGCTTCGGTCTTCAGCATGAGCGGCGGGATCGCGCCGATCAGTACGGCCTTCGCGACCCGCTTTGTGCCGTGACGACCGATGTAGCGAGCGACTTCGCCGCCGCCGGTTGAATGCCCGACGTGGATCGCATCCTTCAAATCCAACTTCTCGACAAGTTCCGCGAGGTCGTCGGCATACGCATCCAAATCGTTACCGTGCCAGGGTTGGCTCGATCGGCCGTGGCCTCGACGGTCGAACCCGATGCACCGGTAACCGCGCGATGCAAGGAAAAACATTTGATCTTCAAACGCGTCGGCGCTGAGACGCCACCCGTGGCTGAAAACGACGGGCTGTCCCGTGCCCCAATCGTTGTAATAAATCTCGATTCCGTCTTTTGTCTTCATCGTGCTCATGTTCTTACTCTCCGCGTTGTTTACAGGTCCTACAAGCGCACCCTGGTAAGACGCCCCCACGGAGCGCCTGCGGTCCCGCTTGACTTCCGTTTATCGCCGACACAATGCAGGGCTCGCGCGACCTCGTCTTTTCCAAACATCCTGCTCTTGTGATAATTTGCTTTATTCCGAGCACCACTGAGATAAACGCCTGTCACTTCGCGCCGATGGTCGCAAGCCACCGGCCTGTTTGCCTCTTGGGATATCCAGATTGTCGCAGCAGCTTTCTCGGGGGTGCACGCTCAACGCGCTTTCCAGGTCGATTTAGAGCTGGTCGTCGGTCGCCCTAACGACGGCCAACCTCGTCGGCGCAACAAATCGGCGTCAGTTTCGGTACAGAACTACACTTGTGCGAAGTCCCACCCGGGAAACGCCGGCGCGAAAAGCTTACAGCCGCTATCGTTCCTGCTCCCGCCTCCAAACACCAGGGCTCACCTTGACCCGCTGCGAGAACACGCGCGTGAAATGGCTTTGATCAGCGAACCCCGTTGCAAGCGCAATTTCGCTCAGCGATTGATCGGTATTGAGCATGAGCTGCTTCGATCGCTCAACGCGCTGCGTCAAAAGCCACTGATGCGGTGGGCACCCAACAGTCTGCCGAAACGCCTGACTGAAATGACTGCATGACAAGCGGCATGCACTCGACAGTTCCAGGAGACTGAGGCTTCCCGAGAGATCTGCCATTAGCATCTCCTTGGCGCGGCGCTCCTGCCACGGAGCTAAACCTCCCTGACCGGACGCGTTCCTTTGACCGCGGGACCCGTAGGTTCTTGCCAGGTGGGCCGTAACAGCCCGCCACGCATGGTCGATAAATAGCTTATTGGTCTGGTTCGGCCGCATCAACGCAGGAATAAACGCAAGTGCGAGATTCATCGCGACAGAATCGACTTTTGCTTCGTTCACTGGACAGTGCAATTCATCGACGCGTTTCGAACCATGGTCCTCGGCTATTTCGTCAAGTGCTGACTGGGAGATACAAAAATTGACAACGTCGAACCCGCTTTGAATATCCGCCAGCCAGGAATGCCGCATATCATTGATATGGACCGATCCCGGCGCAAGAAAACGGCCAGACGTGAACTCATCGTCGCACCAGATATCGTATCTGCTGAACTCGCGCAGATGCACACACGCCGTGTAGACAGCCCTTTTCGCCTGCGGCTCAGTCATACCATGCGCGGCTTCGCCTCGCGAAATGTGCGCAATGACAAAGTCCTCGTCACCAGGCCTGACCGAAAGGGACCTGTACACATCGACCTTGCAGGGTGACGTCCGCGCTATGACAACGCTGTCACAGGTCTGCAGCGGTGTGAGTTTTCTCGAACCACATACTGCCGTCGCCAGCGCGCCCGCTGAAACCGCGCCGCTAACTCCGCTCTGCTCGATTATGCTCATGATCAGACTCCATCATCCAGGGCATCAATCCAGCCATCGGCCGACCGGACGCATGGAAGTGGAACCTAGATGCCATCGGATCAACGACCGTTCCATCGTACGATGGTATCGACGATACCTTGGGATTGGTTGGCGCGACGGGGATCCGAACTGAGCAGAATGGCGCGCCAGATGAGCTTACTCAGTTCTGGACATGGTAACGTTGCCTAGAATTTGTTTTCAAGATTCCTTGGCGCCCCGCGCCAGATCTAGCGAATCTCGAATGCTTTCCAGCAAGTCTGCCCTGCCAACCGGCTTGTCGAGCACGCAGACAGCACCGATTGAACGGATTGATCCTCCGTTTGAAAGACACTTATTGCACGACCGACGCGGCCGTTGGGACCGTGAAGCTGAATGTGCTGCCATGGGGCAGGCGCGGCGTGGCCCACAACCGGCCGCCATGCATTTCGACAATCGACCGACAGATTGCTAGACCCATGCCCATCCCATAAGGTTTGGTGCTGAAAAAGGTGTTGTAGATCTGGTCTAGTTTGGCTGGATCAACTCCTTCGCCAGAGTCCAGCACACTGACCATCAGATAGCCGTTATCATCGTCTCGCGTCTCTATGCGCAACATCCGCAATCGATCCGTCACCTCCAGCATTGCCTCGATGCCGTTCGCAACCAGGTTCAATATGACCTGTTGAAATTGCCCACGGTCACCTATAACGTTCGCCGCGCCTGCAAGACTGAGGTCCAAAGAGATATCGTCCTTGCTGATTTTCGCTCGCGCGAGATCGAGAACGTCGCGAATCGCCTGGTTCGCATCGAACTCGCCGATATCGGGAGCCGACTTCTTCAGCAACGCGCGAACACTCTTAATGACATCGCTTGCGCGATGACCATTCTTGACGGCGCGTTCCGCGGCAATGCGCGCCTTTCCGATCTCCGGCGGATCTTTTTCCAGCCTAAGCAAACAAGTTTCCGCACTTGTCACAATCGCCATCAATGGCTGGTTTAGTTCATGCGCAATCGAAGCCGCGAACTCACCCATCGTCATGCGCTGAGCGACCTTCTCAAGATCTTCCCGGGCTCTGCGCAGCGCCTCGTCGGCCTGCCTCTGCTCGGTGATCTCCTTGCAGATCGTAGCGATCCCCTTTCTTTCGCCGGTGTCCTTATCGATGATATAAAAGAGGTTTTGCAACACCGGTATTGGAGCATTTGTCTTGAAGTGCCTTAAATTCCGCTCTCCTATCCACCTACCGTCGCGCATCAGCGCCGGAAGGATCTCTTCTGAATATCTTTGGTCTTCTTCCGCCGGCCGCAAATCGCTGATCTGGACTTCGGACACGTCTGCATCCAGCTCGATCCCAACCATGCGTCTGCCGCCGGCGTTGATGTAGCCATCGCGGTTTCTTGTCGGGATATAACCTATGAAATCGCTGCTGTTTTCAATCAAGGAAACAAGCATTTGCATTTCGTCGTGCGATGCCTGAAGCTGCGCTTCTGTGCTCTTCAATTCGGAATACAAACGAGCATTTTCGAGAGAGATCGCAGCCTGTGAAGTTAGCGTCCTCAGCAAGGCAATTCGCTCCGGTGTGAACACGTGGGTGGCTAGACGGTTCTCCAGGTAGAGAGTGCCGACCAATTGCGATTGCTTCATCAAAGGAAGGCACTTCAATGAACGAATCCGATTTCGGCGAATGTAATCATCTTCGACAAACGAACCCGCCGCCGACGCGTCGTCCAGTAACACGCTCTCCTGGGTTCGAATGACATACCGAAGGATCGGCTCGCACAGTTCGGTCGATGAGACGCGCGAGCGTCGAAGAACAACCTGTACGGAACCGCTCACAATTCTTGCCTCGGCCTCGATCCGCACATCGTTTTCGTCCGAAAGTATCAGCAAGCCCCGGTCGGCTCCGGCATGTTCGACGGCGATAACCATCAGCCGTTCGATCAGCCGGTCCAGAACAATCTCTTCCGAGACCGCCTGTGACGTTTTTATCACCGCAGCAAGGTCGAGGTGATCCAACGTCGGAGCAGCCTGGAC
>NZ_JBEKXH010000353.1:0-6688 GCF_049512235.1 Bradyrhizobium sp.
CCGAACTATCAGGCCGGCAAGGATTCGGTGGCCGGCTTCAAGCTCGACTACAAGGGCGAAATCGTCGAGGAAACCTACGTGCCGCTGGGGACGCTGGATTTTCAGGTCGAACTCTCCAAGATCGCGTCGCTGAAGCCTGACGCCGTGTTCACCTTCATGCCGGGTGGCATGGGCGTCAGCCTGGTCAAGCAGTTCAGGCAGGCCGGCCTCGCCGACCAGATCCCGGTGTTGTCGGCCTTCACGGTCGATGAATCGACCCTGCCGGCGCAGCAGGACGCGGCGGTCGGCATGTTCGGCGGCGCCAACTGGGCGCCCAATCTGGACAATCCGGCCAACAAGAAATTCGTCGCCGAATATGAGGCCGCCTACAACAGCGTGCCCGGCACCTATGCCATGCAGGCCTATGACGCCGCACTTCTGATCGACAGCGCCGTCAAGGCGGTGAAGGGCGACCTTTCCAACAAGGAGGCGGTGATCGCGGCCTTGAAGAAGGCCGACTTCACTTCGCTGCGCGGCGGCTTCAAGTTCAATACCAACGGCTATCCGATCCAGGATTTTTATCTGACCAAGGTGGCAAAACGCCCCGACGGCAAGTTCCAGACCGAGATCGTCGAAAAAGTCTTTACGAATTATGGCGACCGTTACGCCAAGGATTGCGTGCCGGGCAATTAAGAAAATCAGGAAGGGAAATAGAGCCATGAAAAGCGAGATCACCGGCATCACCCGGGCCAATGAGGGCATGCAGGGCATATCCTGGAATATTCTCGGCCAGACCTATGTGCCGAAAAACTGCACCGACCATTGCTTTTCCTGGCACGCGACGCTGCCGACCGGCACCTTCGTGCCGCCGCATATCCATCCCGATCAGGATGAGTATCTCTATATGCTGGAGGGCAAACTCGACTTTATGCTGGGTGGCAACGATGCCCATGCAACGCCCGGCGACCTGATCCGCCTCGGCATGGGCGTCCCCCACGGCATCTTCAACAAGTCGGACCAGACCGCAAAAGTGCTGTTCTGGGTATCGCCGAGCCAGAAACTCTACGATCTGTTCTGGGGCCTGCACAACATGAAGGAGCAGAAGCCCGAAGACGTGGTGGCGATGGCCGCCGAATACAACATCCACTTCCTGCCGCCGCCGCCGCCGGGGGCGTGAGTCGTCGCCGCTGAAGGAAGTCCTCATGGCGAGGAGGCGCTTGTTCAGCGCCGTCTCGAACCATGAGGGGCACGGGGCCATCCTTCGAGCGCGCGAGGTATGGGCAAAAATTCTCCCGTCATCGCGAGGAGCCCTTGCGACGAAGCGATCCACAGCGCGGCGCGCGCTGCCATGGATTGCTTCGCTCACCGGGCGGCGCTTTGCGCCGAGCCGATGGCTCGCAATGACGGTTTGAAACACCAAAGCTCGTAGCTCGTAGGATGGGTTGAGCCCTTTGCGAAACCCATCGCTCTGATAGGGAAAAATAGATGGGTATCGCTTCGAACTCAGGATGAGGACACGGATGCGCGAACAAGTGCGCGCCAAGGTACAGATGCGTAACGGAACGCTGCGCCTGGGCGCCCCCGGCCTTGCTGCCGTAACCGCCCACGATGGCGTCAGGCGACGATAGGCAACAGCGCCTTCACTTCGCCGAGAAACACCGTGATGGCGCAGGGATCACCGGCAATGTGCTTGAGCAGATATTTCTGGAACAGGCCATCAAATACCGCATAGAGCGCGCCTGACGACACGGCCGGCCGCTTGTGGCCCAGTTCCGCGAAGCGCATGGCAATACGGTTGACATCTGTATAGTAAAAATTTGACACTTGTCACGACATCGCATGACGAGTGTCAAACAAAAGCAAAACGGAGGAAACAGAGATGAGCGGAGAGCGATTATCCGGGCGCAAGGCTCTGGTGACAGGTGGCGCGCGCGGGATCGGCGCGGCCATCGCCGAAGCACTGGCCAAGGCTGGCGCCGCGGTCATGATCGGCGACATCCTTGCCGATGTCGGCCGTGATACCGCCGGCGGCATCGCCAAGCTTGGTGTCAAGGCGGGCTTCGTGACGCTGGATGTGACCAGCGAAGAGCAGTGGGAACAGGCCGTCTCCCAGACGGTGGCTACGCTGGGCGGCTTCGACATCCTGATCAACAATGCCGGGATCGAGATCACCTCCCTGGTCGCCGACCTCAGGGCCGAAGATGTGCGCCGCATGTGCGACGTGAACGTGGTTGGCACCGCGCTCGGCTTGAAAAGCGCCTTTCGCGCCATGCGCCCCGGCGGGGTCGCGGGCAACGGCGGCGCGGTGGTGAACATCGCCTCGGTCGCGGCGACCATCGCCTTCCCCGCCATCGCCGGCTATTCGGCCACCAAGTCGGCGGTCGACCGCTTGACCCGGATCGCCGCCATGGAGTCGGGCAAGCTCGGCTATGGCGTTCGCGTCAACTGCATCTATCCCGGCCTCATTCCCACCACCATGGGCATGCAGCTCGCCAACGACATCGTCGCCGTCGGCCTTGCGCCCGACGTCAATGCCGCCGTGGCCGGTGTCATCGAACAGACGCCGCTCGGCCGTCTCGCCGAGGTTTCCGACATCGCGGACGCCGCCGTATTTCTTTGTTCCAACGACGCACGCTTTATCACCGGCGCGGGTTTGCCGGTCGATGGCGGCATGGGCATGTAGGGAGATCGCCACATGAGCGAGCAAAGGCCCGTCATCGTCTATGGCGTCTCCGGCTATACCGGGCGCCTGGTATGCGAATATCTGCGTGAGTACAATATTCCCTTCATTGCCGCCGGTCGCGACAAAGAAAGAGTTCAAGCCGTTGTCGAGAAGATACCCGGCATTGAAACCGCCGATTACGAAGTCGTCGGTGTCGAGCATTCGGTCGAGGCGCTGACAAAACTGTTCAAGGGCGCCAAGGTCGTCAGCAACATGGTCGGCCCCTTCATCAAATATGCGCCGGAAGTTGTCGAGGCGGCGTTAGCCGCGGGCTGCCACTATACCGACACGACCGGCGAACAGGACTGGGTGCTGCTGGCGCAGCAACGCTGGGGCGCAAAATTCGCCGAACGGGGCCTGCTGTTGGCGCCGAACATCGCCCAGATGTACACGACCGGCGAAATCGCCGCCAACATCTGTCTCGAGACCCCCGGCCTCGACACGCTCGACATTCTGGTGCTGTGGAAGGGGCTTCCGACCTATGCCTCGACCCAGACCATCTTCACCATCCTCAAGGCCAATTGGTATTACCTTGAGCAGAACAAATATGTCGAATGGGACCTGACTGCGAGCTACGAAGTCAGCGTTCCCGGCCAGCATGAAAGCGCGATCGCCGTGCCCTGGGGCGGCACCGCCCATCCGGTGTGGTTCAAGAACGATCCCCGCGTATCGAACTGCAAGGTGATCGGCGGGGTGCTGCAACGCCAGGTCATGGAAGGCGTGCGGCAGACCACGCAGATGGTCAAGGAGAAGATCAGGCCGCTCCCACTCGACCAGCAGGAGAAGGCGCTGGCCGATATCGCGGCCACATTGCAGTCGAGCATGCCGCCGCGCGAAAATCCGCGCGTCAACACCTCGCTGGATTCCGTCCATGCGTCCGGTCCGCTCGGCCGCGCCCATTGCGTCATCCACGGCAACTGCAACTACAAGCAGACCGGCATGCTGCAAGCCTACGCTGCGTTCTCGCTGCTGCAGACGGCACCGAAGAAAGCTGGCTTCGCCTCGGCGTGCCAGGCCTTTGGCCACCGTGAACTGCTGGGCCAATTGCGCAGTTTTGGTCTTGTGATGAACCCGATCCTGACAGTTCAGGCGTGACGAGCCGGGTGACGCGCAGGCGCGTCACCCCTTTCGCCTACGCCCGCACCGCCGTCAATCCCGGCACCGCGGCAAAGCCGGCCTTGCTGGCGTAGCCGCGGACGATGGCTTCGCGCTGGACATAGCTCAGCACGTTGTCGACATTGTCAAACCCGTCGGGCGCGAGTTGCTCGACGGCGTCGATGACGCCTTCGGGGCCGCCGCGACGGTTCGAGCGCACGATCTCGGCCGTCATCGGCAACCGCTTCTGCTGATATTCCATCAGCGCCTGGCGCGGATGCTCTGATCGCGCCAGTGCGTCGGCCAGACAACGCGCGTCGAGAATGGCCTGCGAGGCGCCGTTCGATCCCACCGGATACATCGGGTGCGCGGCGTCGCCGAGCAGCGTGACGCGGCCGGCCGACCACCAGGGCAAGGGATCGCGGTCGCAGGTCGGGTATTCGTAGAACTCAGGCGTCGCCGCAATCAGGCCGGGCACATCGACATGGGGCACCGAAAAGCGCGCCACATGCGGCATCAGTTCCTCGCGTTTGCCCGGCCGCGACCAGTCCTCGCGGCGCGGCGGCGGCGCATTGCCGTCGCCGACTTTTACCAACACCGCCCAATTGGTCAGGCGGCTTGCCGGGCCTGAGCCCTCCGCGATCGGGTATACCACGACTTTGGCGTGAAGTCCGCCGGCCACGATCATGGAACGGCCGCTCAAAAACACCGGCCAGTCGCGCGCGCCGCGCCACAGCATCAGCCCGTTCCAGCAGGGTGGTCCCTCCTCCGGAAACAGCATCTCGCGTACCCGCGAATGGATGCCGTCGGCGCCGATCAAAATATCGCCGCGCACGGTTTGGGTGTGGTGGCCGGTGCGATCGAAGAAATAGGCGGTGACGCCGCCTTCGTCCTGGCTGAAGGCTCCCAACCGGCAGCCGGTGTGTATCGCCTCGCGCCCCAGCCGTTCCTCGACCGCGCGGTGGATGACGCTCTGCAGCCGGCCGCGGTGAATGGAGAATTGCGGCACTTCATGGCCGGCTTCGATACCGCGGGCTTCTTTCCAGACTTCCTGGCCATGACGGTTGAGATAATACAGCACGTCGGTGCGTACAGCGACGTCGTCGAGCTTTTGCAAAAGCCCAAGACCTGCGAGTTCGCGAATGGCATGCGGCAACGTGTTGATGCCGACGCCGAGTTCGCGGATCGAGTCCGATTGCTCGAACAATTCGCAAGCAATGCCGCGGGCCCGCAGCATCAGCGCAGTGGTCAGACCTCCGATACCACCCCCGACGATAATGACTTTCATCGCCCGCCTCCACTCCGTACCCGGACGCACCCTGAAGGCGCGTAACGTCGCATGGGCCGTCACTCCGCCGCAAGCGGCTTGGTCGCCTCCGCCTTCAACTCCGCCCGGGTCTTCGGCTTAGCCTTAATTTTCAGGTCCTCGAAGTCCTGCCGGTCGCGTACGCTGTTGCGGAAAACCTGCTCCTTGCCTGGCAGGTATTGCGGCGGGCAGAAAACCTCCGCGCCGTACCAGGCGGCCGCCTTCAGCGTGAAGGCCGGGTCGACCAGATGCGGGCGGCCGAGCGCCACCAGATCGGCGCGGCCGGCGGCGAGAATGGTATTGACCTGGTCCGGTGTCGTGATGTTGCCGACGCACATCGTGGCGACGCGGGCCTCGTTGCGGACCTGATCGGAGAACGGGGTCTGGAACATGCGGCCATAGATCGGCTCGGCGTCGCGCACGGTCTGCCCGGTGGAAACATCGACCAGATCGACGCCGGCCTCGGCAAAGGCGCGCGCGATATCAACCGCGTCATCGCCGGTGATGCCGCCCTCGGCCCAGTCGGTGGCGGAAATGCGCACCGACATCGGCTTGTGCGCCGGCCAGACCGCCCGCAGCGCCTCGAACACTTCAAGCGGAAAGCGCAGGCGATTTTCCAGCGAGCCACCGTAAGCGTCGGTGCGCCGGTTGGTCAGCGGCGAAATGAAACTCGCCAACAGGTAGCCGTGGGCGCAATGCAGTTCCAGCATATCGAAGCAGCACTGCTCGCCGCGTTCGGCCGAGGCAACGAATGCCGCCTTGACCGCGTCCATCGCGGCGCGGTCCATCTCGCGCGGCACCTGGCTGTCGGGAAAATAAGGAATTGACGAGGCCGAGATCACATCCCAGCCGCCTTGCTCGAGCGGGCGGTCGATGCCGTCCCACATCAGTTTGGTCGCGCCCTTGCGGCCGGCATGGCCAAGCTGGAGGCAGATTTTTGCCGCGGAATTGGCATGCACAAAATCGACAATGCGCCGCCAGGCTTTTTCCTGCTCGCCATTCCACAAACCAGTACAGCCCGGCGTGATCCGAGCGGCGCGCCCCACGCACGTCATCTCGGTGAAGATCAAGCCGGCCCCGCCGAGCGCGCGGGAGCCGTAATGCACCAGATGAAAATCGCCCGGCACGCCGTCGTCGGCCGAATACATGCACATCGGCGAGACCACCGCGCGATTGGCGACCGTCATCTCGCGCAATCGAAACGGCTGGAACATCGGGGCCAAGGGTTTTTCGACCTCGACGTCAAAGCCCTGGTCGCGCACATGGCGCGCGAAGGCCCTGTCGACCTCGCCGACGAACTCCGGCGCGCGCAGCGTCAGATTGTCGTAGGTGATGGCCTTGGCGCGCGTCATCACGCCGAACGCAAATTGCACGGGATCGAAATCCCAGAACCGATCGACGTGCTCGAACCAGACCAGCGACACATCCGCTGCATGCTGGGTCTTCTCGACTTCCTCGCGGCGGCCTTGTTCGTAAGTCGCGAGCGCGGCCTGGACGGTCGGTGCGCGCTCCATGGCGTCGGCCAACGCGATCGCGTCCTCCATCGCAAGCTTGGTGCCGGAGCCGATCGAGAAATGCGCGGTCGC
>NZ_JBEKXH010000354.1:0-6677 GCF_049512235.1 Bradyrhizobium sp.
AGAGATTGCTTCTCTCCTGCACGAGCCCCCTGATGTCCCTGCAGCTCTATCTCGCCTTCGTCGCCGCCTGCATCGCGCTGGCGCTGTTGCCGGGACCGGTCGTCACGCTGGTCATCGCCAACGGCCTGCGGCACGGCACCGGCGCGGCGCTGACCAATATCGCCGGCGTCCAGGCGGGGCTGACGATCGTGATCGGCATCGTCGCCGTCGGGCTGACCACGCTGATGGCGACCATGGGCTACTGGTTCGATTGGGTGCGTTTTGCCGGCGCGGCCTATCTGGTCTGGCTCGGGATCAAGCTGATCCGCTTCCCCGTCATGGGCGTCAAGGCCGATGAGCCGCCGCCGCCGCCGCGCGGCGGATTTTTCCTGCAAGGGTTCGTGGTGTCGCTTTCCAATCCCAAGGTGCTGGTGTTCTTCGGCGCGTTCATTCCCCAGTTCGTGGATATGAGCAGGGACCATTTCTCGCAAGTCACCCTGCTCGGAATAACGTTCATGGTGATCGCCGGGCTGACCGACGCCATCTACGCGCTATTGGCGGGCCGCGCCCGGCTGTTTTTCTCAGGCCGCCGGACGCGGCTGTTGTCGCGGGTCTCCGGCGGCTTCATGATCGGCGGCGGCATCTGGCTGGCGCTGACGCGAGCGCGGTGAGCGGCGCGAAGCGTGAAATTAGCCGCTTCCGATTTCGCAGACAGGGAGGCAGAGTAGCAAAGGATGAGGTCATAATCTCCCCTCCCCACCGCTGCGCGGTCGCTGCGCGGGGGGAGGGGAGAACCAGATCCGATACAATTGTTTTGACGGCTGGCCTAAGCGTGTCCTATCCGGGCAGTAGCCGCTCGGCCCGCAGCATCGCTTCGAGCTCGCCAAAAATCCGCGCCAGCCGATCCGCCCATTCAATTTGTCCGGCCGGTGCGGCGATCAGGTCCTGGCGAATTTCAAGTCCGCTGCTCATCAGCCCGCGCGCCTCGCCGTGCACCGGAATGGTGTAGTCGGTCTCCTCACTGACCGCATAGGGCTCGTTGTCGCCGACCACCAGATCGCTCTCGCTACGCAACAATCTTAGAAGCCGCGGCGGCAGTCTGGTGTCGCGATGATAGAGCGTGCCGATATGCCAGGGCCTGGTGATGCCGGCATAAGCCGGCGTAAAACTATGCAGCGCCACCAGCACCGTCGGAATATTTTCACGCCTGCGCTGCTCGATCACCTCGGCGATCCGGTCGTGGTAGGGATCGAATATCGCCAGCCGCCGCGCATCGGCAGCCTCGCGCGTCAGACCTTCATTGCCGGGTATGAGTGTTGCTTCGCTGATGCGCGGGATCGAGCTCGCTGCATCCGGCGGGCGGTTGCAGTCGATCACCAACCGCGAGTAGCGCTGCGCGATCAGATGGGCATCGAGATCTTTCGACAGCGCGTCGGCGACGCCGGCAATGCCGATATCCCAGGCGATATGTCGCTCAAGCTCGCCCGCCGGCAGCCCGAGATCGCCGAGCCGGCGCGGGATGGTCCGGCCGTAATGGTCCGACGTCAAAAGGAAGGGCGAACGTCCGGCGGTATTATTTTCAAGAACTGGCGGAACCTCTTCCTTGTCAAGTAGTAATGCTTTGTCATCGCCGTCGCGGTCCAACGTCATTTCCTCGTTCATTGCCTATCGAAGCAGCATACCGATTTAGAAATAAGCAGGGATAGGTATAGATTAGGTGGCCTGGAATCGGGAATGATTGCGCTGACGATGCCGCTACTGACGATCCACCACAAGACCGAATATCGCTATGCGCACCCGGTGGCATTTGGCGAGCACCGCATCATGCTGCGCCCGCGCGACGGCCACGATCTGCGCGTGCTCTCAGGCCGTCTCGAGATCGCGCCGCCGCCGATGTCGCTGCGCTGGATCCATGACGTGTTCGGCAACAGCGTCGCCATCGCCACCTTCGACGAGCGCGCCGAAACCCTGTCGATCGTCTCGACGGCCACCGTCGAACACAATCCCGCCGAGGAGTTTGTGCTGCCCCCGGACGATCCGGCCTATTTCTATCCCTTCCTGTACGACGACGAGGAATTCCCCGATCTGGTGCAGTTCATCAGGCCGCAATATGCCGATCCCGATGGCGAGCTGAACGCGTGGGCGCTGGAGTTCCTCGATGAGGAGGGACCGACCCCGACCTTCAAGATTCTGAGCGATATGACCCACGGCATCCGCAAGGTATTTACCTACCGCAAGCGGCATGAACACGGCACCCAGCATCCGCTCGACACGCTGCAGAGCAAATCCGGCACCTGCCGCGACTATGCGCTGTTCATGATCGAGGCGCTGCGGCGGCTCGGTATCGCCGCACGTTTTGTTTCGGGATATCTGTTCATCCACGGTGACCGGGCGCATGGTTACGTCGGCGGCGGTTCGACCCATGCGTGGGTTCAGGTCTACCTGCCGAGCGCCGGATGGATCGAGTTCGATCCCACCAACGGCATCGTCGGCAACCGTGACCTGGTTCGGGTGGCGGTGGCGCGCGACCCGTGCCAGGCGATCCCGTTGCATGGCACCTATCTCGGTTCGGCCAAGGCCTTCGTCGGCATGGAGGTCAGCATCAACGTGGTTTCGGTCGGTGAAGGAGCCGCGGCTTAGCCATGGATATCACGTAGGATGCCGAGTTTGGCCGTGGTCGTAGGGTGGGCAAAGCCGACGGGTCGCGCGAATGCGCGCACCCGATGGCGTGCCCACCATCTTGTCGGATTGGAAATGGTGGGCACGGCGCAAAGGGCGCCTTTGCCCACCCTACGCACTGCCGTCTTTGCGAGGAGCACTTGCGACGAAGCAATCCATCGCTTCGCGGTACTCGCAATGACAGCCTGTGATAGCTCATGATCTCAGACCGTCTGTTCGTCTACGGCACGCTGATGCGCGGCTTCGATCATCCGATGGCGCAGCTGTTGTCGCGCAGCGCGGATTATCTTTCGCCGGCGCGCTGCCAGGGCCGGCTCTATCTGGTCAAGCATTATCCGGGGTTGGTGCTGTCGGACGATCCCGCAGACGTCGTGTTCGGCGAACTCTATCGGCTGCGCTCTGCGAGCGAATTGCTGCGCGAGCTCGACATGTACGAGGCCTGCGGCGAGGGCTTTGCCGAGCCGACCGAATATGTCAGGCAGATGCTGACGGTAACGCCGGACGACGGCGCGGTCAGCGAGGCCTGGACCTACATCTACAATTGGCCGGTCGCGCAGCTGCCGCACATCGCCTCGGGGCGGTTTCTGGAGCAATAATGACGCCGTGTCGGGGGTACAATGGTCGTCAGGCATGCTTCTTGGGCTTGGCCTTCTGCTGCATGTAGGAACGCAGCACGGCGTTGATGCGGCGCTGATAGCCATCACCCTCGCTCTTGAAATAGTCGAGTACGTCCTCATCGAGGCGAATCGAGATTGGTTTTTTCCTGGCGGGCACCAAGAGGAATGAGGAACATCTGTTTTGTTTGAGCTGCTCGTTGAGGCTGCCCCTGTGGATAGCCGGGAGAATCCCAACAATCCTCGTATTTTAACCTGACATCCCTGTACCGATGATCGGTTGGCAGCGGCCTCCGACTCACCGAAAATGCCCTCATGCGATTCACGGACGAATTTCTCGAAGAGCTGCGCGCCCGGCTTCCGGTTTCGGAAGTCGTGGGCCGGCGCGTGAAATTGAAGCGAGCGGGACGGGAGTGGAAGGGGCTGTCGCCGTTCCAGCAGGAAAAGACCCCGTCCTTTACCGTCAACGACCAGAAGCAGTTTTATCACGACTTCTCCACCGGCAAGCACGGCAACATCTTTGACTTCGTGATGGAGACCGAGGGTGTCTCTTTTCCCGAAGCCGTCGAGCGGCTGGCTTCGATGGCGGGCATGCCTGTGCCGGCCGCGACGCCCGACGCCGCGCGGCAGCAGCAGCGCCGCAAGACGCTGTATGACGTGATGGATCTGGCGGCGAAATTCTTCGCCGACACGCTGGCTTCCCGCCATGGCGCCAAAGCGCGCGGCTATCTCGGCGACCGCTCGATTTCACCTTCGGTGCAACTGCAGTTTCGCATCGGCTATGCGCCGGTCGAACGCTTTGCCTTGAAGGAGCACCTCGGCGCTCTCGGCATTTCCACAGACGACATGGTCGAAGCCGGGTTGCTGGTCGCAGGCGATGACATTCCACTGCCCTATGACCGCTTCCGCGACCGCGTGATGTTTCCGATCACTGACCTGCGCGGTCGGGTGATCGCGTTCGGCGGTCGCGCGCTGGAAAAGGATGCTCCCGCAAAGTACCTGAATTCGCCGGAAACGCCTTTGTTTCACAAGGGGGACAATCTCTACAACCTCAGCACCGCACGGCTCGCCGCCCATAACGGCAGCACCCTGGTGGTGGTGGAAGGCTATGTCGATGTCATCGCCATGGTCGGCGCCGGCTTTCCGGCGAGCGTCGCCCCGCTCGGCACCGCGCTGACGGAAAACCAGCTGACCCTGTTGTGGAAGATGGCGGATGAGCCGATCCTCTGCTTCGACGGCGACAAGGCCGGTCAGAAGGCGATGTGGCGCGCCGCCGATCTGGCGCTGCCGCATCTTGCACCCGGCAAGAGCTTGCGCTTTGCCAGTCTGCCGGAAGGCCAGGACCCCGACGATCTGGCGCGCACCAGTGGCCGGGCCGCGATCGAGGAGGTGATCTCGGCCGCGCGCGGCCTAGCCGATGTGATCTGGTTGCGCGAGATCGGCGGCGGCAGCTACGGCACACCGGAGCGGCGCGCGGCGCTGGAGGCGCGGATCGGCGAACTCACCAACGGGATCCGCGACGAAATGGTGCGGCGCCATTATCGCCAGGATCTGGCGCAGCGGCTGCAGCGCGCCTTCGCGCCGGAGGGCGGCCGCGGCTTTTATGCGAAAGGCGGATTTCGCGGGGCCAACGGAACTTTCAAGGGTAATTTTGGCGCCGAATCAGGCCGGCGCTTTCCGCCGCGCGGCTCCTTTATCCCGGGCGCGGCGGGGCGGATCGAACCTCGCGGCAGGGGCCAGGTCTCAGCGGCCAGCCAGACCATCGACCGCGGTCCCTATCAGGCGGCGAGCCCTCAGCTGGCATCGAGCCCGATCATGCGCGGCCAGCGCAGCGCGATCTCCCGCCGCGAGGCGCTGATTTTGCAGACCTTGATGAACCACCCCTGGCTGCTGCATGACCATCTGGAAGAGGTGGCGGCGCTGGAATTGGCCCATCCCGAGGCCCAAAAACTGCGCGCCGGGATCATTGCCGCTTTCGCCAACGACCATCACCACGGCGAGGAACCTTCAGAGCAAGCCGAGAAGATCCGCGCCGACCTCGCCTCGGCCGGATTTTCTCAAGTCGTTCAGAGGGTTGAGATGGCAATCACGACCGCGGCGGTGTGGGGGGCGAAAGTCGAGGCGGCGCGGGAGGATGTTCTTTCCACCTGGCACCAGCTGGTATCCTTGCATCGCCAATGGCACTCATTACTTAGGGAATTGAAGGATGCGGAAGCGGCCTTGGGCCGCGAGGCCAGCGAGGCCAATCTGGCGTGGCTGCGCGACGTCCAGGCCCGGAAGGCGGAAGTGGACGGTACCGAGGCCCTGATCGAGGGGTTCGGCGAGTCGTCTGGCCGGTTCCAGGGCAGCCTCTGATTAAAGTTTAATGCGGATGGCGGCCGCCGGAACCACGAAAAGACTCGCCAAGTCCATGGTTTGGCGCCAAAAACAGGGTTAAGCGAGGCTTAATGGGTGCCGTTGCATTTTGAGGCGAAGGCGAAGTGCGGTTCGCCGTCGGATTATGCGCCAGAAAAAAGTCTGGTGCCTGTTCTGATGGCATAACCGGATTTTTGCATTTTCTTGACCAAGTGGCATCGGGGCGAGGCGTACGACATCGGCGATCGCAGTTTAAGGGGTGGCGAACATCTGCGCCGCCCTTTCCGCGTCGCAGGCAAGTTTGTGATCAAAGGCAGGCGCGGCGACGCATCCTGATTGAAGCGCGTTGAGGAGCAATGCATGGCCACCAAGGCAAAGACGCTGCAGGTAAAGGACAAGGACAAGGACGACAGGGTCGCGGACGCTCCTGAGAAGGATTCGCCGGACGCGCCCTCGCCGTTGCTCGACCTTTCCGACGCCGCCGTCAAGAAGATGATCAAGCAGGCCAAGAAGCGCGGGTTTGTCACATTCGATCAGCTCAACGAAGTGCTGCCTTCGGACACCACTTCGCCGGAGCAGATCGAGGACATCATGTCGATGCTCTCGGACATGGGCATCAACGTCTCCGAGGCCGAGGACACCGACAACGAGGAAGAAGGCAAGGAAGAGGCCGAGGACGAGACCGACAACGAACTGGTCGAGGTCACGCAGAAGGCCGTCACCGAAGTCAAGAAATCCGAGCCCGGCGAGCGCACCGACGATCCCGTCCGCATGTATCTGCGCGAGATGGGCACGGTCGAGCTGTTGTCGCGCGAAGGCGAAATTGCGATTGCCAAACGCATCGAGGCCGGCCGCGAGGCGATGATCGCAGGGCTGTGCGAAAGCCCGCTGACCTTCCAGGCCATCATCATCTGGCGCGATGAACTCAACGAGGGAAAGATTTTCCTGCGCGACATCATCGATCTGGAAGCGACCTATGCCGGCCCCGACGCCAAGAACAACATGAACCCGCTGCTGGCGGCACCGCTCGGCCCCGACGGCCAGCCGCTG
>NZ_JBEKXH010000355.1:0-6677 GCF_049512235.1 Bradyrhizobium sp.
GTCGGCAATCTGGTCGCCGACCTGCTCGACGAAGGCTCGGGGGAGCTCGATTCCAAGACCTTCCACGAACGGCTCGAGCGTCGCGCCATCGAATTGAGCTTCAGTTCGACGCGGGACTATTTCCGCGGCTCGCTGCGCATGCTCAGGGACAACCGGGACGAGGCTTTCGATCTGTTGCGGACCTCGCTCACTCAGCCGCATTTCGACAGCGCCGACGTCGAGCGCATCCGCTCGCAGGTCATTTCCGATCTGCAGCGCGAGACGTCCAATCCGACGTCGCTGGCGAGCCGCAAATTCCTCGCCATGGCCTTTGGCGACCACCCCTATGGCCGGCCGGCCGGCGGCACGCTGGAAAGCGTTCCCACCATCGATGTCGCCGACATGAAGGACTATGTCCGCCGCGTGCTGGCCAAGGATACGCTTCGGATCGCCGTGGTCGGCGACGTCGATCCGGCCACGCTTGGCGGCCTGCTCGACCGCACCTTCGGCGGATTGCCGGCCAAATCCAGCCTGACGCCGGTTGCCGACGTCGAAGCGGCAAGGCCACCGCAGCGCGCCTACATTCCGCTCGACGTGCCGCAGACCGTGGTCACCTTCGGCGGTCCCGGCATTAAACGCCACGATCCGGACTTCATGGCCGGCTACGTCGTCAACCACATCCTCGGCGGCGGCGGGTCGTCGTCCCGGCTCTACCGCGAAGTCCGCGAAAAGCGCGGTCTGGCTTATTCGATCTATGATGCGCTGTTGTGGATGGATCATTCCGCGCTGTTCGTCGGCAACACCGGAACGCGCGCCGACCGCGCCGGCGAGACCGTCGATGCCATCACCAGGGAAGTCCGCCGCATGGCCGAGGACGGTCCGACCCAGCAGGAACTGGATGAAGCAAAATCCTATCTCAAGGGTTCGCAAATGCTGGCGCTCGACACCTCCTCGAAACTGGCCTCGGCGCTGCTGCAATACCAGCTCGATCGTCTGCCGATCGATTACATCGAGAAGCGCAACGCCATCGTCGATGCGGTGACGCTGGACGACACCAAGAAGGCCGCGCGGCTTCTCTGGGGGCAAGGCCTGCTCACCGTGATCGTCGGCCGCGCCCCGCAAGCCGCCGCCCAGCCCGCCGCCGCGATCCCGCCGCCCGCGGCGAATTAGTTCGGCGTTTTCGAAGTTGTGATCATATCGACGCTTGCGATGCTGCGCTCCCTCTCCCGCCCTTCGCGGGGGAGGGTTGGGGTGGGGGAAGCTCCGGGCGAAAATCCATCGATCGGGTATCGCGGCCCCACACGTAACCAACACCGCCGATGCCGCGCCCCCACCCCACCCTCCCCCGCGAAGAGCGGGAGAGGGAGTGAGAGGCCAATGCCCGTGGCCTGAAAAGTTCTCAGGTCTGTAGCAACCATTAAAAGCGCAGGTGGACATCGCGATGAGTCTCGATGCCTGACGCGTAGGGGCACCCCTTGTGGGTGCCCCTGGTGAGACCGGTTGATGCCGCGAGAGGGCGACCACGAGGGTCGCCCCTACGAAAAACGCGGTATGGTCACCGTTCAAGGGCGGATTGAGCGACTGGGCCCGCGCAAAGCGGCCCGATGGCGTAATCCGCCGTTCCAGGCAGCGAGCCCTCGAGATGTCGCGCGCGTGACATGACCATCCGCGTGGAAGCGTTGCGACCACTTGTCGCGTCGGGACGCCGACAGAAAGGCGGCGTCGATTGTTGACAAAAAGCGCGAAATCAAGTGTAATGTTAATTATTGCAACTTTAAATAATTTTGGAGAAATTGTCATGAGCGAAGTTCTTACGAGCGATCTCAAAAGCCCGCAATATGGATCCGGCACCGGAGGCAACCCGTTCGACGATTCCGGTTTCGGCAACCATCCGATCACGCGGATCCTGATCCGTTCGGGAACAAAGGTTGACGCCATCCAAGTGACCTATGGTAACCAGACCGCGCCGATGCACGGTAGTTCCTCCGAGGGCAGGCCATTCGATATCAGTCTTGCTCCCGGCGAACAGATCATCGCCGTGTTCGGCAGATCGGGATCAGCGATCGATCAGATCGGCTTCGTGACCCAGTTGTCGGACAAGACATTGAGGCGTCACGGCCCCTTCGGCGGTACGCGTGGAAATCCCTTCTACATCATCGGCAAGGCCCTCTCGTTCTTCGGCAGAAGTGGAAGCGCGCTCGATGCTGTCGGGGTTTACGTAGAGCCTCCTGTTCTGGTCTCTGCCTGACCGGGATTTCTATGCAAGATCCCTTGCCATTTGCAGGATCTCTTGCGACGGCGTCCCATAGCTTACGAGCCTGGCATCGAGTCCGAAACCCGACATCATCGCGAGTGCCCGCCGCAGCGCGGCATTGATCCATTCAGCTTCGTTGCCAAAGGCTCCTCCGCCGAGGAGCGTGAGCAGGACAACATTCGATCCGCCGCGCTGTTTGTTCAAAACGGCGGCGAGCATTGTGGCTTCGACCAACTCCACCAGAAGCGCGCGTCAGCGGCGGCCGAACGGAGAAGCGCCGGGCAGCGCCAGCAAATTGATGTCGTTGCCGATGCCCTGGGGCTGCTGGGTGTAGCCGAACCCGAGCGACAGGCTGACATTCGGCGCCGGCTGGAATTCGACGCCGGCATGGGCGCTATAGCCAGGCAGTGTGACGGACGTGCTGTCGAAGGCGGCAAAAGCGCCACCGATGGCGGATTTATAGTTCAAGGTGTCGAAACCGGCATAGAGGGTGACGGGCAGCCTGGCCGCGTTTTGCCAGTTGTAGCCGAACTGCACGCCTTGGTAATAAAGCGAGCCGCCGAACGCTGCATTCTGGTTGATGCCGTTCGTGCTCAGACCCATGGCGCCGCCTTCGCCGCCGACAAACCAGCCGTTTTGAAAATTGTAGCGCATATAGGAAACGCCGCCGCCCCGGGCGTCACCGCCGTCAAAGCCCGCAAAGTTGCCGTACGTGTTCGCGCCCTGGCCGGCGCTCGCATTGCCACCGAAACCGATGGGCCAGCCCGGAATCCCAGAGGTCACCGGGCCGGCTTGGGCATGGGCCGTCCGCCCGCCCAGACCGAGCGCCAACAGCAATGCGAGAGCTAGCCTGCCTGCGAACATGGACATCTCGTGCTGCCGCCAAATGTCCTGAAACTATAGGGTCCGAAGTTCAAAAACGCCAGTGCCAGCGGGTCTCCGGATCGATCCGCAAGGATATCGGGACCCAGTGATCGGAAATCTCATCCCGCAGGCGGCCCGGCGAGAGCGCGCCGCACGGCGGCCGGTTCGTTCGCAATGATGGCGAGCAAGATCCGCGCGGTGCGGTCGGGACGGCGGCGGCCCTGCTCCCAGGCATGTATCGCGGTCACGTCCAGGCCGAATGCACGCGCGAAGCCGCTTTGCGACAATCCAAGGCGATGCCTTAGCTTCGCAACGTCGACGTGGTCGGGCACCGTCACCATGTAGCCGGGTAGCTCAATTTCGCCTCGCGCATGCGCCAGTGCTTCGGAGAACCCGGCAACAAGGCGGCGACCAATCGCGCTACCCTTCCGCTTCGAGCGCGACGGCAAGTTTGCGGATTTCGCGTATCTCGGCATCGCTCAGATCCTCCTTTTCGCTCTTGGCATATATATCGATCAGGTAGATGACGCCGCGTCGGTTCACCACAAAGTAGATGATCCGTACCCCGCCGCTCTTGCCTCGTCCTCCGCGTGCGGCCCGCGCCTTACGGGCACCCCCAGTGCCACGGATCACCGGCCAAGCGGTCGGCGCCAATGCGATTTCTGGGATTGCTTCGCGGGGTCTGTCATCGGGCGCAACGATTGCGCTTGAAGTATTTCCGGTTATATACCCAGTGACCTTTGAAGCACCTATGGCCAGCAAGTCCCAGCGCAAGGCGACCCGTACGCACCGTCGTCGCGCGGCGGCGCGGTTTTGTGCGCGTTGAAGTTCAGGCGCCCAAGGATGATGTCGGCCTGATCCGGGCGTTGGCCGAGACGCTGCGTGGCGGGGCCGAGAAGGCGCGGGCGCTTCGATCCGCCCTCGCCAAAGCCGTGATGGATCCGCAGATGAGGACTGCTTTCGACATCTTCGGCTCGGAACTTGCCGACGAGGTGTTCGCCGGCGTTTTTGACCTGCCCCGCCAGCGAGGCTGGCGCCGGGTTGATCTGTGAAATTCCTGCTCGACATTTCCGAAATCCGCAAGCGCGACCGCGCCGATCCAAACGTTGTCCATTGGGTCACCCGCACGGCGGTCGAGGACATCGGGACGAGCGTACTGGCGCTCGCCGAAATCCGCCATGGCATCGAGCTGAAACGGCGGAGCGACCTGGAAAAGGCCTTGTCTCTCGATCGATGGTTTTTGCAAATGCGGACCAGACTTGGGGGGCGCGTCCTGCCTGTCGACGAACCCGTCGCGGAAGCCTGGGCGCTCCTGGGAATTCCCCATCCGTTGCCTTTGATCGACGGCTTGCTGGCGGCGACCGCCAAAGTGCACGGCCTGACATTTGTGACCCGCAATGTCGCGGACATTGCCGTGACCGGCGTGCCGCTGCTTGATCCGTTCGCTGGAGCCTGAAGCGCGGGGTCTTCACTGTCGCAACCGGCCAGCACGAGTAGAATTTCGACCTGCTCGATCAATACAAGGTAATTCAGCGGGCTGGTATCGGCGACGACCAGCCGCATCGGTCGTCAGAGCCCAAGACGCGGAAGGTCATTCCTGCCGTGATCCAAATCATCGAGCGTGTACGGGGCGAACGGGCCGTGAGCCTTGATCCCGGTAGGGGCGACCCTTGTGGTCGCCCTCCTTCGGCGCCCCCGCATCCAGCCTGTTTCATCCAACATGCGCTGGCTGATCACGCCTTGCAATCGGCAAGCCTCTACCCCATATCGAGGATGCATCAAGAGCAGGGCTGACGCCCTCGCCAACCTGCCGCAACCGGGCAAGGTGGTTTCCCGAAAACGGGGATGCGGCCACTTCGGCAACGAATCCGGTCGCGCGAACTGTCAGCCCTCCTCGGATCAAACCGATGGAGGGATTTTTATGTCCAATGCGCCGAAAGATACCACCGCCCAGCCGAAGCCAGCTGCGGCCGCACCGAATGTCTCGCAGCCCGAACAGCCGTTTGAACCCAGCGCAGGCAACGAGACGGTTGCCGACATCGTGCGAAGGACGATCGCGAACAATCCGCGGTTCAAGGAAGTCACGGGCTCCAAGGGTTATATATTCCCAGGCGAACACATTCACGCGCAAACGAAGGCTTCCGAGACAAGCGCGTGGACGATGGCTCCGCGGCCAGGCGAGCCGCAGCTCGGCACGCTATCGCCTGTCGACCAGAACTGGCTCGCCTCCGCCATCGGAGGCCTGGTCCAGATCGATGATTATCGAAAAGGCCAGACCGTCAACGCGAGCGGGCATTGCATTTTCGAAGCCGGGCCGGCCTATGTCCAATTCCAGGCTCCGAACCATGCCGACCACTTCATCTGTGAAGCCGTTTCCGGCAGGCTCGTGCCCGATATCGCGGCGATCCTGACGCCGGAAAAGCAAGAGCGGCTGGTTCACGAATTCGGCTTTCTTGCCCCAGACCGGTCGCCAAACTTCGCCCAGCGCATCGACATCAAGAGCAAGGCCGACAGGGCTTACGCCGCCCGGCTGGCCTACCGGATCTTTCGGGAGATCTACGACGTCCGGGATTTTGCCGCGGCCCGATTCAAGGTGTGGCCGCGGGAGGCGGTTGCGCTGTAGGGACGCATATCCGAAAAACCGACAGCGGGAAAGTTCAATCCTGACATCATGATCGACGAGACCAAAGAAGAAAAAGCGGAGCGGCTGGAAAAGCTACGCGCCTTCCACAATGCCCAGCAAGAGCAGATGATTCGGGATATCCTGGCAGGCTATCCGGGCCTGACCCGCGAGGAGGTCGTCGAATATCTGAAACAGGCCGGCGGCCTCTGAAGGGGCTGCCGAACCAACCCGGAATCGTGGGCGGTCCTACAAGCCGCAAGGCACGCTTCCTGACCAGTTCAATGTGTCGCTGCGGAGTGGCAATCTCGCTCGTCGATTTCTTACAGTTCATTCTCGCCCGCGTGTTCGCAAAACAAACCGGATTTCTGGCTCAACGTGCAACGGCGCAGCGATCTCTGGGAAGCGATGAATTCACCGCGCGAACGCAAACGGATCGGACGTGCGAAACCGTTGACGGAATCGGCACGACCCCGCCGCATCGTGCACGGCGATCCACAGCCGCCTACGCCGCGCGATGGATTGCTTCGTCGCAAGGGCTCCTCGCAATGACGGTGGAAGATCCCTGAGGGAATGAGGCCTCGCGACGCGCGAGCGCGCGGCTCCCGGGATGAAATCGAGAGTGCAGTACCTGAACTGACAGGTTTCACAGATCGTCTGGAGCGTGATCCGGATCACACGATCAAGTCGGGCAATGACTACTGAGTTTGGCGCAGCCCTTTGCTGTGCTGCCCCTTCGCGCCATCGCGCTGACGAGTTTCACTGGAGGGCCCCAATTCGGTGGATGCATTTTCGTTGGTCGCTCAAGCGGCGTCGGCCACCGCGCGCACTTCAAGCCGGACGCCGGTCCCCGCCTGCAGCAGGCCGATCACGGTGAGCAGATTTGCGGCCGTCGGGTTGCCTGAGGGACCGAACATCCGCATCAGGCTCTTCGGCGAGCGGCCAAGGGCCGTGCCGAGT
>NZ_JBEKXH010000356.1:0-6606 GCF_049512235.1 Bradyrhizobium sp.
AACTGACGGCCAATGGCGCCATTGTCGTCGACGGCAGCGGCATCGGAACACTCAACATACTGCTCCGCGCCGGCTGGATCGCAGGCATGCTCGCCGAGGTGTTCGCGTTTGATCGGCCGTTTTTGCCCGTGGTTGCGGCGATTTCGGCGCTAGCGACGATCGCCGCGCTCGGGCTGCGTCTGGCGTCGATTTACGCGCTCGGCGAACGGTGGACGCTTCCGACCGTCGTCGTTCCTTCCAGTCCGCCGGTACGGTGCGGCGTCTACGCCTACTTCCGCCATCCCAATTGGATTGGCGTTGTCATCGAAATCGTCTCCATCCCGCTCTTGCACGGCGCGATCTGGACGGCGGCGATCTTTCTCGTGCTGGAGTTGCTGCTGCTCCGGAGGCGGGCCGCCGTCGAGGATAGCGCCCTCGCAGCCGCGGCCGCCTGGAGCGAAGACACGACAACGATCGTAACCGAACGAAAAGTGGCGATCATCGGCGCCGGCGCGGCGGGTCTCGCGCTCGGGGCCGCGCTGCGCCGGGCAAATGTTCCGGTCGAGATCATCGAGCAGAACCATGATGTCGGCGGGCTTTGGATCGATCGCGAAGAGAGCGTTCTCGGCAAGAACACGCATGCCGTTTCGCCAAAGTCCGCGCAGGCTTTTTCGGATTTGCCGATGCCCGAATCCTGGCCGGATTTCCCCCATCACAAGCAGCTGCGCCAATATCTGAGTTCTTATGCGGATCACCATCGGCTCCGTGCCTCGATCCTGTTCGGCCGAGCGGTCAAGGCGGTCGAACGGACGCCGTCCGGCTGGCGGCTGACGCTGAACGATGGCGAGACCAGGGAATACAGCGACCTCGCGCTCGCCTCGGGCTATCATTCGATTCCCAATATGCCGGCATACGCGGGAGAGTTCTCAGGCAAGCTCATTCACTCCAGGCAATACAACGGCCCGGAGAGTCTGATTGGCAAGCGCGTTCTCGTTGTCGGCGCCGGACAATCGGCGATGGACATCCTCACCGGCGCCGTAGTAGCCGCCGATAGGGTGTTTCACAGCACGCGCAGGGCATTCGTCTGCGTGCCGCGCTATGTATTTGGCGCGCCGCTCGAAGCGCTGCAGGAGAGTCCGCCGCCGCTGGTCGGCGATATTTTCGCGAACCTGTCATTGCCCAAAATGTTTTTCGTCATCTCGATGGTCGCGAATCTTTTCCTTTGGCTGAACGGATTGACGCACAAAAAACTTGGGCTGCCGAAATATGCTCCCGAAGGGGAAGCCAATCCTCCGACGCTTGATCAACGGGTCTATGGCGATTATGCGCGGGGCGACATTCAGCATAGGCCCGGGATCCGCCGGCTGTGCGGCAATACGGTGGAGTTCGAGGATAACTCGCGTGCCGATATCGACACGATTGTTTGCGCGACGGGCTTCAAGGTTGGATTCCCGTTCATGCCGGGCGAATATTTGAATTGGCCGGACGGCGCCGTCTGTCCGGTGTTGCATAGAAATATCTTTCATCCCTTGGATGACCACTTGTTTTGCATCGGGCTCGTTCATCCCATTGGGGCGCACTGGCGTGTCTTCGAGCGGCAATCGGCGCTTGTCGCGAGCTTCCTGATGGCCCGCGACACCAGTAAGCAGCGTCTGTTCAGGTTGCACCGGATCTCCAGCAATCTGACCCGGCGAGCGCAGTCCGATCTCACGGGAAGGATCGGATCCGGTTTGATGGTGAATAAACAGAACTATCTGGCGGGGCTCGATCGCGATTTGAATATCCTTTGTGGTCCGGTATCCCGCGGCACGCATTCCGCGCGGCGTCGGTTTCGTTCCGCGCCGCGCGATCGGGTGCTGGTGCGGTCAAAAGAGTTACTGAATTGAAGAAAGGCAAATCGATGTTGGAGGTAGCCGAAAATTTCAGAACGTCTGGCTGCAGGCTTGAGCCGGGAGTCCTTGTGCCCGTAATCGACCGCAATCGCTGCGAAGGCGCGGGCGATTGCGTCGCGGTCTGCCCTGTCTCGGTATTTTCTCTCATCGTTCTGCCGCAACAGCAACGCGGCAGCCTGAGCCTCAAAGGCAGGATTAAAGGACTGGTTCATGGATGGCGTCAGGCGGATACGCCAAACGCCATTGCCTGCGAGGCATGCGGCTTGTGCGTGCAGGCGTGCCCGGAAAAAGCGATTCGGCTGCAGCGGAGCGTGGCGACAGCCCGCGAAGTTGGCGCCGTATCGTGACGGACATTGGACCAAGCGCTCGTCAAATCGAATTTTAACGCCCGCGCGGCGGGCTTATTCCGAGGAGAAGATGTTATGAAAATAAGTCACGGCAGCCTGGGGATATCCCTTTTTTTCTCCGCGCTTCTGCTGAGCATGCCAGCGGCGGCGGATGAGCGCTGCTCGACGGCGCGCGGAGCAGGAGAGTGGGGCTACACCGTCACCGGAACCAACACCGAGGGCGGGCCCGACGCCATTGTCGGGAGCGGCGTCGCAGACGCCTCGGGCAATGTCGATTTGACCCAGACCGAAGCGACCAATGGACAGGCCCGCGAGGAAGTGCTCCAGGGCAATGTCACGATAGATCCTGACTGCACGGCCAAGTTCACGGCCAATGTTTTCGTGTCGGGAAACCTGCTTCTCATCGCGACCTGGACGCTGGTCTACGTCGATAACCAACGAGAGATTTTCGGGACGTTGAGATCGCTGACGCTGCCCAATGGGGCCATCGCGCCTTTACCGTCGCAAACCTTGAACGCGAAACGGGTGTTCCATAGGGAGTGATTGTGACCTCCCTGTCCCGCTGTCGGGATACATCGCGAAGATTTCAAAACGGAAGTATTTATTGAAGAATTTACAGCCACCTGAAGGACGTTGGAGAGACGGCACTCTCATTCACACGAGTAAAAATTTTGCGTGAAGAAGAATTCCCTGGATATATTTACATAACAACTCTCAATTCTGTTTATAGACTTCGTCGTTGTTATGAGCGAGGGCCTATCGATGAAAGCAAAAATAGCGGAGTTTAAGGCGAACGGAGTTGTTTATTACGTTTACAACAAAGACGGTGTGATGTTTATTCAACGCACCGAAATAATCAAGAGGCTGAACAATGGCCCAACACAACAGGACCGAAGAGAAGAAAATGGTGGGGGTTCTGACCGAACTTATCAAAGGCAAGTGTAAGACAGTAGCCTGTGAAGGCCTGTCGTTAGACACTGTCTACCGAATAAGAAACTGCTGGACCTATCGAGGCTGCTTCGCTCCAGGTTCCGGCTTTGAAAGCTGGCTCGATGAGGCCGCTATTCGCGAAGAATGATTTCGCCAACGGTGACAGCAAGTAGGGCGGGTTGGAGGCGAAGCCGTAACCCGCCGTCTCGCCAGTGTAACGGCGCATTACGCCTTCCGCCTCCGCTCTTCGAGCTACGGCGGACAAGTCGGCTCCGATCCGCCCTTGAAGTTCGAATCATATCCACATCATGGTTCAGCCCGGGAGACTGCCGGAAATGCCAGCCAATGAAATAGGGATTTTCGAGCCGTCATTGCGAGCCACCGGCACGGCGCAAGGCGCCGTCCGGTGAGCGAAGCAATCCATAGCCGCGAAAGCCGCGCTATGGATTGCTTCGTCGCAAGGGCTCCTCGCAATCACGGTGGAAGATCTCCTCAGGATCGGGCTTGGCGACGCGCGCGAGCGCGCGGTTCTCACGATGATGTCGTACTCATTTGGATAGTTGCCGGACGTCAATCCTGCGCGCGGTCGCCTGGACCGTGATTTCGAAGTGGTCCGTCTGCACGATATCTGCGATGTTGCGGGGTCTGTGCGCGACGACGTTGATGCCCGTGCGACGCCGCAGGCTGTCATAGAGTAGCCCCGCGCCACCCGACCTCCTGACATCCTCGCCAAGCTTCTGCGAAGCATCATAGCGTTCGCTCGCATAGACGTCGGGGCGCGTGGGTTGCTGCCCCCTGATGTCGAGATAGTCGCCCAGCAGCGTCGCGGTGTAGGCCCTGTAGTTCCGGCTCATCGTGCCCGCGTTGCGAGCAGCCGCTTCGCGGCGCAGATGATGACCGACCTCGGCGGCCGCAGTCCGAATATCGTCAGCTGCGTACCAGGCACCGAGCTCCGGACCATTGAATCTCATTCCGCCGGGAGCGGCATGGAGAAAGGCTGCCATGACGATACTGGAGTTGGGTGCGCCATACACCCATTCGGTCTGTGGCAGCCGGGCGATACGATCGGCGGCAAGCCGATCGTTGGTCCAGCCGGCCAACTCCATCACGGCCGCAAGATCGGCTGCGGTCGCAACCGTATCGAAGAGCCCAATGGGTGGAAATTGCGATGGGATCAGACGATGGGCAGGCCGGGGCGCGGGTGCGAGAGCATCCGTCACCGGAAGACGATTTCGGTGTCGTCGTAAGGTGTGAAGGCCTCGTCGATCGCGTTCGGCTGCATGTAGAGGCCGCCGCGCGCGCCGTCGAGGAAACGGCGCACCGAGAGCAGCCCATCCTGTGAGCCGGAGGTCACGAGGTCGAGGGGCGGCCGGCCGCCGAACACGAGCGCGTTGTGCGGAGCTCGCAGCCACTCGACGCCAAGCTGCTCGGCCGGAAACAGAATCCCCAGACCTTGATGAATCCCGAGTACGGCCGAGATGCGCGTCAGGACATCGACGTCGAGGGTGAAGGAGCCGTGCTCGCGCGCCTGCTTGCACCAGCTATGATAGGTGGACCGGGAAGGGTACCCGAGGACCAGGAGGCGCTGCGCTTCCGTCAATCCCCAGAGATCCGCGATGGCGAGGAAGGTCCGTAAAGCCGGGGCACTGAGCCGCCTTCGGTTGGCGGGAGCAAATCGTGAATTATCAAGTCGCTGAGGGCCCTTTACTGCCTCTTCCGGGGCCGGCTCGCGGTCATTCAACATGGGCGGCTCCTTTTCAGATGGATATAGTCCAGATCAGGACAAATGGCAACCGGTTTTGGCCGTAACCCTCACCGCATCCCCAATCACCCTGCGCCATCATCAGGTGTGGTCGCAGGCTCTCTCCGTGCGCGCGCGGGGCGCTCCCCTCCCTCCGTCCGGCGTAGCGCGGCGAAGCCGGATGACCTATGACCGTGACGTGCGTGTCGCGTTGGCCGCAACCGCCAAGCTGCTTGCCACGTTCGGCCCGCAGCTTGGTCGGCCCTACTCCGATACGCTCAAGGGGTCGAAGCACGCCAATATGAAGGAGCTGCGCTTCGAAGCGGCCGATGGCGAATGGCGCGCAGCTTTCGCCTTCGACCCGGCCCGGAGGGTGATCCTGCTGGTGGCAGGCGACAAGTCCGGCGGCAGCGAGAGGCGCTTTTACAAGCACCTGATCGCAAAGGCGGATCTGAGGTTTTCCGAGCATCTGGAAAGCCTGAAGGCGGTGAAAAAGGGAAAGTGAGATGGGCCGGAGCCTGAACGAAATCATCGCCGAGCTGCCCCTGGACGAGCAGCAAGCCATTGAAGCCCGGTATCAGGAACTGAAGCAGGAGGTCGAGGGTCTGCACGAGCTCCGCCAGATCACCGGCAAGGCCCAGGCGGACATCGCATCCGCCCTCAACATCAAGCAACCGTCGGTTTCCAAGATCGAGAAGCAGACCGACATGTACCTCTCCACGCTTCGCAGCTATGTCGAGGCCGTAGGAGGCAAATTGGAATTGACGGTTCAACTGCCGAAGCGCCCGGCGCTTCGCATCCGACATCTCGGCGAGGTTGCTCCCGCCGTTGAGAAGCGCATTCCCGCGCGGCGGGGAAGCGGCGCCCGGTCGCCAAGACGGCGCCCTGGATGAGCGTCCAGACAGTTACGGTGACAGTGCATTTAATTCAGATAGTGAATTGAATGCACTGAAGATCATCTAGCCGGCCTTCGCGGCAAGTGAAGGCTGTCTCCAGGATCGAAGCCAGGAGAGCATCGAGCGGTACGAGCTTTCTCAACCCGTAACAGGCACGTCCCGATACGCCACGCGAGATCGCACGTCGATGCTCACCTCGAGATCCTCATCAAGCCTGCCCAGGATCATGATCATGCGGTCGAGCGTGAAGCGCTCCAGCTTCGCGTTGCGGATTCGCGAAAGATCCGTATGCGAGATGCCCGTCAGCTTCTCGGCCGCGCGCGCCGTCATTTTTCGCGTATCAAGCACGTGGATGATCCTGGCCGCCAGGATGGCGCGCGCCTGTTCCACGTCCGCGTTCGGACGGCCGAAGTCGCGAAACACGTTACCGCTCCGCGGACCAATGCCATGTCATCTCCGGCCATCACAAGCTCTCCTTCAACCGTTTGATCCATTCCTTGATCCTGTCCACGTCCCGCCTGCGGAGTCTTGATGCCGCTCTATTTTTTCTGAAAAGCGTCGATCACCACCAGGTCCGGGCCGATCTGGACGGCATAGATTGTGCGTTAGGCATCGCCCCGATATTTGAGAGCGATCTCGAACACGCCGCCATCTATTTCTTTGAACGGTTTGGAGATATCGGCCTTGCCACCCTCCGCCGCGATCGTCAGCGCCCCCCAGCATGGTGGCCTGGGCATCCGCCTGGAATTTCTCAGATTCCCTGGCGGGCGGCTTACGCAAAACAAAAAATCCCGCAACCGATGTCTCGGCGCGGGCATTTA
>NZ_JBEKXH010000357.1:0-6589 GCF_049512235.1 Bradyrhizobium sp.
CCGCCCGGCGGTCCTTCGGGCAGAAACCGCCGCGGCTGAGGACGAGCACCAGGGGATGCGGCCCTTGCAGCTCGGAGAGCTTCCGATGTTTCGCGGTATGGTCGGAAAGCTCGTAGTCCGGGAATATGGTCCCTGGGACGAGGTCGGATCGCATGTCGAATCCTCCGCAATTTCTCCGTTCACGTCACAATAAAGGGCTGGGTCGGCTCAGACCAGATTGATCGCGACGTCGATGTTGCCGCGCGTGGCCTTCGAGTAGGGACAAAGTTGGTCCGCTTCATCCACCAGGGACTGGGCCACCTCGCGCGCAACACCGGGCAGGCTGATGTTGAGGCGGGTGCTGAGAAAGTAGCCGCTGTCCGCCAGATGCAGGTCCACTTCGGCGTCGATGGCGAGGTCAGCCGGCAAGGCGATCTTCCTTTTGCGGGCGGCGAGCCCAATCGCGCTTTCGAAACATGCCGACCAACCGGCCGCAAACAGCTGCTCCGGATTGGTGCCGATCCGCACCGCGCCCGGGACTGAAAGCTTGACGTCCAGGCGACCATCGGAGCTGCGGGACGCGCCGTTTTCCCGCCCACCTATGGTGTGGGTCTTGGCCGTGTACACGACTTTTCCACCTTGCGGCATCGCGCGCTCTCTCTCGAGTTGGGTCATGTGCTCTCCTGTTGCTTGTGTTTGTCCTTGCGCGAGCCGCCATCGATCAACTCTCGGCAACGCCGATGACGGCGGCGGCAAAGGCCTGCGGCGCTTCCTGGGGCAGATTGTGCCCGACGCCGCCCTTGACGGTTCGGTGCGAATATTTGCCCGAGAACATCTTGGCGTAGGCAGCGGGCTCCGGATGCGGCGCGCCGTTGGCATCGCCTTCCATGGTGATGGTGGGCACGGCGATGACAGGGCCCGCGGCAAGCCGCTTTTCCAGATCGTCGTATTTCTGTTCGCCCTCGGCGAGGCCGAGCCGCCAGCGGTAATTGTGGATCACGATGGCGACGTGGTCCGGATTGTCGAACGCGGCGGCGCTTCGATCGAACGTGGCATCATCGAAGTCCCATTTCGGCGAAGCGATCTGCCAGATGAGTTTCGCAAAATCGTGCCGGTATTTGTCGTAGCCTTCCCGGCCGCGTTCCGTGGCGAAGTAATATTGATACCACCATTGCAGCTCGGCCTTCGGCGGCAGCGGGATCTTGCCGCTCTCCTGACTGCCGATCAGATAGCCGCTGACGGAGACCAGGGCCTTGCACCGTTCCGGCCACAATGCCGCGACGATGTCGGCCGTCCGCCCTCCCCAATCGTAGCCGGCCAGCGTCGCCTTCTCGATCTTGAGCGCATCCATCAGGGCGATGGTATCGACGGCGACCGCCGATTGCTGGCCGTTCCGGACCGTTTCACCTGAAAGAAAGCGCGTCGTACCATAGCCGCGCAGATACGGGACGATCACCCGGTAGCCCGCCGACGCCAGCAAAGGCGCGACATCGACATAGCTATGAATGTCGTAGGGCCAACCGTGCAGCAGGATGACCGCGGGTCCATCGGCAGGCCCTGCCTCGGCGTAGCCGACATTCAGGACGCCGGCGTCGATCTGCTTGAGCGAAGCGAACGTGGTGTGCGTCCCCGCCTTGATCCTGGGCAGCTCCGCCGCTTTTGACTTGCCGGGTTGGGCATCCGCAGAACCGATCACGGCAAGCTGAGCGGCAGCAAAGGCCGTAGCTGCGGTGCCAAAAAAGCGACGGCGGTCGTGATTGATTTGTTCTGACATCTCGAGGCTCCATGGTTCGATGGCTTGGGTAAAAGTGCGCCTAGCCGCAGCGACGCGAGGTTCAGCACCTATCCATTCGCGAGGCCCATCGCGACGGTGCTCAAAAGCCGGTGGCGATTCCGGTTGATGGCTTCAGCGGTCTCTTTGCCACACATCGTCCGTCTCCTTTTTGCCGGCGATCTGGAAATGCCGTTGCGGCCCGTTCCAAGGCAGCGCCCACACCTCGCGGAGACCAGTGCCTCGACCCGGCAAAATACCCTCGCCGGGTGTCCAGGTTGGAGCAGACGCCGGGAAATTGCCAGTTATGCGTTGTTAGGCGCTGTTAGCGATTGCCAGCGCTGACGGATTTTTGAGCAGATCGGAACTTTTGGCTCTCGCGCGGGGCCGAGCCTTGGCGTAAAACACTAACCGGATGGGGCGAGGCGGTCACAAAAGACGACGCCATGATGACACCGGCGGCGCAGACCAAAGCGGTCATTTCGTTCGGTCCCTTCAGCCTGGTCGCGGGCGAAAGGCTTCTCACAAAAGACGGTGCGCCGGTGGAATTGAGCGCACGGGCGCTCGAGATTTTGCTGGCCCTGTTGTCGCGTCCCAACGAGGTCGTCAGCAAAAACGATCTATTGGCCCGGGTCTGGCCCGACGTAACGGTGGAAGAAGGCAGTCTGCGGTTTCACATCGCCAATTTGCGCAAGGCGCTGGGCGATGGCAAGGACGGCGCGCGGTACATCACGACCCTGACCGGGAGAGGCTACTGCTTCGTGGCCCCGGTTTCGCGGTCCGACGACCATGGCCGATTGCTTGCTGCGGCCGCCAGTTTTCCGCACGGCAACCTGCCCGCCCGCCTGATCGGAATGGTCGGGCGCGAGAATGACGTTCTCAAGCTGTCGGCTCGGCTGAACGCAACGCGCTTTGTCACCATCGTCGGTTCAGGTGGCGTCGGCAAGACCACGGTTGCGGTCGCGGTCGGGCATCACCTGATCGAGGCCTTCGCGGGCGGCGTGCTGTTCGTCGATCTCAGCATGCTGAGCGATCCCGTCCTGGTGGCCACGGCATTGGCATCCATGCTGGGGCTGTCAGTTCAATCCGATGATGCGACGCCGGGCCTGGTCGCCTATCTGCGCGACCGGCGAATTCTCTTGATCCTCGATACCTGCGAGCATCTGATCGAAGCGGTGGCCGCGCTGGCGTCAACCATCTTCGTGACCGCGCCTGAGGTCCACATCCTTTCGACAAGTCGCGAGGCCCTCCAGGTCGAGGGCGAGCACGTCTACAGATTGGACCCGCTGGCCTGTCCACCTGACGATGCCGGGATCACGGCCGAGATGGCGCAGACGTTCGCCGCGCCAAAGCTGTTCGTCGAACGCGCGGTGGCAAGTGGCGCGCAGTTCGAGTTCGATGACGCGGAAGCTGCCATCGTGGTCGGCATCTGCCGCAAGCTTGACGGCGTGGCGCTGGCGATCGAGTTGGCCGCAAGACGGGTCGAGGCCTATGGCCTGTACCAGACCGCCGCCCTTCTCGATCATCGACTGACGCTGTTCTGGGTGGGGCCGCGCACCGCGCCGCCGCGTCAAAAGACCCTGCAGGCCACGCTGGATTGGAGCTACGGGCTGCTTTCGGAAACGGAACGCCTGGTGCTGCGCCGGCTCGCCATATTCGTTGGACATTTTACCCTCGATGCGGCGCTGGCCGTCGTGACCAGCGCGACGCTGGATCAAGCCGTTGTGTTCGGCGCCATCGACAGCCTCGTTGCCAAGTCGATGGTCGCAACCCGTGCCATCGGGGCCATGATGCGATACCGGCTTCTGGACACGACCCGCGCTTACGCCCTCGAAATCCGCATCGGCGACAGCGATCTCGCTGACCTGGCCGTGCGCCACGCCACCTACTACCGGCGATGGCTGGACCAGGCCGCGACCGAATGGTCGACCCTGTCGACCGGCGTGGAACGGGCACCGCACTTTGCCGGCCTCAACAATGTCCGCGCGGCGCTCGAATGGTGCTTTGGTCCGAGCGGCAATGCCGGGATCGGCGTTGGACTGGCCGCCGCCGCGGTGCCGGTGTTTTTGACGATGTCTCTGCTCCCCGAATGTCATCGCTGGTCGGAGCGGGCAATGCTCGCGCTCGACGATGCCACCCGCGGCGGATCCAATGGGATCCGCAGCGGATCCGATGGGATCCGCGGTGGATCGGAAGAGATGCATCTTCAGGCTTGCCTGGGTATCGCGTCGGAACACATGCACGGACAAAGCGATGCGGCGCGTATCGCGCTGAACCGAAGCCTCGTCATTGCCGAAGAACTCGGCGACGTCCTCAACCAGGTCGGGCTTCTGGGCATGCTGCACATGTTCCACTTCCGCAGCGGCGATTTCATGACCGCCCTGCAATACGCAACGCGTTGCCGCGCCGATGCCGCGACCATCGAGAGTCCGGCCGCTACCGCATTGGCGCATTCGATCTTGGGCAGAACACTGCACTATATGGGCGACCTCAGCGGCGCCCGCACCGAGCTTGAGGCTTTGCTGCGGCACTGGCCGCTGTCGCAGCGCACCGGCACGGTCTATCTTGGCTATGATCGGCACTACCGGGCCGCCATCCATCTGGCACGGACGCTGTGGTTGCAAGGCCATCCCGCGCAGGCCGTGGCACGCGCGCAGCAGACCGTCCGGGATGCCAAACGCTTGGACAATCCGACATCGCTTGCTGTCGTCCTGGTTCTGGCCGCATCGGTATTTCTCTGGACCGGCGATTTCTCAAGCGCCGAAGAACACATCGACGCGTCGATCGCTCTTTCCAGGTCGCATTCCCTTGGGCCGCTTATTGCGGTCGGACAAGCCCGCAAGGGGGAGCTCGCGATCCTCCGGGGCGAGGTAAATCACGGGGTAGAGGGCCTGCGGGCCGCTCTGCAGAAAATCCACGCGGTGCATTACGAACTGCTCACCACGGAATTCAACCTGTCGCTGGTTCAGGGACTTGCAGCGATCGGACAGCCCGCCGAGGCCCTCGCGCTGGTCGACGAGACCATCCGACGGGTGGAGACGAACGGCGCTGCCACCTACATGCCGGAGCTGCTGCGCTTGAAGGGAGGGCTCTTGCTGTCAATGCCGCGGCCCGACGCCGGGACGGCGGAAGCATGCTTGATCCGGTCGCTTGAACTCGGCCGCAGCCAGGGCGCGCGCGCCTTTGAGTTGCGCACCGCGACCGACCTCGCCGCTCTCTTCGCCAGTCAGGGACGATCCGAAAGCGGCCGGGCGCTTCTGCAGCCGGTACTCGAGCAGTTCGCAGAGGGTTCGGATACGGCAGATCTGCAAGCCGCCGCGCGCTTGCTGGCGACGTTGGGGTGATCCGGCTTCAAAACCGCTGGCGCAATTCGTCGAATTCTGCGCGGCATGCCGTGCTGAAATCGCGCAGCAGGTCGATGGTTCCGTCCTTGGCCATCTCGCGCAGCTCGACGAAGGTCTTGTCCGGCTCAAGATACGTATCCAGGATGGTTCGGGCAATATGTTCAGCGCGGTCCACCACCGGCTCGGACGATAAGACCCGCATCCTGCCAAGCTTCGCATAGAGGCCGACCAGGCTTGGAACATCGGCCTCGTCGTGCTGGAGCGCATCGATATAGCACCTTGAGGCTTCCTCGATGAAATCCCTGTAGAGGATCTGGCGGCGGTTCTTCTCGTGGGCGAGCCACTGGGCGCGAAGCTGGAGCCGCTGGGTGAGCCAGTTCGCCATGACGTTTGTCATCCCGCCGACCGCGGTACCCGTTAAAGCCGCCAGCGCGGAAATGATGGAAGCATCCATGGAACGTTCCTTAAAGCGGAAACAGGACCTGCGGGCGCGCCGGCCGGCCAAACGCGACGATCGATGTCAGCGAGTTCGCTGACGTGGATCCTGCCAGCATAGAATCTCTCGCCTCAGGTTTCCATCCGTTCTGCGATGGGACCGAGATCCACCCGCTCGCCCACAGATTGGCGCCAACATTGCTCCTGCGAAAGCCCAGGCGACCAAGCCGCCATGTTTTACGGACGGGGACCTGCGGCACAGGATGCCGCAAGTTGTCCTGCAGCTTCATCAAATTGCGCTTCGAGCCATGCGTTGGTCCCACGCAACCCCGTTGCAACGGCCAGGGCCCAATCAAGATACTCTCGCCGTCGTTGCAGATTCCAATCGTGCGGCGGGCTTTTTACCAGGGATCGCAGATTCGACGTCTTGTCGGCGAGCTTGATGAGCTTGGCCCGCGCGGAGTTTGCTGCCGCATGTTCAACCTGCAGCTTCTTGCGCACGTCCTTTTCCAGGCTCTTGTCATCGGTGACTTCCACCACCAGACCGGCTATGTCGGCATTGAAGACCGACGTCAATTCAATCGAAGGAAAAAAGACGGCCCTTGGGCCCGAATTGAGCTATCGTATAGCCTAATCGCCAACTTTGGCGTTAATGTACCGCCATGCTCCAAACCGCCCTGCGAAAAGATGCCCAACAGCTCGGAATTGGTTTTTACACCGTCCCCGAGGCTGCACGGCTGTTGAAAATCCGGCCGTTGAGCATTCGGCGCTGGCTCGGGGGGTACACCTACACCCATGGCGACAAAACCGTGGAGATGCCGCCGCTGTGGGAGCCGCAGCTTCCGGTGTATGAGCATCACATCGAACTTGGATTCCGCGACCTTATCGAGCTCCGAGTCATCAAAAGCTTTCTCGATAGCGGGTTGACACTCGTCGCAGTGCGCAACTGTCTCGAATATGCCCGCGAGTGTGCCAAAGACGACCGGCCGTTTTCAACACGCCGGTTTCAGACAGACGGCCGAACCATTTTTCTGGATAGTCTGCGCCGAACCGGCGAGGA
>NZ_JBEKXH010000358.1:0-6587 GCF_049512235.1 Bradyrhizobium sp.
GACTTTTCCGTCGGCACCCGGCTGCCTGGAGAGGCCGTAATGCTGAAGATAATTGATGCAGTCGAGCTTCATGATCGCGATCAGGCTCTGCCCGAGAAAGAAGACAGCACCCATCCAGCCCCACAGAGCGAGCGCCGCCGTGAGCCAGAGCAGGGAAAATCCGTACCAGATCGAAAGCTCGCTCATCCACGGGCGGTTGCCCGCCTCGGCAAGCCGCGCGCGCTCGAGGCGCACCGCGCCGCGAAAATTGCCGACCAGACACTGAACCCAGAATCCGTAGATGCTTTGGCCACGCCGCGCGCTCGCAAAGTCGAGCGTGGTTCCCACGTGACGGTGGTGGATTCGCAGATGTACGATCTTGAAAGTGCCGAACGCGACCGTCGAGAGCAGAAGTCCGCCGAGGAAGCGCTCGCCGCGGCCGGGGCGATGGATAAGTTCATGCGCGATCGTGATGGCGAAGATCGAGCTGTAGATCCCCGTGCTCAGCAACAACCCGGCGCGTCCGGCGGCATCGAGAACCCCCGAACTCCAGAGGTCGCCGGCGACGTAGAGCATCGCAAGCTGCGCCGGCAAGCTTGGCCACAGCGGGAGGCGAAAATGGCTCGCGGAGGGCGCCGCGGCATCGGCACCGGCCGCCGCCGGTCGCAACCCCCTCGACCAAACGGTCTGGACCAGAGGGACCAGCGCATAGGCCACAGCGAGCGGCGCAAACACGAACGCGTTCGGATAGTCGGTCAGGCGCGCCAGCCACGCGCTCGAAACGACGATCGCCGGAACGGCATAGGCCAGCAGAAACCCGATACCGGTCGCGCGATAGGGCAGTCGGCTGAGGATTGACATGCTACACCGCCGAGGCTGCGGGCTGCACCGCCGCGAGCGCTCCCCCGGCTAGAACGCGGCGCGGCGGCGCGGGCACGAGATTAGTGCCCTGCAGATACGACACAAGGCTCGCGACCGTCTCCTGCAGCGGCGGTTCCGGCTGCGTCAGGAGGGATCGTTCCCGCGCGGCGCGATAGTTCCTGTTGTCGTAGCGCTTGCCCCCCATTCGCTCGATCCGCCTGTGATTGTGGTTGAAGAATGCCATCAACGGATACAGCGGATCGGTCCCGCTGCAGTGACCGTTCATATGATCGACGGCCCGCTCAAGGCTCAGATATTCGAACGGGTAGCCGAATTCGCGGCTGATCAGGGAACACGCATGTCGCATGGTGTAGTATTCGTCGGCGGTGAGGTGAAAGACCTGAAGCGCCGGCGCCTCCAGCAGCGAGAGCGCGACCAGGTTGTTGGCGCACACATCGACCGGGAGCAGGCTGATCTGGTTGATCGCATCGGTCGAGATGCCATGGCGGATCATGTAGGCGAACATCCGCGCCATCAGGTCACCGCGCACGTATCGCCCCGACCGCGACGCCGTCACGAAGGACGGCCGATAGATCCGGGTTGCCAGGCCCCGTTGCGCCGCCGCGAAAGCAAGCTGCTCGGCGACCCACTTGCTCTGTGGATAGCCGAAGGTGAGCTCCGCCATTTCCATATTGCACTCGTGTTCCCAGCATACGGCTCGCGGCGCGAAGCCGAAAATGAAGGTGGTCGACACCAAGTGCAGAGCTTTCGCCGTGCCGCTGGCGGCCAGACGGATTGTCTCGATCATGCCGTTGACATTGGCCGCGCGCAGGCTCCGGTAGGGCCTGACGTAGTCGACCTCGGCGGCGCAGTGATAGATGCCTGTGACCTCGCCGGCGAGGCGACCCCAGTCCCGGCCCCCGAGCCCCAGTCGCGGTGCCGCGATGTCGCCACGAAGTGCGACGACCCGGCGGTCAAACGCCTCCAGCAATTTCCCCTGTAACAATCCCGTCCGCTGCAAGGCCGCTTTGGTGCGGGCCTTGGCATGCTCATCATCCTCGGCGCGCACCAGCGTCACCACGTCGCGGTCGGTGAGCCGCAGCAGCGCTTCGAGCAGAAAGGCCCCGAGGAATCCGGTGGCGCCGGTCAGCAACAATGGGCCGTCGTCGGGTGGTTGGCCCGTGGCGTCCGGCCGGATGTCGGCGGGCAGCACCATATCCTGCCGCATGCGCTCGCGCTCCTCGAGCTCGACCGCCCGCAACCGGCGGGCATAGCGGCCCGACGATAGTTTCGGCAGCCGGCCGTCGCCCGCAAGCCCGCGAAGAAATTTGAGCAGTTCGCGAACCGTAATGGTCTGGAGGATACGCAGGTCGAAGACCGCTTCCTGCCAGCGCCGGTCCTTTGCCTTGACGGAGGCCTTCAGGCGGCTTTCGATGCACAGGCTCAGTTCGACCAAAGTGAGCGAATCGACGCCGAGTTCGGCGAGTGTGCGCTGCTGCAGGTCCTCGTCGTCGAAGCGGGCAATCAGGTCGGCGATGGCAGCATCGCCGCCGGCGTGGCTCTGTCCGCGCCGGGACTCCAGCACGGTGATTTCGTCCGCCTGCAACCGCCTCCTGCATTCCTGACGCGCAACCTTTCCCGACGACGTTCTGGCAATCGTGCCACGGGCGACAATTGCGAGCAGCGCCACCTCGACCTGGCAGTATTTCCTGATTTGCCGGGCGATCTGGCCGAGGTCGGGAAGATCGTTGGATTTCGCGACCTCGACGAGCACCGCGATGGCCTCGCCGCTGTTGCCGTCGTCGATCGCAAATGCCGCCACGCCCCCTTGGCGAATCTTGCGGGTGCTGCGTTCCACGACCGCCTCGATGTCGTTTGGATAGTAGTTGCGACCGCCGATGATGATCATGTCCTTCAGGCGGCCGCAAACGAACAGCTCGCCGTCGTGCAGGAAACCGAGGTCACCGGTGCGCAGATGGCGCACCCGGGCTGCGTTGCCGTCGATCGCTGCGGCGAACACACTGGCGTTGAGCTCCGGCCTGTTGAAGTAGCCCTGCGCCTTGCTCCTCCCGGTGACCCAGACCTCGCCGATGCGGCCCTCGCCCAGTGCGACGCCGGTCGAACTGTCGACGATTGCGACCTCGATTCCGGCCAGCGGCTTGCCGCAGCTGACCAGGCTCGTCTGGTTGTGGCCGTCGGCCTTCGGCGCCTCGATGCGGAGGTCATTGCGCTCCATCCGCTTGGTGTTGACGGTCAAGCGAACGCGCCCGTCGCCGCTCACCGCAAGCGTGTTCTCGGCCAGCCCATAGAACACCACGGAGGCGCGCGCGGAGAGGCCGCATGGCGCGAACTTGGCGAGGAAGCGTTCGTAGGTACCGCTGCGGACCGGTTCCGAGGCGTTCATCAGCACCCGCAACGAGCCGAGATCGAGGGATGCGAGCGCCCGGGCCGGTACCTTGTCTTCGCGCAGGCAGTATTCGAAGGCAAAATTCGGCGCGCTGCTGATCGTCGCCTTGACCTTCGTCATCGTCTCGAGCCACAGCAGCGGCCGCCGCAGGAAGTTGGCGCTGGAAAAGCCATAGACCGAGCCGGCCTTCAGCATGATGAACAGATAATATCCGATCAGGCCCATGTCATGATAGTGCGGAAGCCAGGATACGCCGATCGGCCGATGGGTCAGCGTCGCCTCGCAATTGTGAATGACGTTGTCGTGCGACACCACGACGCCACGCGGGCTTTGCGTCGAGCCCGAGGTGTATTGCAGGAACAGGGTCGCGTTGACCGTGCCGGAATAAGTTGCCAGTTCGCCGCGCATGCGGTCGGTCGAAAGCCACGAAAGGCCGCCGGGCGGCGCTGCGGCGAGCGACTTTGCCGGCTGCGACCCGCGCTCCGCCAAGGCGCGCAGCTGCCGCAGATAGGCCTCATGGGTCAGGGCGATCGCGGCGCCGGAGTCGCGCGCGATGTGCGACAGCTTCTCGGCGCCGCCGGCAAGGCCGGACGCATCCGGCGGCGGCACCGGAACCGGAGGAGCGCCGAGCTTGACGCAGGCGAGAAACGCGACGATGAAGTCGAGACCGGGCGCATAGACGAGGAGCACCGGCTGACCGAAGCCGACCCGGCCGGTTTGCCGCAAGCAGGCCGCGACGTGGTTGCTGCGTTGGTGAAGCTCGCGATAGCTCAACCGGTCGATGACGCCGCCGGCACCGTCGAGGAAGCTGCAGAACATCTGGTCCGGAATATCGCGCGCGCCGGCCTCCAGATAATCGACGATGGTCTGCATCGATGCCTTTCAAACTGATCGAAGGGTCAGATCATGCGGCCTGCGCCGGGGCTTTGGCCGCGACCGGCGATGGTTCGTCGCCGAGTTGCCGGAGCTCTTCGGAGAGCTCTGCGGTCACTTCCCGCGCGAAGCCGATGAAGTGGTGCCCGGACAGCAACAACGAGAAGGCCAGCCAGAACTTTTGCGGATTGGATCGCCAGTGCCAAATGATGCGGAATAAAAACCGCCAATAGGCGCGCCGGTACGACGAGCGAAGCCCCTGTCGGACGACCGACTGGACCAGAACGCTGCGCACATAGGATCGGGGCTGCGATGGCGCCCTCTGAAAGTCGCGTACATTCCAGGCCGCGACGCAACGAAAGGCGCGATCGAAGAAGGCGGAAGGCTCGTAGATCCCGCTCAGAATCGATATGCCTCCCCGCAACAGCGCCGGCAGCGGCAGAATGGTCCGGAAGTTCGGCGATCTGAAGCGGTTGATCGGCACGCCCTCGATCAGCCGGCCCTCGTTGCGCATCCGCTCGTACAACGGGGTCGTCGGCAGCGCGACCAGGAAGCCCGCAATCGCAAACGCGATGTCCGCCCGCTCGATGAACGCGATCTGCCGATCGAAGATATCGGCCGTATCGGAATCGAAGCCGACGATGAACCCGGCGCTGACCCAGAGTCCGCCGTGCTGAATGAGTTTGACGGCATCGAGCGGGTCCTGACGCAGGTTCTGCAGCTTTCGGGTCTCCGCGAGCGCCTCGCGGGACGGCGTCTCAATGCCGACGAACACCGACCAGAAGTTGGCTTTCACCATCGCATCGATCAGGACCGGGTGCTGCGCGAGATCGAGCGACGCCTCGGTCTTGAACGTGAACGGGGTGCCGTGCTGCCCTTGCCACTCCTGCAGCCTCTGCACCAGTTCGAGCGCACGCTTGCGGTTGCCGACGAAATTGTCGTCGACGATGAAGATGCGGTTGCGCCAGCCCAGCGCCAGCAGCGCGTCGAGCTCGCGCAGCAACTGGTCGGAAGTCTTGGTTCGCGGCTTTCTGCCATAAATCGTGATGATGTCGCAGAATTCGCATTGGAACGGGCAGCCGCGCGCGAACTGCACCGAGAGCATCAGGTATCGCTCCATTCGCAGCAGGTCGAAGCGCGGGATCGGCGTCCGGCTGATGTCCGGCTTGTCCTCGACGACATAGAGCGGTCTTGCGGAGCCGCGCTCGAGATCGTCGGCAATCGACCCGAACACTTCGTCGGGCTCGCCGACGACGACGTGGTCGGCAAGATCGAGCAGCAGTTCCGGCTGGCTGCTGGCGTGCGGACCGCCGACCATGGTGCGCTTGCCCAACGCGCGGGCACGCAGCAGAGTCTCACGCATGTCATCGTGCTGCACCCGCATTCCGGAGACCATCACAAGATCGGCCCACAGCAGGTCGGCGTCGGTCAGCGCATCGAAGCTAAGGTCGACCAGCCTCATCGTCCAACTGCCTGGGCAGAGCGCGGCGACCGTGATCAGACCGAGCGGGGGCTGCAGGGCGTCCTGCGGAACGAGCTCCAGCAATCCGCTCATGCTCCAGAATGAAGGCGCAAAGCGCGGCGAGACCAGGAGGACATTGATCGCGCTGCCAAGCGGCGGAAAGTGTCGGTTTTCACCCTGAGCGCTCGGCTCTATCCTCTTTGTCATCGGGCGGTTGCTCGCATCGACGCGTTGGCGCTCAGGTATTTCGCAACTCAGGAAGCCAGCCGGATTTCCGTTGCCGGTCGAATTTCCGGATCTTCCCGCGTTGCCTTACGGTGAGCGCGAACAGCTTCCAACAGAACGCAATCAAAACAGAACTCGTGAGGATCGCGGCCGTACACGCGACCCGTGGATAGAGCCGGCGAATGCGGTCGAAGGTCGGCCCGGTGACGGCCGCGCGGTCGATGGCGAGCCGCACAAGCTCACCGTAGCAACTAAAAATACAATCATTGATTGTCCGGAGCAAGCCGGAATTTTCGGCAATGTCGGTTCGCTATTCAAGTTGTTCGATTTTCGTGGCACATCAGTTGTATCTCAGAAAGAGCACACCTTTTTCCCTGTTAAGCCCTGTTAATACAGGGGCGGATACAGGGGCGTCCAGGTTCCCGTGCTGGATTCGGAGGGTGGACAAACGGCGCGTCAACGCGCCGTGCCCACCCCTTGCTTGAGATGCTTCTTAAGTTGCTGGGCGCGCCATCGGTTCGCGCATTCGCGCGCGATCCGGTGGCTTTGCCCACCCGCCTGATTTCCGATTCACTTTTCAAACAGCCGAGCAAGGATAGTCTGAGATCGTCATTGCGAGCCAACGGGTCGCGCGTACGCGCGCCCGATGACAGGCTCCCGCGAAGCAATCCAGCTTTGACGCCGTGGAGAGAAAGCTGGTAGAGTAGGAGTGTGGCGCAGTGAACTTTAGGCCCAGCATATCTGTTACCGCCCCTTTCGTTTGGCGGTGCCTTAGCGGCT
>NZ_JBEKXH010000359.1:0-6578 GCF_049512235.1 Bradyrhizobium sp.
AACCGAGCAGCCGTTCAGCACCGACGTTGAACAACTGGATAACACCGTTAGCGTCGGTCGCGATGATTGCGAAGTGAGCGCTGTTCAGGATTGCATTTTGAAGGATTTCATCTTGCGGGGGTATCGCCGCCTGGGATGCCTTGTTGGAAATTTCTCGTGAGTCGGCGCTGCCGTTGGACATCACGGCGAGCCTCAATAGTCTTTGCTCCTTGCCTTTTCTCACGTTCATCGTATCGCCCCTTCAAGTCCGTTCCTTTTGGTGAAGACGAGGATTGCCTCGAGTTTGATCGAGGTCCCGATCCGGACCGTGCTGAACAATTCCTTCGAGAGCATGAATTAAGTGTTTAAATTCACGATTCAAAAAGACTATTTTCGAAACGTGAATCTAACGGCACGGTCTTCGCGATGACTGGAGTCTGCAGTTATAGCGCCGTCAAAACACCGCCGCCGGCAGCGGCTTGCGATCGAGGATCGCATCGGACGCCTTTTCTGCGACCATTATCGTCGGTGCGTTGGTATTGCACGACGGGACGAACGGCATCACCGAAGCGTCGACGACACGCAGGCCGTCCATGCCGCGGACCTTCAAATCGAGCGTCGTGACCGCATTCTCGCCCGACCCCATCGCGCAAGTGCCGACCGGATGATAATCCGTCTTGCAGGACCGGTAGGCATATTGCATCAGGTCTTCCTCACTCCCGATGCCGTCGCCGGGCAGCCGTTCGGCGAGCACGTAGGGTCTCAGCGCCGGCTGCTTAAGGATATCGCGCGCCAGCTGCAGACCCTTCAGCGAGCAATCCCGGTCGTATGGATCCGACCAGTAGTTGGGATCGATCAAGGGCGCGGCCGCGGGATCCGCGCTTGCCAGCCGCACGCTGCCGCGAGAGCGCGGGCGCAGGAACGCCGAGTTGAGCGTAACGCCGGGATTGCGCATCGACGCGACGCCTGCCTCGATACCGGATCCGAGCCCGAGATGGAATTGAATATCCGGCGAACGCGCCTCTCTGTCCGCGTACCAGAACCCCCCGGTCTCGAACAATGTCGAGGCGACAGGGCCGGTCTTGAACAGCAGATATTGCAGCCCCGCCCAGACCGTGCGATGCGGCCGCGCCACCCGATCGTAAGTGTGATCGCCGGTGCATTCGCAAATGGCGTAGAGATCGAGATGATCCTGCATATTGGCACCGACACCCGGCAGATCATGAACGACCGGGATCCCGGCTGCCGAAAGCACGTCGGCGGGACCGATGCCGGAGAGCTGCAACAGCCTTGGCGAGCCGATGGCGCCGCTGCAGAGAATGATCTCGCGTTCCGCCCGCAGAGTCTCGATACCGCTGGACATGCCGACCTCCACGCCGACCGCGCGCCGGTTTTCAACGCGTATTTTCAATGCGGGCGTGTTCAGTCTCACCGTGAGGTTCCGTCGCGAGCGTGCCGGTCCGAGATAGGCGCTCGCCGTCGAAGACCGCAGGGCATTGCGCGTCGTCAATTGGTAATGACCGATGCCGTCCTGCACCGCGCCGTTGAAATCATCATTGAACGGAATGCCGGCTTCCTGCGCGGCGCGCAGGAATGCGAAGCTGATCGGCGGGGGATTGACCGGGTAGGAAACGCCCAATGGTCCGCCGTAGGCGTGGTAATCATTGACGAGCCGCTGGTTATCCTCGGAGCGCTTGAAATAGGGCAGGACATCACGATAGGACCAGCCTTCGCAGCCCGCTTCCGTCACCCATGCGTCATAGTCCTTCGCGTTGCCACGCGTATAGAGCTGGGCGTTGATGGACGAGCCGCCGCCGACGACCTTGGCCTGCGTATACCAGATGACGCGCCCATTCAGATGCTTCTGGGGCACGGTGCTCCAGCCCCAGCTGGCGATGCCCTTCGTCATCCTGGCAAAACCGGCCGGCATGCGAAACAGCATGTTGGTGTCGGCACCACCGGCCTCGATGACCAGGACTTTGATCGACGGATCCCGGCTCAGCCGATTGGCGAGTACGCAACCGGCGGAGCCGCCGCCGATGATGATGTAGTCGTGGGCCATTGGGTGCTCCGGTCAAAGATCGTTGCTGGCAATGTGGTTGGCGACACGAAGCGCCTGCGCCGCGATGGTCAGCGCCGGGTTGACCGCCGCCGACGTCGGCAGCAACGAAGCGTCGACCACGAAGAGGTTCGGATGGTCGTAGGCGCGGCAATAGGGATCGAGCGGCGCTTCCGCCGGGTCCAGGCCGATGCGCACGGTGCCGCACTGATGCGACGGCGTGCGGCGATCGAACGCGCGCGCGAGCACGATCGGGTAACCCGCGGCACGAAGCCGCGCGCGCAATTTCGCGACCAAGGCCAAGTGCGAGGCCCAGTTGCTGCGCTTCCAATCCAGCCGGATCCCTTCTCCGTCCAGCGTCACCCGGCTATCGGGATTGGGCAGATCCTCGCTCATGGCGTAGAAGTCGACGGCATGTCGACTGAGCCAGTTCAATGCGAATTCGGGAACCTGACGCAGACTGGCCTTGAGAATCTGACCGGTTACACGACCGAGCAGCTGGATGTTGCCGAGCGGCGGCCCGCCTGCGCCGTCATCGAGATAGAAGTCATTGATACCGAACGTCTTCTGATAGATGGCATCATTGACCGTTTTCGGATCGATCGCCAATACGGCCGATGTATTGTGGTTCATGAAATGGCGGCCGACCTTGTCGCTGCTGTTGGCTATGCCGCGCTCGGAGGACCGCAGCAGCAACACAGCCGAATTGACCGCGCCGGCCGACAGCACGATCAATCCAGCCTTCAACGTGTGCCGCGCGCCGCCAATGTCGTATTCAACGCCTTCGACATGTTTGCCGTCGGGCGCCATGATCAGGCGCTGGACCTTCGTTCCGGTCTGCAGAATGACGTTGGGATAGGCGAGCGCGGCCGCAAGACCGCAGGTCTCGGCGTCCATTTTCCCGGTCCTCGTATCCGGAAAGGCGTCCCAGGGCGTCGCCGCACGTTTCATCCAGGCCGCGATGTCGACACCGAGCGGGAGTGAGGCCGGGTGCAGTCCCGCCCTCCGCAGTCGTTGGCGGGTTGCCGCCATGGCCGGTTCATCGGGGATGGCCGGCAATGGATAGGGCGCGGAATGGCGCGGTTCCGTGGGGTCGTCACCGAGCGCGCCGCAGACCCGATACAAGTTCTCGGCCTGGGTATACCAGGGCTCAAGCTCATCGTAATCGAACGGCCAGCCCGGGGTCGTCCCCTCTGCGTGTGCGATTGGCCGAAAGTCGCAGGCGCGGTAGCGGATCAGGACCGCGCCATAAAACTTGCTGTTGCCACCCACATAGTAATAGTTGCCGGGGTTGAACCCTTGGCCCGCCCCGTCTGTCCACGTCTCGGTCGGGCGATAAAAACCGCGCTGGAAGATCGCCCGCGCGTCGCGCGTTTCGGGCGTATCTTTCAGCTGTTCGCCGCGTTCGAGAATGACGATGCGAGCTCCGCTCGGCGCCAGCCCGGCGGCGAGCGTCGCGCCACCCATGCCTGATCCGACGATGATCACGTCGGGGCTTTCGGCATGGCTCGATCGGGTGGGTTCAGGCATGGTACCTCGCGACAAGACGTTCGCGGCGGCGACCAACCGCCCCCATTGCAGGGCCGGCAACAGGGGCCGGCGGCAGGTGGTTTAAAGTCGATGCGTCGTTGCCGGGTCGAACAAGACGGCCTTGTCGAGGTTCAACGCAAACACATGGCTCTGCCCGACGCGAATGTCGGAATCCGCCCGCATCCGCGCCGTGACCTCCTTGCCGGCGATCGAAGTTACGACGAATGTGTCTGATCCGGCAGGCTCGACAATCTCGACCTGGCTGGTGAAGGTCTTGATGCTCTTCGAATTCCCGTCCGCGCTTTCAAGATCGCTTACAGCTTCAGGACGAATGCCAAAGATCACCTTTGCGCCCTCGGTGAGCGCCTCGACGTTCGCGCTGGCGGGAACGGGAAACGCGATCGGCTCGGCGCCGGCACGCTCGATGACGACCGAGGCCGCGCCGTCCGATCGTAAGACCCTGCCTTCCAGCAAATTCATCGAAGGCGAGCCCATGAAATCGGCGACGAACAGATTTGCGGGCCTGTTGTAGACTTCGTGCGGCGTGCCGACCTGCTGCAGCTCGCCGTCCTTCAGGACGGCGATGCGCGTCGCAAGCGTCATGGCCTCGATCTGATCGTGCGTGACATAGACGATCGTCGCACCGGTTCGCTGGTGCAGACGCTTGATTTCAACGCGCATATCGACGCGCAGCTTGGCGTCGAGATTGGACAGCGGCTCGTCGAACAGGAAGACGCGCGGCTCGCGAACCAAGGCGCGGCCCATGGCGACGCGCTGGCGCTGGCCGCCCGAAAGCTGGCTCGGGCGGCGTTTGAGAAGATGGTCCAATTGCAGGGTCTTGGCGACCTCCGCGACGGCCTTTTCGCGTTCGGGCTTCGGCACGCCGCGCATTTCCATGCCGAACGCCATGTTCTCGGCGACCGTCATGTTGGGATAAAGCGCGTAGGACTGAAATACCATGGCGATGTCGCGCTTCGAGGGGTGCAGATCGTTGATCTCTTGACCTTCGATGCGAATCGCGCCGGAGCTGATCGTCTCCAGGCCCGCGATGGTGCCAAGCAGGGTCGACTTGCCGCAACCCGAGGGGCCGATCAGCACCAGGAAGCCGCCCTTGTCCAGGCTCAGATCGATGCCCTTCAGGACCTCCAGCGTGCCAAAGCGCTTGCGAAGCCCGTTGATCTCAAGGAAGGCCATATTCTATCCTTTCACCGCGCCTGCCATCAGCCCGCGCACGAAGTAGCGGCCCGCGACGACATAGACGAACAAGGTGGGAGCCGCGGCGATGATCGCCGCAGCCATGTTGACGTTGTATTCGACAACCCCGGTCGAGGTATTGACGAGGTTGTTCAGGGCGACCGTCATCGGAGACTGGTCACCGGCGGCAAATGTCGAGCCGAACAGGAAGTCGTTCCAGATATTCGTGAACTGGTAAATCACCGTGACGATGATGATCGGGGTCGAGTTCGGCAGCAGGACGCGCCGGAAGATCTGGAAAAAGCCGGCGCCGTCTATCATCGCCGCCTTCACGAGTTCCGTCGGAAACGCCTCGTAATAATTCCGGAAAAACAGCGTCGTGAAGCCGAGGCCATAAACGACATGGCAAATCACCAGGTTGACCGTCGCATTGCCGAAGCCGAATGAAAAGCCGGTGGCATCGGCGAGCTGATTGCCGATCTGGCCCAGCAGTCCCAGGATCACCGCCATCGGAATGATGACGGATTGGAACGGGATGAAGCAGGCGAACAGCATCATGCCGAACACGAGCTTGTGGCCGGGGAAGCGCCATTTGGTGAGGACATAGCCGTTCAATGCGCCGAGCAGCGTCGAGATCAGAACCGACGGCACCACCATCTTGATCGAATTCATGAAATAGCCGTTGATCCCGGCCGTATCCGAGACGCCGATGCGGGCTTCGCCCCAGGCCCTGATCCAGGCGGCAAAGGTCGGCGATTTCGGCAGTGCAAACATATTGCCGCCGGTGACTTCGTCGAGCGGCTTCAACGACGTCATCACCATCACGATCAGCGGCACCAGATAGATGATCGCGAAAAAGATCAGTAGCCCGTAGATCACGACCCGCGTGATGGCGGAGTGGCCCGACTGGATCCGACGCGGCGCAGCGGTGACAAGATCTGCGGCGCTCATTGGCTCTTCTCCCGCAGCTCCGAGTAGAGGTAGGGAACCATGATCGCGGCGATCGTCATCAGCATGATGACCGCGCTGGTAGAGCCTACCCCCATCTGATTGCGCGTGAAGGTGTAGGAATACATGAAGGTCGAAGGCAGCTCGGCGGCCCCGCCCGGGTTCTTGCCGGTGACCGACAACACCAGGTCGTAGGATTTGATCGCCATGTGGGCGAGCACGATGGTGGCGGAGAGAAAGACCGGTCGCATGATCGGGATCACGATCCGCCGATAGGTCGCATAGGCGGAGGCGCCGTCGATTTGCGCAGCCTTCAGGATCTCCCCGTCCACTCCCCGAAGGCCCGCGAGAAACATCGCCATCACAAAGCCGGACGTCTGCCAGATGCCCGCAATCGCGACGCAATAGATCATCATGCTGGGATTGACGACCCAATCGAACTTGAAACTGGTCCAGCCCCAATCGTGGACGGCCTTTTCGAGGCCTATGCCCGGATCGAGAAAAAGCTTCCACGCCGTGCCGGTGACGATGAACGAGAGCGCGAGCGGATAAAGATAGATCGGGCGAAGAATGCCCTCGCCGCGAATCTTCTGATCGAGCAGGATGGCCAGCGTCAGGCCGAGCGCGAGGCAAAACACGATATAGAGCCCGCCGAAAATGCCCATGTTGACGATCGCGGTGTACCAGCTTGACGGCGGGTCGGTCTCGAACGTCCAATTCCAGAGCTTTTCGTAGTTGGCGAGGCCGATCAGCTTGAAGCTTGCGAACGCCCTTGAATTGGTAAAGGACAGAAATACGGTCCAGAGATTGAAGCCGTAGACGAAAATCAAGACCAGCAGGAACGACGGCGCGAGCACCAGCTTCGGCA
>NZ_JBEKXH010000360.1:0-6577 GCF_049512235.1 Bradyrhizobium sp.
CCAGACGAAGCGGTAGGCGGCGCCCGCCGCGTCATTGAAGCGGTAGGCCTCGATCGCTTCGGTCACCTCGCGGGTGGTGCGCACCGTCTCATGGGCAATCCAGCGGTTCAGCGTCTCCTTGGCTTGCGTGGCATCGAAGCCCGTCGGCAGCACGCAATCGTTCATCTCGGCGAAGCGGCAGGCGTTCCAGAGCTTGGTCGCAAAATTGCGGTTGGTTTCGACAAGCTGGGGCGAGAGCTTGATGTCGTGCCCCTGCGCGGCCGCACGTGCCAGCGCAAAGCGCAGCGCATCCGCACCATAGTCATCGATGATGCCGAGGGGGTCGACGACGTTGCCCTTCGACTTCGACATCTTCGCGCCCTTCTCGTCACGAACCAGGCGGTGGATGTAGACCGTGGGAAACGGAACCTGCTTCATGAAGTGCAGGCCCATCATCATCATCCGGGCGACCCAGAAGAAGATGATGTCGAAGCCGGTGACGAGCACATCCGTCGGGTAATAGCGCCTGACGTCGGTGTCGTCGCCGGGCCAGCCCAGCGTCGAGAACGGCCACAGCGCCGAGGAGAACCAGGTGTCGAGCACGTCCTCGTCGCGGGTGATGAAGCCTGCGCGCTTGTTGCGATCGAGCGCCATCTCGCGCCCCTGCTCCGGCGTGATGACCTCCTGCTCGGCGTAATAGCCGAGCGCGTTGCCTATGGCTTCCTCCTCGGTTTCGGCGACGAAGACCTTGCCGTCCGGCCCGTACCACGCCGGGATCTGGTGACCCCACCAGAGCTGGCGCGAGATGCACCAGGGCTGAATGTTCTCCATCCACTCGAAATAGGTCTTCTCCCAGTTCTTCGGCACGAACGCGGTCGCGCCCGAGCGCACCGCCGCGATCGCGGGCTGCGCCAGCGTCTTGGCGTCGACATACCACTGGTCGGTCAGATAGGGCTCGATGACGACGCCGGAGCGATCGCCGTGCGGCACCGTATGGCTATTCGGCTCGGTCTTCTCCAGAAAGCCGAAATCCTCCAGCCGCTGCAGGATCAGCTTGCGCGCAGCGAAGCGGTCGACGCCGTGCAATTCCTCTGCGAGCTGCAAGGCGCCTTCCGGCAGTCCACGCAGGTAGTCCTCGTTGCCGACCAGCGCGAGGTGGCCCTCCTGATCGAGCACGCTGATCTGTGGCAGGTTGTGCCGGCGGCCGACCTCGAAGTCGTTGAAGTCGTGCGCGGGCGTCACCTTGACGGCGCCGGACCCTTTTTCGGGGTCGGAATATTCGTCGGCGACGATGGGTATCTTGCGCCCCACCAGCGGCAAGATCGCATGCCGGCCGACCAGATGGCTGTAGCGCTCGTCACCCGGATGGACCGCCACCGCGCTGTCGCCGAGCATGGTTTCGGGCCGCGTGGTGGCGACAACGATGAAACTCTCGGCGTCGCCGGGATCGAAGGTTTTGCCCTCGAGCGGATAGCGCAGATACCACAGGCTGCCCTTGATCTCGATCTGCTGCACCTCGAGATCGGAAATCGCGGTCAACAGCGCCGGATCCCAGTTGACCAGCCGCTTGTCCTTGTAGATCAGCCCGTCGCGGTGCAGTTCGACGAACACCTTTATCACGGCGCGCGAAAGGCCCTCGTCCATCGTAAAGCGTTCGCGCGACCAGTCGCAGGACGCGCCAAGCCGCTTCAGCTGATTGACGATGACGCCGCCGCTCTCGGCCTTCCATTGCCAGACCCGCTCGAGGAATTTGGCGCGGCCGAGATCGCGCCGGCCCGGCTGCTGCCGCTCCATCAATTGCCGCTCGACCACCATCTGGGTCGCGATCCCGGCGTGATCGGTGCCCGGCTGCCACAGCACATCGCGGCCGCGCATGCGCTCGAAGCGGCAGAGGATGTCCTGCAAGGTGTTGTTGAGGGCGTGCCCCATATGCAGCGAGCCGGTCACGTTCGGCGGCGGGATCACGATGGTGAATGGTTTGGCGTCGCGGCGCTCGGGGCGGCCAGCCCTGAACGCGCCGCTTTCTTCCCAGATCCGGGACATGCGGCCTTCGATATCGGCGGGCTGGTAGTTCTTCTCGATCATGGCGCTGCAATCATGGCTGTGGAACGCGTCAAGCCTGAGATAACGGTTGAAGCAGGGCCGGTAAGGCTCTGTGGCTGAGCCAGAAGATCACGCCCCGCTCAGAGTGAATCGGACCATGATCTCAGCTGCCCGTTTCGGCGCGATCTCCGGGCAAACGGCTTCAGCCTTCGCCCCAGGAAAAGCCGGTTCCCACCCTCGGGTCAAGCCCGAGAAGGCATGCTTTTCCGGATCATACCCTGCCGCCCCGCGAGACCCGCTCGATTTCGGCCTTGACGATCCGCTCCACCAGTCCGGGCAAATTATCGTCGAGCCAGGATTTCAGCATCGGCCGCAGCATTTCCTTGACCAGATCTTCAAGCGTCCGCGCGTTGTTGCTGAGCACGGTATGAGCCAGGCTGTTGAAGGCGGATTCAACCGCGGAGACGGTCGAGCGCGACAGGATCGGCGCCGCCGCATCGGGGCTGCTCTCGCCGCGGGGTTCGAATGCGGGTTGCCGCGGCGCGGCTCTGGCAGAGGGGGCTTCCACGAACACGCGATCCTCCGGAGCTTCGACCTTGTGGAACAATGGCTGCGCCGGATCCGGCAGCGCCATGTCGTCGGTGAGTTCGAACACCTCGGCTTCGGGCGATGGTGGCCGTATTTCCGCGGGCGAGGTTGCCTCATCGAGGCCTGCCAGCAACGCATCGATGTCGTCCTGGCCGTTGGAAACAGCGGGCGCGGCGGCCGGCGGCGGTGCGGGAGGCGGCGGCGCCATCTTGACGGCGGCGGGGGCCGGCTTGGCGGCGGCCGCGGCAATAACCGGCGGCGAAATGTCATTCATCGCGGGCGCCTTGACTGGCGTCGCCGCGGCGAGCTTTTCGGGCTTGGCAGGGGTTGCGGGGCTTGGGGACTTTTCGCCGGCCGACGGCGATGCTTCGTCATCGGCGATGATGCGCCGGATCGACGCCAAAATCTCCTCCATCGAGGGCTCTTGGACCTTCGCAGGCTGCGTCATCTCCGACTCCACATCATCAACGGCCTCGAATGCGTGTTACACCAAGACGGGTGGGACTTGCTGATTTGCAGATATGCAGGCCTGGATTTTCGCCACGCAGGCCCGACTTGTCCCCAGATCAAGCGACGCTCGGCTGATCGCACCTGTCCTCGCCCCTGCCGATGGCGCCGAAGCGTCGCGTCGAAGGACGCCGGAAAGGCGGCGCGAATCGCTCTGTTGCCTCCGGGAAAGGTACGTCATGACCATGTGTACGTCATGGCCATATTTGATTGCAAGCAACGCCGCGGCGCATGAAATACATCCCTCGGGGCCTGACCCCAAGGCGTGTCGTTCTGGCACACCGCTGATGCCGCCTACAAACATACCCTTTTCAAACAAGTCAGATCGTGGCCGCGGAATGCCGGTGATCCACCACCGAAAGCCGGCATCCATCTTGTTGCCGATCGGCGCTTTCGGGAGCGCAACCGGTTCTCCACCGCAAGTGCCGGCGGCTGGACGATCAGCGGCCGTCGGGCGTGCGCACGCCGATCCAGCTGTCGCGCACCTGCTGATAATGTACGCTCGGGTCGTAGACCTCGGTGGGCAGTTTGAGCACCTGAGGCGACAAGCGGCCGACGGCGCTCAGGACCGCGTAGGAGGCGACCACGCGATCGTGCTGCGCGGTGACCAGCGCGACGCGGGCGTTGACCAGCGCCTGCTGGGCGTTGAGCACGTCGAGGGTGGTTCGCTGTCCGGCCTTGGCCTCTTCCCGAACGCCGTTAAGCGCGATCTCGGACGCCGTCACCTGCGATTGCGCCGATGCCACCTGCGCCTTGCCCGCTTCGAGCTGTCCCCATGCCGTCACAATGTTGGCGCGGACCTGGTCGCGGGTCTCGTCAAGAACCAGACGCTGCTGCGCCACGTTTTCTTTCGACTGGCGGATCAGCGAGTACTCGGCGCCGCCCTGATAGATCGGCACCGAAAGCTGCGCGATCGCCGAGGCGCCGAATGACCTGTAAACGGTCAATTGCTGCTCGTAGGCCTGCTGCACGGAGGCCTGCAGCGTCACCGTCGGCAACAACGCGCCTTCGTTGATCTTGACTGTGAGAAAATTGACGTCGATGCCGAACATCGCCGCGGTCACATTCGGGTTTTCGATCAGGCCGAGTTCGACCGCGCTGGGCAGCGTCGCCGGCAGAAAGCGATCGACCGGCGAGCCTGGCGCCAGTGCTTCCGGTTCGTTGCCGATGATGCGGCGGAAATTCGACCGCGTCGTCGTCAGATTGGATTCGGCGGTCAGTTGCTGGGTCTTGCCGGCGGCGAGTTGCGCTTCCGACTGCGCCACGTCGGTGCGTGTCACCTCGCCGACATTGAACCGGTCGCGCGTCTGCTTCAGCGTCTGTTCGAGCACCCTTGTATTGCTGCGCTGAACCTCGACGATGGCGGCATCGCGCAGATAGTCCATGTAGATCGTCGCGGCATTGAGCAGCACCGTCTCTTCGAGAACCCGCAGGGCTTCGCGGGCGCCCGAGACCTGGCTCTCCGCCGCGCGGGTCCTATTGGCGGTCTGCTGGCCGTTGAAAAGCGTCTGCGTGACGGTGAGGCCGACGCTGCGAGGGGGATTGGTGCCGTTAATTTCGGTCCTGACGATCTGTTGGGGCGTGCCGCCTTGGGTGGAATTCGTATCGGTGTACTGGTAGCCGGCGCTGGCGGTGAGCGCGACCTTGGGCCGATAGCCCGACAGCGCCTGTGGCACGTTTTCGTCGGTGGAACGCACCTGGGCGCGCTGCGAGTTGAGCTGCGGATTGCCCTGATAGGCGCGCACCAGCGCCGCCTCGATAGTATCGGCCAAGGAGGGCGTCGGGCCCATATACGCCAGCATCATTACCGCAGCGGCAGCTCCGGTAACCAACTTCAGCCTACGCATCCCCAGTGATCCGTTCATCCCGTTAGCCGGCTCGAGCGCGCCCGAACCGGGTTACCGCTTGATCCCAAGACAGTACCCCCGCCTACCTTATTCCCCGCCTCCGCCTGGCGGAACCCCTGCGCCGGCGAAACCAAGTCGAAACTCTTGACCTGCAGCATCCGGGTCACACCTCAACTAGAAAACGAACGCCGGGAGCCGTTCGAGCCCCGGCAGAACCGGCGCCGTCGCGTCGAACAGTGTCCGGCTACCAAAGTCTTCGTGGGAGTGTGTCACCAGCATGGCGCGCGGCGGCTTTGTGGTTGCGAAAACCCCGACCAAGCGGCCGCCCTCGGTGAGCTGCCGGTAGAGCCGCTCGGGCGCGACCTCGGTTGCGCCATCGAGCACGATAACGTCGTAGGGGGCGCCCGCCGGATCCCCGTCGGCCGCCGTCGTCGCTGAAAATGTCACGTTGGCAAGTCCGAGCTGAGCCAGAACAACCATGACCTTGGCGGCCTGCGCCGGATCACTTTCGGTTGCGGTCACCCGCCTCGCCAGTCTGGCCGCGATGGCCGCGGTGTATCCGGTCGCGCTGCCCGCCACCAAGACCTTGTCGGTCTCCCCGATGTCGGCAGCCTGCAGCATCTTCGCCGTTACGACGGGCTTGATCAGGAAGCGCTTTGCCGAACCTGCTTCGCTGATATCGAGATCGAGGTCCAGATAGGCCAGCGCTTGCTGGCTGGCTGGGACGAATGCCTCGCGCGGCACGGCCAGCATCGCGTCCAGGATTCGGATATCGGTGACGTCGCTGGGGCGCACCTGACCATCGACCATTTTCTGGCGCGCGGTCGCAAAATCGGACATGGGCGGACCTTGGAAGTCGTGCGCGGCTTGCCGCGGGGAAGGAACTAAAAAACGCATCATCTTTGGAACAAGCCTCGCCAAAACGCAACATACCGAAATGGCCCGTGCCAGCCCTTATATCCGCCATCCTCCTCGCAGCCCGGTCGGGTCGGAAATACCCAAGCTATTCAATGGTAACCGCGAGTCGTCCGATCAATCTTGCAACCTCTGCCAAATGCTCGGCATCGTGCTCTTCTACGGCCTGCGCGAGCCGGCGCAGGCATTCCTCATCGCTCATCGCCGGCTTGTCCTTTGGAACGATCGAGAGCTCCGGTTTAAGTAGCTGGATCAGGACGTCGGGCATGGCATCACCTTCCTGGTAACATCCGGTGGCGCCAGCGTGGCCTGCGAATGCGTCCATTTGGCGGCCATCGGTGACGCGGAACAGCCGCGCGGTGGCCGCGCCTGGCCGTGGCCATTCCCGGTGGGGTCGAAATCGACAAAAGAACCTGTCGGCACAGGGGTTTCGCCGGATTTTTGAAGTCGCGCGCGAGCGGATATTTGGTCCTTTGCAAGCCCCGGTGGCTTTGTTATACGCTGCGCACCCGCGAACGTTCCGTTTCGCGTGTTCCTCGGTAGCTCAGCGGTAGAGCATTCGACTGTTAATCGAATGGTCGCTGGTTCGAATCCAGCCCGGGGAGCCATTCCTGATTTCCAGTGGCTAGAGTGACCAGATCGGAGCATGTCCGAACTGGTCACGAAACCCATAGCAGCGGCGGAAGTGGTGGGTTTCG
>NZ_JBEKXH010000361.1:0-6569 GCF_049512235.1 Bradyrhizobium sp.
TGCGATACCCGCGCCATGCTCGCGGTCGCATCCTTGACGCCGGCGATGTTCTTCAGTTCGAACAGCCGCGCCATGGTGTCCACGCTCATGTCGATCACCGACCGCGGCGGAATATTGTAGATGATGATCGGGATTCCGATCGCATCGTTGATCGCCTTGAAGTGCTGGTACATGCCTTCCTGAGTCGGCTTGTTGTAGTACGGCGTCACCACCAGCACCGCGTTGGCGCCGGCGCGTTCGGCGTGCTCGGCAAGCTCGATGGCCTCGCGGGTCGAGTTGGAGCCGGCGCCCGCGATTACGGGTACCCGGCCGTTGGTCTCGCCGACGCACCACTGCACGACGCGCTTGTGCTCGTCGTGGCTCACCGTCGGGCTTTCGCCGGTCGTGCCGACCGGCACCAGGCCGTTGGTACCCTCGGCGATCTGCCAGTTCACCAGCGCGCGGAAGGCCGCTTCATCCAGTCCGCCGTTTTTGAATGGCGTCACCAGGGCGGTGAATGATCCCCGGAAACTCGTCTTGGCTGCCATGGACTTCCTCCGAACGCGCGTGGGCCGTTTTACCGTTGCTTAACCGATAATTCATATCGGGTCTGACGATCAGGCGAAAGAGCCGCCCAGAGCGTGTATCGGCCGCGATTTTGCCGCGGTGCTGGCGCAAGAGATCATCGGTTCCCGGCGTATTTGGGATTTTTTCCACATATTCAATCATCTAGAGCTAACGGCTCGGGGATTGAGTGATTCGCCGTGAAGGACTGAAGTGACCCGCTACGTCCACGCTGCTGCATTGCGATCGACGATCCTGGCGACAGGCTTGGCGCTGGCCATGGGCCTGTCGGCTTTGGCTGCGGAGGCCAAGCCGAAAGTTCCATTGCCGAAGCCGCGGCCGATCGCCCGCAACTTGGTGCCCAAGACCTTGGTGTCCAAGAGCTTGGTGTCCAAGAGCTTGGTGTCCAAGAGCTTGGTGTCCAAGAGCTTGGTGTCCGGGATCGTGCCCGCGACCAGCGCGGGCAAAGTTACCCCGGCGCTCTCAACGGCTGCGGCCGCGGCACCGGTCGCCACGCCTGCGGCGCGCAAGCACGCGGCCTTGCCGCCTCCGCCTGCGCGCAAACCGCCGGCGGCGGCGCTCGCCGCCACCTCGTCGACCTCGCAAGCCGATACCGCGGCGCTGGAAAACATCATCGAACTGGTTCGCGCTCACAAGCCCGGCGATGCCACCGAGGCCGAGGCGGCCGTAGCGGATCCGGTCGCGAAGAAACTCGCGGAATGGATCATCCTGCGCAGCGACGACAATGGCGCCTCGGTCGAGCGCTATCGCGCCTTCCTATCAGCCAATCCGAGCTGGCCCTCGCAGAGCTTCCTGCGCCGGCGCCTGGAGGCCGCGCTGTGGGATGATCATCGCGACGATGCCACGGTGTGGGCGTGGTTCGAAGAGGAATCGCCGAGTTCAGCCAAGGGCAAACTTTCGCTGGCGCGGGCGATGCTCGGGCGCGGCGACCGCGCCAATGCGGAGCGCCTGGTGCGCGATGCCTGGCGCAACGACGTGATGTCCGAGGACACCGAGAGCACGGCACTGGATTTGTTCGGCGCGTTGCTGACCCCCGGCGATCAGAAGGCGCGGATGGATCTGTTGCTTTACGGCAGCGAGCACGAAGCCGCGTTGCGTGCGGCCAAACGGCTGGGCGCCGATGAGGTCGCGCTGGCAAAGGCGCGCATCGCGGGCTATCGCAAGGCCTCCAACGCCAGGGCTCTGCTTGACGCGGTTCCGCACGAACTGCACGGCGATCCCGGCTACATCTTCAGCAGGATCCAGCTGCTGCGCCGCGAAGAGAAATTCGCCGAAGCCGCCCAACTCATGCTCAGCGCGCCCAGGGATCCCGACCGCCTGTATAATGTGGACGAATGGTGGATCGAACGGCGATTGCTGTCGCGCAAGATGATCGACCTCGGCGAGCACCGCACCGCCTATCTGATCGCGCGTGACGCCGCACTTCCCGCCCGCGACATCTACAAGACCGAGCAGGAGTTCACCGCGGGCTGGATCGCGCTGCGCTTTCTGCGCGACCCGGCCGCCGCCGCGCAGCATTTCGCCCGCATCGGCGTCGGCAGCGTCAACCCGACCACGCTGGCGCGCGCCGGCTATTGGCAGGGCCGTGCCGCCGAAGCGATCGGCCGCTCCGGGGAGGCGCGCGCCGCCTACACGGCGGCGGCGGCGCATTCGACCAGCTACTACGGCCAGCTGGCACGCGCGAAACTCGGCCTGCCCCAGATCGAACTAAATGCCCCTCCCGCCGGCCGCACCCGCGGCATCGAAAGGCTGGAGATCGTCCGCGCGGTGCAGTTGCTGTACGAGCTGGACGAGCGCGAAATCGCGGTCCCGATCTTCGCCGATCTGGGCGAAAACGGCGATCCCGACGCGCTGGCCGGACTCGGCGAGCTTGCCTCGCGCTACGGCGACGCCCGCAGCATGCTGCTGGTCGGCAAGGCCGCGCTCAATCGCGGGCTGCCGTTCGATTTCTATGCCTATCCGGTAGTGGGCATCCCGCCGTTCAAACCGATCGGGCCGGAAGTCGAACAGAGCGTCTTGTTCGCGATCGCGCGGCAGGAAAGCGCCTTCAATCCATCCGTGGTTTCGCCGGCGAATGCCTATGGGCTGATGCAGGTGACGCCGGACGCGGGCAAATACGTCTGCAGGAAATATGGCACGAGCTTCGACCTCGGCCGGATGAAAACGGATCCGGCTTACAACGCGGCGCTTGGCGCCGCCGAACTCGGCGGGCTGATCGAGGATTATCGCGGCTCCTACATCATGACGTTCGCCGCCTACAATGCCGGCCGCGGCAGCGTCAAGAAATGGATCGAGCATTACGGCGATCCGCGCGATCCCAAGGTCGACGCGGTCGACTGGGTCGAGCTCATTCCATTCTCCGAAACCCGCAACTACGTGCAGCGGATCATGGAGAATCTGCAGGTCTATCGCGCCCGCTTCGGCGGCGGAACGCGGCTGCAGATCGAAGCCGATCTGCACCGCGGCGCCAGCGTGGAATAGATTTCCAGGTCATCATCCGGTTATTTCGGGTTTCCCTTCACCTAATCGTTTTTTGCGCTCGCGGGCCCGGATCGGTACCTTCCCTGGGGAAATCCATGCTGCCCGCTCTCCCCAAAACCGTGATTGGCCGAGGTTTTTTTCAGTGGCGCCAACGATCATACGGATTTTGTCGGTGCTCGCCCTGACGATGGCCGGGAGCACGATGCCGGGCCGCGTTCAGGCCGACGAGAGCGGCGCGGCGCCGTCGGCCGCCGGACTTTCGCGCCTGAGCGAGTATTTCGAAAATGAAGTCGCGACCGGAAAACTTCCCGGCGCGATCGTGCTGATCCGGCAGCATGGGATGCCCGTCTATTTCAGATGCTTCGGCGTCCGCGACGTCGCCACCGGGCAGGCGATGACGCCCGACACCCTGTTCGCGCTGCATTCGATGACGAAGCCGATTACGGGTCTGGCGGCGATGATGCTGATCGACGACGGCAAGCTTTCGCTGGCCGACCCGGTATCGAAATACATTCCGGCGTTTGCCGCCGTCAAGGTCGGCGTCGCTTCCGAAACAGCGAACGGTACCCCCGTCCTCAAGCTCGTGCCGCCGGACCGGCCGGTGAACATTGAGGACCTGCTGCGACAAACCTCCGGCATCACCTATGATTATATTGGCGGCGGCCTGGTCAGAAAGGCTTATTCGGATGCCCACATTTTCGAAGGGAATTTTGACAACAGGGAATTTGCCGAACGCATCGCCAGGCTGCCATTGTCCAGGCAGCCCGGCACGCTTTGGCGCTACGGCCACTCCATGGACGTTGTCGGGCGCATCATCGAAATCGTGTCCGGGAAAACCCTTTTTCAGTTTATGCAGGCGCGCATCTTCGAGCCGCTCGGCATGACCAACACCAAATTTGTGCTTGACGGCGCGGCTGAATGGGCACGCATGGCGGAACCGCTGCCGGATGATCCCATTCTGCGGCTCGCCGAAGACGAGCGGCGGGCCCATCCGGAATGGCAATCCGGTGGCGGCGGTCTGGTCTCGACCATTACCGACTATGCGCGATTTGCCGAGATGCTGCGCAACGGCGGGAAACTCGACGGCAAGCAATATCTCAGTCCGACGGCGTTCAAGCAGATGACTTCCGACCATATCGGCCCGGGCTCTGGCGTGGCGCGGGACTACTTCTATTTTCCCGGCGATGGCTTTGGTTATGGCTACGGCATCGCGGTTCGCACCGACCCGGGAAATGCGAAACCTCCGCCGCCCGGCTCGATCGGAGAATTGAAATGGGACAGCGGCAGCGGCACTTATTTCGGCGTCGATCCGAAGCTCGACATGGTTTACGTTCTGATGGAGCAGACCCAGAGGGAACGCGGACGCATCACACCGGCGTTCAAGAAACTGGTTTATGACGCGTTCGAAGAATGAAAGCCGAGGCCTCCGTCTGTCGGGCGCGGGTGAGACCGGCCGTTTTGGCTCGCTGAGAGGCCCCCTCACCCGAGCCTAAGGCTGCGCGGGCAATGACGGTTGAATTCCTTCACCTGGACCGCTGATCCTGACACAATCACCGGCGCCGTCAGGCGTCGGGCACCGATATCCGGCAGTTGGGACAAGACGCGAGGGTTTGAATGATTGCCATCTGGATCCGCCAAGCCGCGCTGGTCGCCATTCTTGTTGGCGCCGCACCGGCAACGACTTGCGCAGACCCGCAGGTCATTCCACATCGCGCCCTGTGGCCGGATCCCATCAACTCCGCCGCAGAGTTCGACCGGGCATCACGCGCCGAGATCCTGGTTTTTGCCCATGCGCTGGCCGAAAGCGAGACGCTGAACGATCAGGCGCTGAAGGATCGGTTGGGGGTCGAGACCATCGACATGACCTCGATCCAGCGTCTGCAGCACAAGCTCTGGAAGATATTGACCGGCAATTACACGATTGCGGCGGCCGGATGCAGCGCCGAGGAAGCATTCTGCCCGACAGCCTCCGAGCCGGACAATATGCGTCACCAGGCCGAGGCCTTCGCCAACGCCAGCGTTCCGCCGAGCTACAGCTCGTGGTTCGACGACGCAACCCGGTTTCATCGCTCGTACCTCAACGAGCTGCTCAGGCTCGCAGCCGTGTTTCCTCGCTTCAACAGCGAGGTCGAGACCTTCAACGATAACGAATTGGCGGGCTGGCAAATGCCCGATCGTCATTTCCTGCTGTCGTTCGACGACGGCCCGACGCGCGGTCCGGGGAGACCGGAGCCAAATGCCGAGGACACCGACCGCGCGCTCGACGTGCTCCGCAACAACAAGGTGAACGCCATATTTTTTGTAATGGGTGAAACGTTTCAGGCGCGATTGAAGGAATCGTCTGTCGAAGCGATGAAAACCCTCTATTCCGGCATGTGCGTCGGCGCCCATGGCTGGGTGCACAAGTCCCATGCGAACTGGCCGCAATGGCAGGATTCGATCACTTCCACCTCCAAGCTCATTCGAGATACCCTGCCGCAATCCTATGTTCCGGCGTTCCGGCCACCCTACGGCCAGCGTCCGCCCGATAGCGGGCCATTTTTCCAGAAGCTTGGCTTGAAGGTTGTGCTTTGGACCATCGAATCACATGATTGGGACAATGCCTTGACGGCGGACGATGTCCAGCAGCGCGTCATGACATTGATGCTGCTTTGGCGCCGGGGCTTTGTTCTCTTTCACGACGTTTTCGAGCGCTCTCGAACGGTGGTGCCGCACCTGATCTCCTGGCTGGCAAACGCCGGCATCGTGTGGACCGATTGTCATGAGATCGACTAGCCTGGCGGCCGCGACCTTGCCGGCGCTTATCCGCTCTATCGATGCTGGCGCGGCTTCCCGGGGTGAGCAATAGGCTTCTCGGAGGCAGCGTAGAATGGATTGGTGTCGCAATAAGCTTCGCGACCCGACGCCGTCGCCTGACATTGCTGATAGGTATCGAAGCTGCAATCGCCCGTGGGAGTTCCGTAGTCGGAACCCTTGATGCAGAACGGGTAATCCCGGGCTTTGACGGCGTCCGGCATCATGCCGGTTGCCGCCACGGCAGCAACCGCCAGGGCTGCCAGGAAAAATTTGCGCATCGCTCATCTCCTCGATCGGCCGCCGCGGAACCAGCGGCGCAAATCCAGAGGTGCTCCGCCGAAGCGACAATGTGTTTACCCGTCACCAGCCACGCAAGCCCTTGCGGCCGACGACCGCCCCCATGTCTGTTGATCCAAAGCCAAAGAAAAACCCCGGCAGTTTCCTGCCGGGGTTCTTTGTCAGGTCGTGAGAGCGGTATTAGAAGTTGCGCTGCGCGCGGAGCAGCATGGTGACGGAATTCTCGCTCTTGAGCTGGTACACAGCTGCCGGCTTGGCAGCTCCGGCAGCGAACGTGCCCGGGCCCGAAATTGTGCCCGAGTTCTTCTGATCCAGCTGCCCCCAGGTGACATCGGCGGTGAAGGCAAAGTTCTTCACCGGGGTCCAGATGGTGTTGAAACCGAGCGCCCCATAGTTGAAGTTGGGGTTGCAGGTACCGGCAAAACCAAGCA
>NZ_JBEKXH010000362.1:0-6559 GCF_049512235.1 Bradyrhizobium sp.
CGACGTCATCGACATAGGTGAAATCGCGCCGCATGCGGCCGTAATTGAACAATCTGATCGGCCGTCCGTCGGCTATGGCCTTGGCAAAGATGAACATCGCCATGTCGGGACGGCCCCACGGACCATAGACCGTGAAGAACCGCAGTCCCGTGGCAGGAAGGCGATACAGGTGGCTATAGGCATGCGCCATCAGCTCATTGGCCTTCTTCGACGCGGCATAGAGGCTGATGGGATGGTCGACATTGTCCTGCACCGAAAACGGCAGTTTGGTGTTGGCGCCATACACCGAGGACGATGACGCAAACAGAAGCTGCTTGCAGTGATTGTGGCGGCAACCTTCAAGCACATTAATGAAGCCCTCGATATTGGCATCGATATAAGCGTGTGGGTTTGTGAGCGAGTACCGAACGCCTGCCTGGGCCGCGAGATGAATGACCGTGGGAAAGCCATGCTGCGCGAAAAGTGCTTTGGTTGCCGCGCGATCTGCCAGATCGAGTTTCACAAAAGTAAAGCCTGCACGGCGTTTCAGGATCTCGAGGCGCGCTTCTTTCAGCTTTGGATCGTAGTAGTCGTTAACAATATCGAGGCCGACAACTTCATGGCCGCCCGACAACAGGCGCTGAGCAACATGAAAACCGATAAAGCCAGCGGCTCCGGTGACTAGTACCGTGTTGCGCGACATCGCTTCTCCGGTTGGGCTCTCAGGGCCGCCACAGCTCTATGCCTGCAGGCCGTGAGCCGCGATCGAGCTTCATCTTGACATCGAGGACAAGGCCGGTGCCGTCGACCAGCAATTTTTGAACAAGCGGCCAGCCGCCGTCCAGATAACTGGCGTGTGCAACCGCCAGGATGACCGCGTCGGCGGGCTGCAACGCATCAAGTTCAATCAGGGTCACGCCATATTCGTGCCTGGCGTCGGTCGCATTGGCCAGGGGATCGTGCACCTGGACCGCAAGACCGAACGATTGCAATTCGCTGATGATATCGACGACGCGAGAGTTGCGGGTATCCGGCACGTCTTCCTTGAAGGTCAGGCCCAGTATGGTGACGAGGCCACCGCGGCCCTTGCGGCGCAGCAGCTCGCGAATGCATTCGCGCGCCACGCGCTGGCCCATGCCATCGTTGATCCGGCGTCCCGCCAGAATGACCTCGGGGTGATAGCCGGCCCTTTCTGCCCGGAAGGTCAGATAGTAGGGATCGACTCCGATACAGTGGCCACCGACCAGCCCTGGCTGAAATGGCAGGAAATTCCATTTTGTCCGCGCGGCGGCCAGCACGTCGCCGGTGTCGATCTTGAGCGCCTGGAAAATCAGCGACAACTCGTTCATGAACGCGATATTGAGATCGCGCTGGGTGTTCTCGATGGCCTTGGCGGCCTCGGCGACCTTGATCGAGGGGGCGCGGTGGATGCCGGCTGTAACCACCGATTCATAAACGTCGGCAATGATATCGAGGGTTTCCGGATTTTGCGCCGAAACGACTTTGACGATCGATTCAAATCGATGCTGCTTGTCGCCGGGATTGATGCGTTCCGGCGAATAGCCCACATTGAAATCGGAACCTGCCTTGAGACCCGACAATTGCTCGAGGATCGGCACGCATTCCTCTTCGACGGCGCCCGGATAGACGGTCGATTCGTAAACAACGATGTCCCCCCTCTTGAGCGCGGCACCCACCGTTCGCGAAGCCGCGAACATGGCGCTGAGATCGGGCCTTCGTGCGCTGTCAATCGGGGTCGGAACCGTCACGATAAAGAAATCAGACACGTGGATCGCGGCTGCCTCACTCGTAAAGTTCAACGAAGACAGCGCAAGCTCTGAAGACTCGACCTCTCGGGTGCGATCATGGCCGGACTTCAGTTCCGCGATGCGCGCCTGGTCGATATCTAAGCCGACGACCGGATTGCCCGCGCGCGCGAAGGCCGCTGCCACAGGCAGCCCCACGTAACCCAAACCAATGACCGCGATATTTCGGCGGCGGGACATCAAATGATATTCCAAGCTCCAGGGACGCTATTGACGCCACTCCGCCGACTGTATTGCCGCCGTACGCCGGAGATCGCAAGGGGGTGAACGCTTTAGTATTGTTAGGGTTATTGCCATAGCCTCCCTAAAGCCATACCAAAGCGGAAAAATCGCGCGTCGCGCGCTCGCCCTGGACCATTTTGATACACCAGCGAATACGGCCCGGAATGCGTCGGCTTCTCATTTTGTCTGTCCGGATACTGGTATCGCTGGCACTGCTTTATCTCGCGCTTCGCGGGATCAATTTCACCGCGATAAAGTCCCGCTTGAGCCAGATCAATGTCGGCTGGATAGGGCTCGCAGTAATCGTTACGGTCGTTCAGATTTTTATCGGCGCGCTGCGATGGCGCGAGATTTCCGAACTCTGCCAAGCGCCGCTGACCAATTTGCAAGCCTTTCGCTACAACATGATCGGCGCCTTCTTCAATCAAACACTGCCGTCCTCGATCGGCGGCGACGCCGTGCGGCTCTGGCTCGTCAATCGCACCGGTGCAGGCTGGCGGGCGGCAACCTACTCGATATTGACCGACCGGGCCATCGGCCTGATCGCGCTAGCGCTCATTATTGTTGCCAGCCTGCCGTGGAGCTACGGCATGATTGCCGGCAGCAAAGGTCGTCTCGCGCTCGTTTCAGTTGACCTCGCCGCGCTCGCAGGCGGGTTGGGCTTTCTGCTGCTCGGCTATCTACCCTGGACCTGGCTGAAGCGCTGGTGGCCGACAAGACATTTTCATGCCTGTTCGGTCATCGCCAACGAGGTGATCCTCAACCGGCGCAGCGGCCCCAAGATCGCAGTTCTGTCGATGGCTGCTCATGTGCTGACCGTCGTGATTGCGTGGTGCGCCGTTCGTTCGATTTCGGCGCCTGCGAATTTCGAACAGGTCTTCATGCTGATCCCGCCCATCATGCTGATCACCATGATGCCGATCTCGATCGCCGGCTGGGGCGTGCGCGAGGCGACCATGATGGTCATCTTCGGCTATGCGGGGCTGGCTCAGACGGACGGAACGGCGGTTTCGATTCTGTTTGGCGCGGTGTCGTTCATTGTCGGCGCGGCCGGCGGACTGGTCTGGATCTTAAGCTCCGAGAAGACAGCTGCAGCGATAGCGATTAGCCCAGCGGACGACGAACCGGCCGAACCCAAATCGGTAAATTCCTGAAGGAACGAGCGCGAGTTTCATAGCCGGCCCTGAAATACAAGGAAAATGAAGCCGCGTCAGCTGCGTTACAGCCCGCAAATTGGCCCTTGTCGAGCTTGAGCGAGGTCCTCAACCTCGCTCCTTTAGCGTCATTTTACCCGTCTTGCAGTCCGTTTCGGACCCCGGCGGACGAGGTGAACCATCGTTCGGACCATGCCTGCACCATCAGGACATTCCAGAGCCAGGAGCCATGATTGCGCGTGCCTCGCTGATGCTCGGACCAAACGCGGCTAACTCGCCCGGTATCGAACCAGCCCTGTCGATTTAGTCTGTCGGATGCAAGCAAGTCCGAAGCCCAGGGTTTCAAGGGGCCGCGAAGCCAGTCGTCGAGTGGAACGCCAAATCCGGTCTTCGGACGGTCGAACAGATGCCTGGGGAGGTGTCGATCCAGAACCTGCCGCACCAGCCACTTGCCCTCGCCGTCCCTCACCTTCAGCTCCGGCGGCACCCGGCAGCTGAATTCCACAACATCCTTGTCGAGAAACGGGACCCGCGTTTCAAGGCTGACGGACATCGCCGCGCGGTCAACTTTTTGAAGAATGTCATCCGGCAGATAACTGAGGATGTCAGATAATGTCATGCGGTCGAGCGTATCGATCGATGGCTCGATCCCGGCCATTTGCGCATTGAACCAGCTCTCAGGCTCATCGCCTCCGATGATCGTATTCGCTGGATCGTCATCGATCGAACTGAGCAACCGATACATCTCATCGAAGGAGCGCGCGCCAGCGATTCGTCCGATCTTGGCGATCCGGTCGCCCGCCCTCAAGATCCGGTAACGGGGCGGAAGCACCCTACCCGCCAGACGCCCGATCGTGTTCGCGGGCTCCGGGGCCATCAGCCTGATCGTGGCGGCAAGCAACCCTTTTGCGGCCGCGGGCAGGCGGTCGAAGTGCGCCTGCAGGCGCGCGCCCCAGACATGGCGATTATAGCCGCCGAAAAGCTCGTCGCCGGCATCGCCCGTGAGAGCGACCGTGACGCTACGCCGCGCCAGCGCGGCCACCAGCCGTGTCGGGATTTGCGATGAATCGCCGAACGGCTCGTCATAGATCTGCGCCAGCTTTGGAATAACGTCTCGCGCATCCGATGGTGCCACGATCAACTCAGTATGATCGGTGGCAAGGTGGCGCGCCACGCCGCGCGCGTGAACCGCTTCGTTGAAATCCGCTTCGGCAAAGCCAATCGAAAATGTCTTGATCGCCTGGCTGGAATGGGTCTGCATCAGCGCCACGATCGTCGAGGAATCGATGCCGCCCGATAGAAAAGCGCCAAGCGGCACGTCGGATAGGGACTGGCGCTCCACGGCCTGAGACAATAGCCGCTCCAGCTCGTTCACAGCGGCAACCGGATCGGTCAAGCGGTCGCGCTGGCGCGCGACCACCTGCCGGCACATCGACCAATAGGATGCAGGCTGCGGCAGTTCGCCCCGACCCACGGTTTCCGGGATCCGAAGCGACGAACCCGAAACCAGTTTTCTGACGCCCTCCCAGATCGTCCAGGGCGCGGGCACGTAGGAGTGGCGCATGAATGCGGTGAGCGCGCGGCGGTCGATGGTCGGATTCCAGTTCGGATGAGCGGCTAATGCCTTCAGTTCCGAGGCGAAGACAAAATCGCTGCCGATCCAGCCATAAAATAGCGGCTTCTCGCCAAAGCGATCGCGACAGAGCGTCAGACAACGGTCGCGTGCGTCCCAGATCGCGAATGCGAACATGCCGTTGAATCGTTGCAACGCATCGTTGATCCCCCAATGCCTGATGGCATACAGCAAGGTCTCCGTGTCGGAATGTCCGCGCCAGTTCGGCGCAGCCTTTGCCGCCTCGAGTTCGGACCGGATGCTGAGATGATTGTAAATCTCGCCATTGAAGGTGACGGCAAGGCGTCCGCAATCGCTGTGCATCGGCTGAGCGCCGGCGGCGGTGAGATCCAGGATGGCCAGCCGCCGATGACCCAAGGAAACGCCCGCGGCCTCGTCGGTCCACACGTCACTGGCATCCGGCCCGCGGTGCGCCAGCGTCGCGGTCATCCGGGTCGTGTATTGCCTGATCGCGATCCGCTCGCCGTCCGGTTTCTTCAGGATGCCTGCGATGCCGCACATCTGACTATCGCACCGCTGCCGCTGCGAGGCGGTTATGCAATATGGCGGCCAGTGCCCGGTGACGTAGCGGCGACTGCAGCAACGAGACGGCAAGCTCGCTCATCGCGCCTGCTCGCTCGCCCGCCCGGTACAGCGCCGCCGCACGCTCCAGGTGATAAGCCGCCTTGAAGTTCCGGCGGAGTCCTCCGGAAAGGCCAGGAAGGTGCTTGCTGGCTATGCGCTCGAGCGCGACGAATACAGCGGTCTGCTGGACACCTGTGGATGGCTCGATACGGGCGAGCGGCTGCGCGAGAAATCCCAGCGGCCTCGTCTGCGTCAATCGCATCAGCCAGTCCCAGTCCTCAAAACGCCGGAGCGAGGTGTCCAGGGGGCCGACCTCACGGAATACGGCGCTTTTGCACAACAAGGTCGAACCGGGGCTGACAAAGCAGCCCCACACCAGATCAGCGAAGGTCAAGGGCCCGGTGCCATAGCGCGGCGAGGTGATGAACCTGCCTGGAGCCTGCTCGAGCAGGTAAGCGGTGCAACTGACGTCGAAATTGCCTTCACGCATGAAGCCGATCTGGGCTTCGAGCTTGCCGGGCAGCCAGCTGTCGTCCGAATCCAGAAACGCGATGTACTCGCCAGTGGCGGCCGCGCATCCGGTGTTGCGCGCCGCCGCGGCACCGAGATTGTTCGGATGACGGACCAGCCTGATGGTGTCGCCGAAACGTGCCAGTGCCTGCTGCGGCTGATCAGTGGAACCGTCATCGATCACGATGACCTCGATCGCATGCCCCGACGGAAGGGCCTGCGACAAGGCGGAATCGACAGCCTTTGCCGCGGAATGCGCGCGATTCCAGATCGGGATGATGACGGAGATTAACGGCATGATCTACTGCAAGCCCTGCTCATGCCGGCTGGCCGCGCCGCTCGGCGCGCGTCGACAGGTGCCAGATCGCTTGCGCCACGAATTCCGCCGGCCAGAGCGCAAACTGCGACCGGGCGGCCGCCGACATCGCGGCGGCCTGCGAGAACGCACCGTTGCCCAGACCGCGGGCAAGCGCATATCCGATCGCCCATCCGAGCCAGCGTCGATAGAAGGCGCGCGCGCGGGCGGTCGAACCTTGCGCGAGGCGCGTCTGCGCCAGCCGGATGGCTTCGCTGTTGTAAGCGAACTGCCCTGCCGCGGGGCCAAAGCTGAGGGAACCCTGATGGGTGCCGTAGCGATAGACCGCGCGGTCGATCGATATCGTGCGCAGCCC
>NZ_JBEKXH010000363.1:0-6530 GCF_049512235.1 Bradyrhizobium sp.
TGGTACTGAAACAGCTCGATGTTCGAACCATAACCGCAGCGGACCATGCTGATCTCGTCGATGACGGCGCGCGGATTAACGTTGACGACGTCCTGCATGAACGTCCCCTTGTCATCCGAGAACGGCCCGAACGACATCGCGTGCGAACACCCGATCACATCGGTGAAGAAGGCGGTGGCGGCCTTGATGTCCGGCACGGTGATGCCGGTGTGGTCGTGACCACGCAGGCCCGGAATCGAATCCGCCGACGCCAGCTGCGGCGATGCGCCGATGACGAGGGTGGCAAGTGCGGCAACCAAAACTCTCGATGTCTTCATGATTTTCCTCATTGTTTTGCGTTGGATGGATTACGAATGCTGCGCTCGATTGTGGGCCTAGCCCGGCGACGCCAATTGACGTTCAACCGCCTTCGGATCGTGCGCGAGACCCTGAGCGATGCCGCGCGCCATTTCGCCGACATAGATGTCTTCCTCGCCGGCCTCGAAGCCATCGAGGATCTCGGTTGCGGCATCGGCCGTCGTCATTTTCGGAATCGGCAGCCCGGCCGTCATCCGCGTATCGACCGCGCCGGGCAGCGCCGCGGCGACGTGAACTCCCTGCGGCGCCAGCTCACCACGCAATCCCTGCGTCAGGCTGAGCGCCGCCGCCTTGGAGGCGCAATAGGATCCCATGAATGGCAGGTTCACGCGCGCCAGTATCGTCAGTATGTTGAGCACGGCGCCGTGATTGGCGATCAGCGCGGGTGCGAAGGCCCGCGTCACGCGAAGCGGCCCGATATAATTGGCCTCGATTTCCCGGCTCGCAATCGTCAGATCCGGAGCGGTCATGAAGCTGGTATTGTGATTGATGCCGGCATTGTTGATCAATAGCGTGACGTCGGCCGCCATCGCTGCCGCCTTCTTGACGTCGTCGTCGCTGCTGACATCCATCTTGATCGGAACCAGATGGTCGGACGCGACCAGTCCGGAAATATCCCGCGCCGCGGCGTAGATCTTGGCGGCGCCTCGTGCCGCGAGCCCGGCGATCAGCGCCTGCGCAATCGCGCCGCTGGCCCCAGTAATGAGAACGACAGAACCCTTGATGGTCTTGGTCATGCGGCTGATCCTTGCTGGTGGGAGGGTACAATCGGGCTGGTATCGTTCAACCAGCCCGGCTCGACGTCAGGTAGGGGAATCGCTGAGAGCAACTGGCGCGTATAGGGATGCTGCGGCGAGTTGAAAATCCGGGCGACCGGTCCGTATTCGACCACCTCGCCATGCTGCAGGATCGCGACATCGTCGCACAGCACCCGGACGACCGACAGATCGTGGCTGATGAACACCATGGTGAGACCGAGCCTGGCGCGCAGTTCCCTGAGCAGCAGCAGGATATGCGCCTGCGTCGACACGTCGAGCCCGGACACGATCTCGTCGGCGACGATGAAATCCGGCCGCAGCGCCAAAGCGCGAGCGATCCCGGCGCGCTGGCGCTGGCCTCCCGATAGTTCGTGCGGATAGCGATCGACCAAGCCGGTCGGCAGCCCGACCAGGTCGAGCAAAGCCGCGGCGCGATTGCGCTGATCGCGCCAGCCCTGCAAGCGTCCGTGCACCCTCAACGGACGGGTCAGCGTGACGCCCAGCCGCAACCGGGGATTCAGGGATGACTGCGGATCCTGGAAAATCATCTGGATGCGCGCGCGCAGCGGTCGCATCTCGGCCTCGCCGAGGCGGCTGATTTCGATGCCGTCGAACTGGATGCCGCCGGAAGTAGGCCTCAGCAGCCGCACCAAGAGCCGGCCGAGCGTAGTCTTGCCGGAACCGGACTCGCCGACCAGGCCGAGCACCGAGCCGCGCTGCACGGCGAGATCAACCCGCTTGACCACCTCGCGCATGTCGGGCCGGCGGAACAGCCCGGCACGCTCCGGATAGGCGAAGCTCAGGCTGCCGGTTCGGAGCAGCATCTCGGTCATGACGTTGCCATCGCCGATAGCCGGTCGAGGCGATAGGCCTCGGCCCACAAGCCGTCGATCAATGCCGCCGGCACCGGACGCAGCGCTTCGGCCGGCCGGTCGGCGCGCGGCGTCGCCGCCAGCAGCGCGCGCGTGTAGGGGTGGCGCGGTTTTGCCAATACATTGGCGGTCTCGCCTTCCTCCAGCACGCGTCCGGCATGCAGCACCGTCATGGTGCGGCAGAGTTTTGCCACCACGCCGAGGTCATGGGTGACGAACAGGATGGTAGCGCCATGGCGCTGCCGGAGCCGCTCGACCAGCTGCAGCACCTGCCGCTGCACGGTGACATCGAGCGCGGTGGTCGGCTCATCGGCGATCACGAGCGAGGGATCGCAGGCGAACGCCATCGCGATCAGCACGCGCTGCCGCATCCCGCCGGAAATCTCATGCGGGTAGAGATCGAGGACCCGCCGCGGCTCGCGGATCGCGACTTCCGCGAGCAGCTCGGCCGCGCGCTGCAGCGCCTCCCGCCTCGACAAAGCAAGATGATGCCGCAGCACGATTGCGATCTGGGCGCCGACGCACTTGACCGGATTGAGCGAGGTCATCGGGTCCTGCGGAATGAGTGCGATGCGGCGGCCAAGCAAACGGCGTCGCTCCGGCTCCGGCATCGCGACGAGATCGCGTCCCTCGAACAGAATCGTGCCGGCGGTGATGGTGGCGTTGGCGGGCAGCAGCCCGAGCACGGCCCGTCCCAGCATCGACTTGCCGGCCCCGGATTCGCCGACCAGGCCCCGGACTTCGCCGGGCTGCAGCGCGATATTGACTCCGCGCAGCACATTGGTCGAGGTCGCCCCCGTGACGATCGCGACCTGCAGGCCCTGGACCGAAAGCGCTGCTGTCATCGGCGCTGCACCGGATCGAGCGCCAGCCGCAGGCCGTCGCCGAGCAGATTGAAGCCGATCACGCTGACGATGATGCAGCCGATCGGCAGCGCCATGATCCATGGCGCCTGGTAGACGATCGTGCGTCCCTCGGCGATCATGCCGCCCCAGGTCGGGGTGTCGCCGGTCACCGAAATACCGACAAAGGACAGGATCACTTCCACCAGGATCGCGATCCCCATCTCGACCGAAAGCAACGTCACCACCAGAGGGACGAGGTTGGGGAGAATTTCGAGGCGCAGGACCTGTCCGCGGCTCAGTCCGATGACGCGCGCGGCGGCGGCATAATCACGCCGCAGCTGCACCATGGTCTCGGCCCGGACCACGCGCGCAAAACGGGTCCAGTCGACGACAACGATCGCTGCGATCACCGAGGTCAGCCCCGCCCCTATCACCGCCGCCAGCACGATCGACAGCAGCACCGGCGGAAACGCCATCCAGACATCGATCAAGCGCGAGGTGACCTGATCGACCCAGCCGCCGAAACTGCCGGCGATCAAGCCGAAGGCGACACCGATCGCCGCCGCCAGCGACGCCGCGATCAGCGCCACCGCAACCGCGGTCCGCGCCGAGTAGATCAGCCGCGACAACACGCAGCGGCCAAGACTGTCGGTGCCAAACCAATAGGCCGGCTCGCCGCCGGAGAGCCAGGCCGGCGGCAGTTGCGCCGACATCAGATCCTGTTCGACCGGATCGTGCGGCGCCAGCAGCGGGGCCAGCAGCGCGATCAGCATCAGCACGCCCACCAGCGCCGCGCCGGCCCAAAGCCTCGGACCGCCCCGCTTCAGTCCGGCGATCCCAGGCGATGGAGAACTGACCGTACCATCGAGGGCAAACTCAGCCATGGCGCAGCCTCGGATCGAGCAGCGTGACAACCAGGTCGATTGCGAGATTGAGCGCGATGAAGAGGGCGGCAAAAGTCAGGATCAAGCCCTGGATCAGCGGGAAATCCCGGTTGATCACGGCGTCGATCGCCATGTTGCCGATGCCCTCATAGGAGAAGATGCGCTCGACCAGCACGGTGCCGCCGAGCAGCAGCGTGATCTGGACGCCGCCGAGTGCGACGGTGGGGATCAGCGCGTTGGGGAACACCTCGCGCAGCAGGATCTCGGGGCGTGAAAAGCCGCGGGCGCGGGCGATCTGCGCATAATCCTGATCCTCGGCCTCGGCCAGCGAGGTTTTCAAGATCCGCGCCAGCAGGGCCGAAAATGGCAGCGCCAGCGCCAGTGCCGGCAGCATCATGTGATGCAGCAGCGCGTTGGCGACGTCGAACCGACCCGTCAGCAGGCTTTCGATCAGATAGAAACTGCTGTGAAAACCGATATCGATCTGCGGGTCGATGCGACCCGAAATCGGCAGCCAGGGGATCAGCACCCCGAACAGCAGCAACAGGATCAGGGCCCAGAGAAAATCCGGAATGGCGAGCAGGACGCCGACGCCGCCGTCGACTATCCATTCCGCCCGCCGGCCGCGAAGCTGGACGCCGATCAAAGCGGCGAAAACACCCAGCACCACCGCGATCAGCGTTGCCAGCAGCGCCAACTCCAGCGTCGCCGGCAATCGCGCCAGCACCAGCTCGAAGACGCGCTGGTGCAGGCTGATCGAACGTCCGAAATTGCCGCTCAGCGCCTGGCCCAACCAGGTGACGAACTGCTGCGGGATCGGTTGATCAAGCCCGTAGAATGCCCGCAGCCGGTCGATGTCGGCAGGCGTGGCACCCGGTGGAATCATCATGGCGATCGGATCGCCGGGCACCACGCGCAGCAGTACAAAAACGATCACCGCCACGCCAAAAAGCGTTGGCGGTATGAGGACGAGTCGCCTGATGATCTCGCCCCATCGCATCGCGGTGCCGCCTTGCGTTTTATCGTCCCTAGGCCTGCGTGATCAGTTGCGGAAGGATCATGCCGTTGGCCTGCGGCACGATCTTCAGTGTCTTTTTGTGGATGATCGGCTGCACATATTGGAACAGCGGGATCACCTCGCCTTCATCGGCGATGTATTTGTCGACGGCCTTCCAGCCGGCGATCCTCTTGGCTTCGTCCTTCTCGCCCCACAGCGGGCCAATTCGCTCGATGGTGTCCTTGCCCTTCCAGGCGCAATGCGGCGACGGGCCGAACATCGCAAAGCCGGTGGAGGTGGAGGGATCGCCGATCGCGTTGCCCCAATTGTAGAACGCCGCCGGCGCCAGCGCGTGGCGCGCGCGCAGCTCGAAATGCTGCGCGATTTCGTAGACCTCGATGGTGGCCTCGATCCCGACCTTGCGCCACATCCCGACGATCGCCTGGATCATCTCGTAATCCTTCGGCTTGAAACCGCGCGTCGTCTGGATAGTGAACTTGACCGGCTTGTCCGGCGAGTAGCCGCTTTTGCCAAGCAGGCTTTTCGCCAGTTCGGGATCGTAAGCGACCTTGATCGAGGGATCGAAGGCCGCGTAACCCGGCGCTTCCAGCGTCGCGATCGGGACGCCATAGCCCTTCAAGAGCCGGTCGACGATCGCGTTCTTGTCGATCGCGTGATTGGCGGCGAGGCGGACATTGCGATCCAGCATCGGATCAATGTCGGTGATGAATATCATCGCGATGTCGGACACCGGCGTGGTCTGCCCGACCAGTCCCGGCTTTGCCTTGAGGCGGTCGAACTCCTCGTAGGGCATTTCGAAGGTGACGTCCGATCCGCCGGATTCCAGCTCGGCGACGCGGCTGGTGGGATCGGTGACGAACTTGAACACCACGGTGTCGAAGGCGGGTTTGGGACCCCAATAGCCCGGGTGGGCCTTGAGCCGCAGGAACGCATTGCGCTCGAAAGCGTCGACCTTGTACGGACCGGAGCCGATCGGCGCCTTCTCGAAGCCTTCTGCGCCGACCTTCTCGTAATAGGTCCTGGGCAGAACATAGCCGGTGAGGAACGCCATCCATTTGAACAGGGCCGGCTCGAATTCAACGACGTCGCCGGTGATGGTATTGCCGTCGATCTTGAAGTTGCCGATCTTGGCCCAAACGAACTGGATAGGATTGCCGCTCTTCGGATCGGCGGCGCGCTGCAGCGACCAGACCACGTCTTCCGGCGTCACCGGCGAGCCGTCGTGCCAGCTCGCCCCCTGGCGCAACTCGAGCATGATCTTGCTGCGGTCGTCGTTCCAGCCCCATTTGGTCAGCAGGCCGGGCTTGAAGGACAGGTCCGGCGCCTGGCCGATGTAGGGATCGAAGACCGCCTGATAGATCGACTGGATGGTCGGATTGACCGCGGATAATCCGATGGTCGGATCGAACGACGGCAGATTGACGTTGTAGGCGATGGTCACCGTACCCGGCGCGGCGGCTTGCGCCGACCCCGAGAGAACACCGGAGAGAGGTAGAGCGGCGGCGCCGGCCAGTTGCAAAACCGTACGGCGAGAAATCGTGGAAGAGTTCATGACAATTTACTCCACAGAACGAAACGGCGCCCGGGACGGGCGCCGTTGATTGAAGGCAAGTTATTTGGCGCTCTCGGCCCAGCGAGCCATCAGCGTATTCGAGGGCAGCGTCTCGTCGACGAGTTTCTTCGCCGTCGCCACGCCGGCCGCTGGGAGCAAAGCGGGATCGAGCAGCCCGATCTGCACCAGCACCGATGCCTGATCCCAGTAAATGTGTTCGTTGTAAAGCTTGTCGCCGCGGAAG
>NZ_JBEKXH010000364.1:0-6519 GCF_049512235.1 Bradyrhizobium sp.
AATTTGGAACGCTGCACATTTTTTGACAGGGCAAAAACCGTTGCACCGCCGGACAATGCAATTGTGGAGATAATCTCTCCGTTCGGTTCCACATTCAAAATTCCATTTCATTGACGATGGCGATGCCGCGTCGCATCATTTGAACGTCGATTCAATGGAGCGGGAACTGGAAGCTCGCGGCGATTGAAGTCAATTCACGGAAGTCCAATTCACGGAAGCCAACGCGAAGCAATAACAGGCCGTAGCTGCAATGCGCTGCGCCGATGGTGGCTTGGTGCCGCTTAAAAAGCAGGAGAGATTGATGTCGGGACATAACAAGCGGGACAACGCCTTGCTGGACCGCCGCACATTGCTGCGCGCAGGCGCCGCAGCGGCGTTCGCGGCGCCGATCGGCGTGTTCAGCGCGCAGGCGTTTCCGTTCCGCACGGTGACGCCAAATATCGACTTCTCGGAATTCCCGATCTGCAAGACCGCCTCCGACGCAGCCCCGCTCACGGGCGCGCCACGAAAGCTGAAATTGTCCTGGAACGCCGGCGCGGTGTGTCTCGCGCCGCTGCCCGTGGCGATCGACCATGGGTTTTTCCAGAAGCAGAATCTCGACGTCGAGTTGGTCAACTACAGCGGCTCGACCGACCAGTTGCTGGAAGCGATCGCGACCGGGAAGACCGACGCGGGCCTCGGCATGGCGTTGCGCTGGCTGAAGCCGCTCGAACAGGGTTTCGATGTCAAGATCGCGGCCGGCACCCATGGCGGCTGCATGCGCGTTCTGTCGCGTACCAATTCAGGGGTCGACAAGCTGGCCGACCTCAAGGGAAAGATTGTCGGGGTCGGAGATCTTGCCGGGCCGGACAAGAATTTCTTCTCGATCCAGCTCGCCAAGCAGGGCATCGATCCCAACAAGGACGTCGATTGGCGGGTCTATCCCGCCAATCTGGTGCGGCTGGCGTTCGAGAAGGGCGAAGTGCAGGCTTTCCTGGCTGGGGACCCGATCGCCTATCTCTGGCTGAAGGATCCCGCCTACAAGGAAGTCGCCTCCAATCTGGACGGCGATTACAAGGACAAGACCTGCTGCATCGTCGGCCTGCGCGGCAGCCTGGTCCGCGACGAGCCGCAGGTCGCGCGCGCCGTCACCCAGGCGTTGCTCGATGCGGCGATGTTTACGTCGCAAAATCCCGACAAGGCCGCGGCCTCGTTCCAGCCTTATGCGCCGAAGACCGCGAGCCTGCCCGATCTGGAGGCGATGGTTCGCTACCACACCCATCACCACCATCCGACAGGCGCCGTGCTGAAGCAGGAGCTGAAGGCCTATGCGGACGATCTGAAGCTCGTCTCGGTCTTCAAGCCGAGCACCGATACGACAAAATTTGCGGAGCGGATTTATGTCGATGTATTCGGCCTCTAAAACGGTCGCGCTGCCGCAGTCGGCGGAGGAGGGCGCCGCGTTCGCGGGACGGCCGCTGTCGCTACCCCTGTCATTTCGGGCCAACGGCACCGGCATATTTGCAAGCTTCGCTTGGGTCGCGTTCGGATCGTCCTGCCTGCTGTGGGAAGATTTGGGCGATTGGTCGCGGACCCAGGGTCTGGCGATCGCCGCCTTTGTGATGGCCGCAAGCCTCCTGGCCGCGACGGCAAGCGCGAAATGGCTTGGACGATTCGGTCCCGGACTTAAGGCGCGTGCGCCATGGCTGTTGGCGCTTGGCCTGTTCCTGACCCTGTGGGAGGTCGCGACCGCCAAATTTGCCTGGCTGCCGCTGCCGTTCTTTCCACCGCCGCAGGCCATCATCGAAGTCTATACCGACATGTATGCCGCGCTGATCGTGATGTCGCTGTTGTGCTCGGGCGCGATCACCTTGCTGTTTCGGACCCGCGACCGGCTGCTCGTCTGGCAAAAGGGCGTCGTCAAATGGTAGCGCTCGCCATAGCCGAAGCCGCCGCACTGGCCGCGGCCGGCGCGGCGCTGGATATCGAAGGCGTAAGCCATGCCTTCGATATCGATGGCGCGGCTCTGCCGGTACTGGATGACATCAGCTTCAGCTTGGAACCCGGGGAATTCGTCGCGCTGCTCGGTCCGTCCGGCTGCGGGAAGTCCACGTTGCTGCGGCTGGTCGCAGGACTAGAGCCGCCGACGTCGGGCACGCTACGCGAAGACGGCGAGCCGATCACGCGTCCATTTCCCTCCCGCGTCGTGGTCTTTCAGGACCCGACCCTGTTCCCGTGGCGAAATGTCTGGCACAACGTCGCCCTGGGCCTCGAAGCCCAGGGCATCCTGAAGAGCCAGCGTCACCGCGTCGATGCCGCCATCGATCTGGTGGGATTGTCAGGCTTCCGCAAAGCCTATCCGCATCAGCTTTCCGGCGGCATGGCCCAGCGGGTGGCGCTGGCGCGGGCGCTGATCAACGACCCCAAGATCCTCATTCTCGACGAGCCGCTCGGCAAACTCGACTCGCTGACGCGGATTGCCATGCAGGCGGAACTGGTGTCGCTGTGGCAGCGAAGCGGGTTTACGACGCTGCTGGTAACCCATGACGTGGAGGAGGCGGTATATCTCGCCAATCGCGTCATCGTGTTCTCCGACCGACCGGCGCGCATCAAGGCCGACATCGCGGTCGATCGTCCGTATCCCCGGCACCGCGGCGATCCCGTGCTCGCAGAGTTGCGGCGGAAAATCCTGGGATTGCTCGGATTGGAAGCGACATGGTGAGGGCACAAGGACATTCAACTTCCGAACAGCTTGCGATGGATCCGACCGCGAGCATCTTCGAGACGGCCAACCAGCTCGCTTCCGAATTTGCGCAAAGGGCGTCCCGGCACGATCGTGATGCCAGTTTTCCGTTCGAGAATTTCAAGGAGCTGTCGGAAGCGGGATTGCTGGCGCTCACCGTACCTGCGGCGCTTGGCGGGCTCGGCGCCGGAGCGCTGATTGCGGCCCGCATCATCAATATCTTCGGCAAAGCCGATCCATCGACGGCCCTGGTACTGTCGATGCATTACATCCAGCATCTGGTGATGGCGAAAAGCGCGCGCTGGCCCGGCCGCCTTGCCCGCAAGCTGGCCCGCGAAACCGTTGAAGGCGTGGCGCTGATCAATGCGCTGCGGGTCGAGCCCGATCTCGGCTCGCCCTCGCGCGGAGGCTTGCCGGCGACAACAGCGCGCCGGACCGAAACGGGATGGCGGCTCACCGGGCGCAAGATCTATTCGACGGGCGCGCCGATCCTGAAATGGTATGCGGTGTGGGCCAAAACCGATGAGCCGGACGTCCGCGCCGGCCTTTTTCTCGTTCCCGCGGGATTGCCGGGAACGCGCATCGTCGAGACCTGGGACCATCTCGGGCTGCGCGCCAGCGGCAGTCACGACATCCTGTTCGACGACGTCGTGTTCCCGCTCGATCATGAGATCGACGTCCGCAAGCCGGAAGACTGGCTGGTTCCCGATTTCACCCAGGCGACGGTCCACGCGATCTTCATCGCCGCGATCTATGACGGCGTCGCGCGGGCGGCGCGCGACTGGCTGATCGCGTTCCTCAAGCAACGGGTGCCCTCCAACCTCGGCGCGTCGCTGGCTACGCTGCCGCGCGTGCAGGAAGTGGTCGGCGCCATCGAAGCGCGCCTCGCCGTCAACGCGCGGCTGATCGACAGTTTCGCCGGCGATTACGATGACGGCTGTTCCCTCAGCGCCGCCGAATCCAATATCATCAAGCTGACCGTCACCAACAACGCGATCGCGGTGGTCGAGGACGCTCTCTCCCTTAGCAGCAATCACGGGCTCGCCCGCGCCAACCCGCTGGAGCGGCATTATCGCGACGTGCTATGCGGGCGCGTCCATACGCCTCAGGACGACGCGACCCGCGTTCAGGTCGGCCGGTTGGCGCTGGGGCTCTGAAGCAATGAGAATGTCGAACGAAACCGGAGCAGGACATGGCCATCGAATTCATTGGGTATATCGGCAATAACAATTCTTCCGAGACCATCGTGCGGACCGGCCCGGTGCTCGATCGCCATCACATCGAGACGGTTGCCAAAGCCCATGAGAATGCCGGCTTCGACCGGGCGCTGCTCGCCTTTCATTCCACCACGCCGGACAGCCTGCAGGTCGGCCAGCATGTGCTCGGTGTCACCGACCGGCTCACGGTCCTGATCGCGCAGCGGCCGGGCTTCACCTCGCCGACGCTGATCGCCCGCCAGTTGGCGACCATCGATCAGTTGTCCGGCGGCCGGGTGGCGCTGCACGTCATTACCGGCGGCAACGCCAACGAACTGAAGCAGGACGGCAACACCATCGACGACAAGGACGAGCGCTACGCCCGCACCGACGAGTTTCTCGATGTCGTTCGTTCCGAATGGACCAGCGAAAGGCCGTTTTCCTATGACGGCAGATATTACAAGGTCGAGAACGGCTTCTCGCAAATAAAACCCTATCGCAGCGAGGGCATCCCGATCTTCTTCGGCGGCGCTTCCGACGCCGCGATCGAGGTCGCCGGCAAGCATGCCGACACCTTTGCGCTGTGGGGCGAATCCTATGCGCAGGTGCGCGATGTGACGTCGCGGGTGCGCGCCGCCGCCGCGAAGCACGGACGACCGGCACCGCGGTTCAGCCTGTCGGTGCGGCCGATCCTCGCCGATACCGAGGAAAAAGCCTGGGCCAAGGCCGAGGAGCTTCTGGCGCGCGCCACGGCGCTCCAGGACAAGACCGGCTACCGCAAGCCGGCCGATGGCCACGCCACCGCCGGCGCACGCCGGTTGCTGGCGCTGGCAGAGCAGGGCAGTCGGATCGACAAACGGCTGTGGACGGAGATCGCCAAGCTGACCGGCGCCAACAGCAACACCACCGCGCTGGTCGGAACATCAGAGCAGGTCGCCGAAGTCTTCGGCGATTATTACGACCTGGGGATCAGCCACTTCCTTATTCGCGGCTTCGATCCTTTGATCGACGCCATCGAATATGGCCGCGAACTGATTCCGCTGACGCGCAAGCTGATCGCTGGGCGTGGTGTCGCCAGGGGAGTGGCGGCCGAATGATGCGCGCGATCTTCCTTGCGGGCTTGCTGCTGAGCGCTATTGCCTCCGCCGGCGCCCAGACCACCCTGCGAGCGCTTTCGAGGATCTCAAAGGAAAGAAAATCGCGACCGGTCGCGGCTCGGTCGGACACCAGCTGATTCTCGCGGCGCTGGAATCAAGGGGATGGTCTGCGAGCGATGTGCAGATCGTATTTCTCGCGCCGTCCGATGCCAAGGTCGCCTACACCCAAGGCTCTGTCGATGCCTGGTCGACGTGGGAACCCTATGTCAGCCAGGAAGAAGTGCTGTTCCAGTCGCGGCGCGTCATCACGGCCGAAGGCATTACCCCGGGTATCGGCTTTCAGGTCGCCTCACCCAACGCGATCCGCGACAAGCGGCCGGAGCTGGAAGATTTCCTTCGGCGCCTCACGGTCGCCCGCGCCTGGTCGCTGAGCCACGTCAACGCTTACGCCGAGAGCTGGGGCAGACTGATGAACATTCCGCCGGCCGTGCCGCTGAACTGGCTGAGCCGGGCCAAAATCCGCATCGCGCCGATCGATGACGGTGTGGTCGCCGACGAGCAGAAGACCATCGATCTGTATTTCCGGTCGGGCTTGATCAAGCAAAAGCTCAACGCAGCCGATATCGTCGACCGGTCGTTCGCCAATGCCATTGGCAAGGGTGCCGGCCTTTAGACCGACCAGTGGTTCGCAAATGTTTCTCGCAGAAGCGAGATCGAAAGCAGAAAATTCTCCAATCTAAGCATTCTTTGCAAATAATTCTGGCTTGAGTAGAATGTATTTCTATTTATGATCCACATGGCCGGATCAATTAGAAGAATGTTCCAAATGAGCGATATCGCTGCCCCGCCCGAAACGCCGCGCCGCATTGACGCCATCGACCGTAAGATCTTGCGGGTGCTGCAGGAGGATGCCTCGCTCTCGGTCGCCGAGATCGGGGATCGCGTCGGCCTGTCGTCGACGCCATGCTGGAAGCGCGTTCAGCGCATGGAGAATGAAGGCATCATCACCGGAAAGGTCGCGCTGGTCGATCAGAACAAGATCGGACTCGGGCTATCGGTATTCGTATCCGTCGAGAGCAGCGACCATTCCGAGGCGTGGCTGAAGAAATTTGCCCAGGCGGTCAGCGCCATGCCGGAAGTCATGGAGTTCTACCGTATGGCCGGCGACGTCGATTACATGCTGCGCGTGGTCGTATCTGACATGCAGAGCTATGACGTGTTCTACAAGAAACTGATCGGCGCAGTCGCGTTGAAGAACGTAACGTCGCGCTTCGCCATGGAAAAAATCAAGTCCGTGACTGCATTGCCCGTTCCGGCGTTCGAGGCGGCCTAGTTCAGCGTTTCCGAAGTTCTGATCATATCGGCGCTTGCGATGCTGCGCCCCCTCTCCCGCTCTTCGCGGGGGAGGGTTGGGGTGGGGGAAGCTCCGGGCGAAAATCCATCGATCTGATATCGCGGCCACACACGTAACCAACACCGCCGATGCCGCGCCCCCACCCCACCC
>NZ_JBEKXH010000365.1:0-10717 GCF_049512235.1 Bradyrhizobium sp.
GATATAGCCGCGTGGAATATGGAATTTGAATCCATCGGCGACCAGCGCGACACCGATCAGCACCAGAAAGGCCAGCGCCAGCATTTTTGTGGTCGGATGCTGCGCCACGAATTTCGCAACCGGGCCGGAGGACACATACATGATCAGGCAGGCGATCATGACGGCTGCGATCATGATGGCGAGGTCCTGCGCCATGCCAATGGCCGTGATGATCGAATCCAGCGAGAACACCATATCGATGACGATGATCTGCACAATCACCCAGAAGAAGGCCCGGGCCTTCGCCGCATCATCGTGCGCTTGGTCGCGCGCTTCCACCTCGGTGTGAATTTCGTGGGTCGCTTTCGCGATCAGAAACAGCCCGCCACCGATCAGAACGATGTCGCGCCAGGAAAAGGCCACGCCGCGTACGGTCAGGACCGCTTGCGTCAGGCCGATCAGCCACGCCAGAAGACTGAGCAGCAGGATGCGAAACAAAAGTGCCAGCGTCAGTCCGACTTGCCGAGCCCGCCTGGCCTGCCGTGCCGGAATGCGCGAGACGATGACCGACAGAAAAATGACGTTATCGATGCCGAGAACGATTTCCAGCGCGGTCAAAGTCAAAAGTGCCGCCCAGGCTTCCGGACTGAACAGCAGCGCGATCATGCCTAGAGCGATCTCAAAAGCCGGATTGCCGCGTCGCTGGCCACCATATAGGCAGCGATCGCACAGAGCGCGGCTATGACCGGCATGCCGACATTGAAATCGTTTGCCACCGTTATGACCGCGAGTGCCGCCCAGAGGGCGACCAGCGACAGCGTCAGCCAGCGCAGGCGCTTGACGCGGACCGGGTGCACGACATGGAAAGGAGCAAAGGTCAAAGCGATCAGGGCCATCACGCCGAAGCTCGAGATCGCCGGCGGCGGATGCAGCAGGAACAGATAGAACGCCGCGACATTCCACAGTCCCGGAAATCCGCGAAAATGATTGTCCGCGCTCTTCATGCGGCGATCTGCGAAATAGAGCGCGCCTGACACCGCTATCCCCGCCCCCTCTACCGGCGCCGCCAGCGGCAACAGCAGGCCGCTCGCGGCGATGGCATAGGCCGGTACAAAGACGTAAGTGACAAAATCGACAACGAGGTCGAGCACATCGCCTGACCAGTTCGGCTGCAGACGCGCAACATCGAACCGCCGCGCAATCGGGCCATCGATTGCATCGACCGCCAGGGCAGCCCCAAGCCAGCCAAACATCGCTGCCCAGTGTTCGCGCACGGCCTCGAGCAAAGCGAGCAAGGCGATGCCCGCCCCCAACGCCGTCAGGATATGCACGGAAAACGCGGCGCCGCGCATTGCCGGCGAGGCCGACACCAATTTCTGCTGGTCTAACTGCTCCATCTGCCCGGCAGTGCTATCAGGAATCGCCTCGATTTGTATATCAGCGGTTGCGGCGTTCCGCCGCGTCATCACAGGAAAGATCAGGGCGGTCATCCAGGCTTGAAATTGCCCGCCGGAAGCGTCAATTGTGCTGACATGGTCGATGCATCAGCAACTTTTGACGTCGTCGTGGTCGGCGGTGGCCCTGCGGGCCTTGCGGCTGCGATCGCCGCGGCGCAGACAGGCGCAAGTTGCGCCCTGATCGCCCGCCAGGCGCCCTACGCCGACAACCGCACCACCGCGCTTTTGGGCGGCTCCGTCGATCTCCTGGCGCAGTTGGAGGTCTGGCCACGCTGCCGAGACCAGGCAGCGGCTCTGCACACGATGCGCCTGGTCGACAACACCGGCCGCCTGATACGCGCGCCGGAGGTGCGGTTTTCTTGCGCCGAGATCGGCCTCGAAGAATTCGGCTTCAACATCGAGAACCGTCTGCTGGTCGCCGCGCTGGAGCAACGCGCGGCCGAGCTTACCGATCTGACGCGGTTCGACGACGAGGCGGACAGCATCAGCCCGCAAGAGGCCGAGGTTGCGATTCGTACTCTTCAGGGAAAATCAATGTCCGCCCGTCTGGTGGCCGGCGCGGACGGGCGGCACTCGCTGTGTCGCGAGGCCGCCGGCATCACAGTTGGGCGACGCGAGCTCAATCAGACCGCGCTGACCTTCAACTTCGGTCATTCGCGGCCGCATCGGAACATCTCGACCGAGTTCCATACCCCGTGCGGCCCCTGCGTATTTGTGCCGCTGCCGGGCGACCGCTGCAGCGTGGTGTGGGTTTCTTTCCCCGCGGAAGCCGAGCGGCTGATGGATTTGAGCGATGATGAACTGTCCGAGGCCGCCGAGAAGCAATCGCATTCGATTCTGGGCCGTATCCGCGTCGAGCCGGGGCGTCATTTGTTTCCGCTTGCAATCGAGCAGCCGAGACAATTCGCGCGCCGTCGTGTGGCGCTGGTCGGCGAGGCTGCCCATGTCGTACCGCCGATCGGCGCACAGGGCCTCAATATGGGCCTGCGCGATGCCGCCGATCTTGCCGAGATCGTGCGGCAGGCCATGGAATCGGGTGAGGATCCCGGTTCGCTGCGGCTGTTAAAGCGCTACGATGCGACACGGCGTCCGGACATCACCAGCCGGACCTTTGCCATCGATATGGCCAACCGCTCGCTGCTCAGCGATTTCCTGCCCATGCAAAGCCTGCGCGCGGCCGGGATGCATCTGATCGGCTCGATCGGACCGCTGCGGCGCCTCGCCATGCGCGAGGGGCTGGCGCCCTCTTGGCGATCGCCACCGCGGGTTGGCTAAACCTCAGGGAACACCAGCCGTCCGGCCGAACGGGCGCAGCGCGACCATCGGCGCCGTTGGCGCCGCGGCGTTGTGCAGGAACAACAGCGTGTTGTCGAAGCCATGGCTAAATCCCCCGTTTGCCTCTAGCATCGGCCACAATCATGGTCTATTCGACGAGATATGATAAAAACCCGGACCGCCAAATTTCAGATCGGACAGATTGTTCGTCACCGGATCTTCTCGTTCCGGGGCGTGGTCTTCGATATCGATCCGGAATTCAACAACACCGAGGAATGGTGGTTGGCAATCCCTGAGGATCTCCGGCCTCACAAGGATCAGCCGTTCTATCACCTGCTTGCCGAGAATTCGGAATCGGAATACGTCGCCTACGTTTCCGAGCAGAACCTGTTGCCCGACGATTCCGGCGAACCGATCCGGCATTCGCAGGTCGCCGAGATTTTCGTCAAGGACAAGTCCGGCAGCTACCGGCCGCGCAATCCGTCGCTGAACTAGCTTTGCCCGATATTGCGCCCTGACCCGGCATCGGAAGCTGGTCCACAGCCTGCCCGGCATTCGCGGGCGCTCGCTGCGAGTGATCCGCGCAATAAGATAAAGGCGCCTCGATCCGGGCGCCTCTTCTCTACGTTGGTCGAACAACCCTGGGCTGATATATTACTTCGCCGCCGGGTTGGCTGCGGCGGTGCCGGCCGGCTGGGTGGCCTCGAGTTTCTTGCGCGCTTCCTCAGCGCGCTTCTGCAGCTCTTCCTGCAGCTTCTTCTGGTTCTCCTCGAACACCTTGGGATCGGTCGGCGGGCCGTCATAGGCCTTGGCAAAACTTCCGCTGCCCTCCTGAAGGGGTAGCGCCAAGGTCACCGGCTCGGCATTGGCGGCGATCGCCTGAACGTACAAGTTCTGCCCCTTCTTCATGCTGGCGAGCAGATCCGGGGTCAGTTCGTAGTCCGACATACACCCGTTGGCGTAACATATCGCATAAGGGCTCTGTTGCGGCGCGTTGGTGTCGACGATAACGCGGGTTCCGTGAACCAGCAGCATGCCGAGCGGCAGCGTGACGCGCAGGATCTTTTTCGGCTCGCCTTCCGGCTCGATGATGACGGCCGCGATGACCGGCTGCCCGGACTCGATGCGGCCATCCTTGCCGGTGAAACAGACCTGCTTGGCATTGGCATCCTGGCCCTTCAGGCAGAATTTCGTCCACGGTGCATAAATCAGCTGGACTTGCTGTTCGGGGGGCTGGCCACCCGCCGCCGCCGGTGCGCCGGTCGCGGGCGGCGGCGCTTCCTGAGCGGTCGGTGCGGGCGCGGCTGGAGCGGCTTTCGGCGCAGCCTTCGGCGCGGCCTTGGCCTTTGGCGCTGCTGGTGCCGCGGGCGTTTGGGCCCGCACGCTGGACGCGAGCGGTAGCGCGGTGATCACAACCGCGGCCGCAAACGAGGCGAAAAACCGCCCACGCGGCCAGATAGGCGCGGCCAACATACGGAAATTCATTGCGCAAAGCCCTTTCTGAACGGGAGCGCCCAAGACCGCTGCAGGCACCGACACCTACCGTTTGGGCGGCTGTCTCATTGCCAAATAAGGCGGATACGTGACGGGTCCTGCCTTCTTGGTCAATCGCCCGCCTTCATACAGCGGCGGACGAAAAGATCAATGCCGACAAGTGTATTTGCCAAATCACATCACCGTGCCCGGTCGTGCGTTACGCGGCGCAATCGCATTCGATTTTTTCTGTGCGGCGCGCTTGCATTTGCGCTCTCGGTGCCACTTTACGCCACCGTGGCCCGGGCAGCGGCGGTTTACGCGATTGCCATGCACGGTTCACCTGCTTTGCCGGCCGATTTCAGTCATATGCCCTATGCCAACCCCGATGCGCCGAAGGGCGGTCGCTTGGTGCAGGGTATTCTCGGCACTTTCGACAGCCTCAACCCGCTGATCGTCCGGGGCCTCGCCGTGCAGCAAATCGTCGCCGTGCAGCAAATGCGGGGCTTGGTGATCGAGAGCCTGCTGGCGCGGGGCAATGACGAGGCCTTCACGCTCTATGGCCTGTTGGCAAAAAGCGTGGAGACCGACGACGCCAGGAGCTACGTCACCTTCCGTCTCGATCCCAGGGCGCGCTTTTCCGACGGCCGGCCGGTGCTCGCTGAGGACGTGGTGTTTTCCTGGGCTTTGCTACGCGATCACGGGCGTCCCAACCATCGCCAGTACTATTCCAAAGTCGTCAAGGCCGAAGTACCCGACCCGCTCACGGTACGATTTGATTTCGGCGGCGCCAATGACCGCGAGCTGCCGCTGATCCTTGGCCTGATGCCGGTTCTGCCCAAGCATGCCGTCGATGCCGCGACCTTCGAGGAAACCACGATGACCGCGCCAATCGGTTCCGGCCCCTATCGCGTCAGTGCGGTCAATCCCGGCGCCAGCGTGACGCTGACCCGCGATCCGGACTATTGGGGCCGCGACCTGCCGGTCAACCGCGGCTTGTGGAATTTCGACCAGATCAGACTGGATTTCTATCGCGAGGCCAATGGCTTCTTCGAAGCGTTCAAACGCGGCCTCTACGACTTTCGGGTCGAAACCGAACCGCTGCGCTGGCATGAGGGGTACGATTTTCCGGCCGCCCGGGATGGCGAGGTGATCCGCGATACCATCAAGACCGGCATGCCTCAGCCGTCGGAATTCCTGGTTTTCAACACCCGCCGTCCGCTGTTTTCCGATATCCGCGTGCGCAAGGCTTTGACGCTGCTGTTCGATTTCGAGTGGATCAACCGCAACTATTTCTTTGGTCTGTATGGGCGCTCGGCAGGCTTCTTCGCCGGCTCCGAATTGTCCGCCTACACCCACGCAGCCGATGACCGCGAGCGAGAACTTCTGAAACCGTACGAATCGCGAATACCATCCGATATTCTCGATGGTACCTACCGGCTTCCCGTCAGCGACGGCTCGGGGCGCGATCGCGCGATGCTTCGCGGCGCGCTGGAGCTATTGGCTCAGGCGGGCTACGATCTCGACGGCACGGTATTGCGGCAGCGCTCGACCAAAACCCCCCTTGTCTTCGAAATCCTGGTGACGACACGGGATCAGGAGCGCATCGCGCTGGCCTATGTGCGCGATCTGAAGCGCGCAGGCATCGAGGCCTCGGTGCGCGCGGTCGACGCGGTGCAGTTCGAGCAGCGCCGGCTCGGCTTCGATTTCGACATGCTTCCGAACCGCTGGGATCAGTCGCTGTCGCCGGGCAACGAACAGTCGTTCTATTGGGGCAGCGGGGCCGCCGACATTCAGGGCACGCGAAACTACATGGGCGCCAAAGATCCCGCCATCGATGCCCTGATCGCGGCGATGCTCGAAGCGCGCGGGCACCCCGCCTTCGTCTCGGCGACGCGGGCGCTGGACCGGATCCTGATGGCGGGCTTCTACGCTATCCCGCTGTTTAGCGTTCAAGAGCAATGGATTGCGCGCTGGAATAGGATAGAATGGCCGTCGGCCAGGGCCTTGACGGGCTATCTCCCGGAAACCTGGTGGCAAAGGCCGGCCTCTGAACCGAAGTGATCCCGTGATCCAGACCAACGTTTCGCCGACGCTCGATGGGTTGTTTAGACGGATACTGGCACGAAAGCCGGATGCGCTGGCCCTGCTCGATCCGCTCAACAAGCCGCGCGTCACCGGCCACACGCCAAGACGCCTGACCTACGCGGACGCCGATCGAGCGATCACGGCGCTATCGGCGCATTTCATCGAAGCGGGCTTGCCGAACAACTCGGTCGTCGCGATTCAACTGCCCAATACCGTCGAATTCGTGCTGACGGTGCTTGCCGCGCACCGCGCCGGGCTGGTCGTCGCGCTGCTTCCGCTGCTCTGGCGCCAGGCGGAACTGACCGTGGCGCTCAATCGCATCGGCGCCCGGGCGATCGTGACCGCGGCCAAGATCGATGGCATCAGTCATGCTGACCTCGCCATGAATGCGGCGGCCGACGCATTTTCGATTCGCCATGTCTGCGGCTTCGGCAGCGATCTGCCGGAAGGCATGGCATCGCTCGATGATGCCATCGAGACGCAATCGACCACCGGCCGCGCCGTTACCCCCGACGGCCGGCGTGCGGCGATGATCTCATTCGACGTGACCGCCGATGGCTTCCGTCCGGTACCGCGCACGCATCTGAGCCTGATCGCCGCAGGCCTCGCATTATCGCTCGAAAGCAATATACCGCAGGGATCGGCGCTGATGTCGGCATTCGCGCCGACCTCGTTTGCGGGTTTGACCTCCTCGCTTGCGATCTGGCTGCTGACGGCCGGCGCATTGGCGCTGCATCATCCGTTCGACGGCGAAATCCTGGCGCATCAGATCAACGAGCAGTCCTGCGAAACGCTGATCGCGCCGGCGCAATTGACGCTGCGATTGGGCGAGATCGATATGGACTCGCGTTTGCCGAGCCTGCGCCATGTGCTTGCTCTCTGGCGCGCGCCAGAACAGGTCGCATCGAGTCCGGCCTGGAGCGGCGGACCGGCTGCCCTGACCGACGTCTATCTGTTCGGCGAAGCCGGATTGTTCGGCGCCCGCCGCGCGGCCGACGGCACGCCGGCGCCGATCCTGCCGGGTCTTCATGGCGCGCCGCGCGATGTCTCGGGTTCGTCGATTGCGGGCGAAATCCTTCTGACATCCCGGGGAACGCTGGGATTGCGCGGACCGATGGTGACGACCGCGGCCTACGCCCCGCTTCCGCCCGCTGGCGACTCGTTGTCGACACCTCCTCCGCGCGATTACGTCGACACCGACTATTCCGCGCGGCTCGACCGTACGACCGGCGCGATCTCCATTACCTCCCCGCCCAATGGCATCATGGCGGTAGGCGGATACCGTTTTCTGGCACAGGATCTGCAAGAATGGGCACGGCGGCTTGGCCCGGGCGCGCTGCTGACCGCACTGCCCGACCGCCTCAGCGGGCATCGCCTCGCCGGACGCGCCCGCGACAATGCCCGCGCCCGCGAGGCGCTGTCTGAACTCGGGCTCAACCCGCTGATGGTGGAAGCCTTTCGCGACCGGCCCCAGGTCTCCTGATGGCCGATCCGGCCCGCACGGCTTCGTTGACGGCTCATTAAGTCTGACAAACTAGCCTTCGCCGGTTCCATCGATCGCCCCGATCCGAGTAGTTTTCAGATGTCCCAGCAAGGCCCGATCGTCGTCGTCGCCAGCACCGAGCGGCCTTTCTTCACGACCGCGCTGGATGAGGCGAAGATATTTCCGGTGATCGACCTGCCCTTGGCCGACGCGGCCTGCGCCGTCGAGCAACTGCAGCCGGCGGCGGTTCTGGTGGCATCTTCGGAAACCCATGCGCCCGGTTTTGCGGTGTTGGCGCAACAGATCGCGGCAATCAAACCCTATCTGCCGCTGATCGCCGTCGATCCCCTGACATCGCTGCCGGAGAACGCCATTCCTTTCACGCAAAGCGGCGGCAATTTCGATCGTCTGCTGGCGCGGCTGCGCGCGGCGCTGCGGGTCAGGAGCTTGCACTCGACCGTGCTGCGCCGGCTTGACGACGGCCCGGCGGCCCCAACCATGCCGGCGCCCCCCGATCCGGCCCGTGACGCCACCGTGCTGCTGATCGGCCGTGGCGCCAGCTATCCCTCGCTTTCGGTATCGCTCGGCGAGCGGATGGGGATCGTCGGTGCGCTGAGCATGGAAGCGGCCGCCAGACACCTGAATGTGCGCGATATCGATGGCGTCGTGCTCGGCGATGGCTTTACGCCGCGCGTGGTGGATGTGTTCCTCACCGTGCTGGCGGAGAGTGCGCGCTTTCGCAATCTGCCGGTCGTGGTGACGTCGGATGGCCTCGCGCCGGCCTATGATCTGCCGAATCTCGAAATCATATCCGGCGAGCCCGAGCGCATTGCCGCCAACGCCGTGCCCTTGATCCGCCAGCACGCCTTCGAGGCCTATCTCGCCCGTACGCTGCGTTCGATCGATGCCGGCGGCCTGCTCGATGCACGAACCGGTCTGTTGACCGCGGCGGCCTTCAATCGCGACTTCGCCACCGCCGTCGAAGAAACGCTGTCGCGTGGCGGCGGATTGTCGGTGGCACGCTTTGCCTTCGATCCCCGGCAGGAGCGCGCGCGGCTCGATGGCGCGCGGATTCTCAGCCGGCTGATGCGGCAGATGGATTTCGGCGCGGTGGGCGAGGACGGCTCGGTCATCGTGGTGTTCGCCGAGACCAATCTGCGCACCGCCCACACCATCGCGCGGCGGCTTTCCAGCGTGATCCGCCATACCAGCCACGACAAGCGCGAGGCGCGTTCCGAGCCGGTGGCGACGCTCGCCACGCTGTTGCCGACGGATTCGGCGCAATCGCTGCTGGCGCGGCTTTACGACCACACCCGCCGCGCCGCGTCGTAAGGGAAGCATCGCCACCTCACGCCGCCTTGCGGTCTTCGGCGAGGTTGGCGAGCTGGCGCAGGATTTCGGTGGTGCCGGCGAGGCGCTGTTCCGGCGTCTGCCATTCCTGGAAGAATACCACCTTCATGTCCGGCCGCACCCGCGCCGCCTTGCCGTGCTGGCGGATGAAATAGACCAGCCGGTCCGGCTGCGCGAACTTGTTGTCGCGGAAGGCGATGACCGCGCCCTTCGGCCCGGCATCGACCTTCTCGACATTGGCTCTGCGGCAATAGTTCTTGATCGCGGCGATCTTGAAGAGATAGCGCACCTCGTCCGGCAGCACCCCAAAACGGTCGCGCAGTTCGGCGGCGAAATTGTCGATCCCGTCGTCGGTGTCGAGATCGGCCAGCCGCCGGTACAGCGACAGCCGCACCGCGAGATCGTTGACGTAGTCCTCGGGAATCAAGACGGGCATGCCGATCGTGATCTGCGGCGACCAGCGATCGGCCGCCGGTTCGACCACGCCGGCCTTGAGGTTGAGGATGGCCTCCTCCAGCATCGACTGATAGAGCTCGAAGCCTATTTCCTTGATATGGCCGGATTGCTCCTCGCCGAGCAGGTTGCCGGCGCCGCGGATATCGAGATCGTGCGAGGCCAGCTGGAACCCGGCGCCGAGGGTTTCCAGCGACTGCAGCACCTTCAGCCGCCGCTCGGCCTGGGCGGTGATCTTCTGCTGCGCCGGTAGCGTGAACAGCGCATAGGCGCGCAGTTTCGAGCGGCCTACCCGACCGCGCAGCTGATAGAGCTGCGCCAGTCCGAACATGTCGGCGCGGTGCACGATCAGCGTGTTCGCGGTGGGGATATCGAGGCCGGACTCGATGATGGTGGTCGAAAGCAGGATATCATATTTGCCGTCGTAGAACGCCGACATGATGTCCTCGATCGCGGTCGGCGGCATCTGGCCGTGGGCGACCGCGACCTTCATCTCGGGCACGTTCTTGTCGAGAAAGTCCTTGACGCCGGCGAGATCCTCGATCCGCGGCGCCACGTAGAAGGCCTGGCCGCCGCGATAGCGCTCGCGCAGCAGCGCTTCGCGGATCATCAGCGGATCGTGCGGCGCCACGAAGGTGCGGACCGCCAGCCGATCGACCGGCGGCGAGGCGATGATGGAGAGATCGCGCACGCCGGTCAGCGCCAGCTGCAGGGTGCGCGGAATGGGCGTCGCGCTCAGCGTCAGCACATGCACCTCGGCCCGCAATTGCTTCAGCCGTTCCTTGTGGCTGACGCCGAAATGCTGCTCCTCGTCGACGATCAGAAGGCCGAGATCCCTGAACTTGATCGTCTTTCCGAGCAGCGCATGGGTGCCGACCACGATATCGACCGAGCCGTCGGCGATGCCGTTCTTGACCTGCGTCAGTTCTTTCGGCGCGATCAGGCGCGAGGCCTGCGCGACGTTGACCGGAAATCCGCGAAAGCGCTCGGCAAAAGTCCGGCTGTGCTGCCGCGCCAACAGCGTGGTCGGCACCACCACCGCGACCTGCTTGCCGTCGAGCGCGACCGCGAAGGTCGCGCGCAGCGCCACTTCGGTCTTGCCGAATCCGACGTCGCCGCAGATCAGCCGGTCCATCGGACGGCCGCTTTCCAGGTCTTT
>NZ_JBEKXH010000366.1:0-6498 GCF_049512235.1 Bradyrhizobium sp.
GATCGTGAGGCTGGGCGCTCACCGCCTGCCGTTGTTCGACAGGTCGTTCCTGGCGCTATACGGAGCGTATAAGAAATATATCGAGGCCGGTCCAGTCGACCGGCTTCGGGAATTCGTACCGCCTGCATCTGTCGTGATCGATGTCGGAGCGAATGTTGGCTTCTTCTCGCTTCGCTTTGCCGAATGGGTCGGAAGCGCCGGAGAAGTCATATCGATCGAGCCGGAGCAGCGCAACTTCGATATTTTGAACAATTCACTCAAGCGCGCCGGCCTTTCGGGGCGGGTTCGCACCCTGAAGGCTGCCGCGGTGGCTGTAGCCGGGGCAACGCTGCTCGAGATCAATCCGCTTCATCCCGCCGATCATAAGCTTTCCCTGGACGGCACCGGTCTGCCCGTCGATGGTGTTACGCTCGATGATCTGGTCGTGGACAAGCGTCACCTCAGACCAAGCCTGGTAAAGATCGACGTTCAGGGCGCCGAGATGCTGGTGCTGAATGGCGCGTCGGACATCCTGACCGTGGCCGGACCGGCGCTTTTCATCGAGCTTCATGAGGAGGGTTTGAGAAGGTTTGGCACCTCCGTATCAGCCATTCTGGATCACCTCTGCTTGCATGGTTACCTGGCCTACTGGCTGATGCGCCGGGGAGCCCACCGAAAGGCAAGTAAGGCGGAAGTTCATGCAAGGGTTGCCCGAGCCGGATACGTCGATGTCCTGTTTCTCAAGGAGTAGAATGGCGGCGGGAATTGGACGCCAAGCCAGTTCGGCTGTCGACCAAAATCCCGGAAGTGCCCCGGGACGATTGCCTCGGCCTTCCCGAGCCCGTAGCTTGGGACCGGTCCGTCGCAACAACAATAAAGTCCGGAGAGAAATCCATGGCACGCCTGAAATTCGGCGCCTTCCTTGCCCCGCATCATCCGATCGGCGAGCATCCGATGTTGCAATTCCGTCGCGACCTCGATCTCGTCGAGCAGCTCGACGCGCTCGGCTACGACGAATTCTGGTGTGGCGAGCACCATTCCTCGGGCTGGGAAACCATCGCCTCCCCGGAGATGTTCCTGGCCGCCGCCGGCGAGCGAACCAAACGCATCAGGCTCGGCACCGGCGTGATTTCACTGCCCTATCATCACCCCTTCAACGTCGCCCAGCGCATGGTGCAGCTCGACCACATGACCGGAGGCCGCGCCATCTTCGGGTCCGGCCCGGGGGCACTGGCCTCCGACGCGCACACGCTCGGCATCGATCCGATGACGCAGCGCGATCGTCAGGATGAGGCGATCGCGATCATCCGCCGGCTGTTCAAGGGCGAGCGCGTGACCGCCAAGAGCGACTGGTTCACGATGAACGACGCGGCGCTGCAAATCCTGCCTCTGCAGGAAGATATGCCGTTCGTGGTAGCCTCGCAGATTTCGCCGTCGGGCATGACGCTGGCCGGCAAATACGGCATCGGCATCATCTCGCTCGGCTCGATGTCGACCCAGGGCCTGATGGCGCTGCCGACGCAATGGAGTTTTGCCGAGGATGCCGCGAACAAGCACGGCACCAAAGTCAGCCGCGCCGATTGGCGCGTGCTGTTGAGCTGGCACATCGCCGAGAGCCGCGAGCAGGCGCGGCGCGAGGCCGGCGCCGGTCTGATGCGCTGGCACAATGAATATAATGTCGGCACGCTGCAGCGGCCGGGCCTGCAGATGTTTACCTCAGCCGAGGATGCCGTCGAAAGGACCGCGGGCGGCGAGGGCGCGGCCTCCACTATCGGAACCCCGGACGATCTGGTCAAAACCATCAAGAGCCTGATGGAGGTCTCCGGCGGCGTCGGCACCATCATCGGCTTCGTGCATGACTGGGCCAATCCCGAAAATACCCGCCGCAGCTGGGACATGGTGGCGCGTTACGTGGTGCCGGAAATCAACGGCCATATCGACGGCCTGCGCAAGTCGCAGCAATTCGTGATCGAAAACCGCGCGGTGTTCGAGCGTGCCGGCCAGGCCGTGATGGCCAAGATCATGGAGAACGACAAGGCCGCCGCCGCCCTTCCGCTCACCGGTCCCGGCCGCGTAGCGATCCCGGCCGTCAACGCGCCCGACCTGCAGAAGGAAGCCGCCAAGCTTAAGGCGTGAGGCAAATCATTTGGCGCGCGAGAGGCTTTGCGGCGGCGCCGCATACGGGCTAATACACGCGTCGGTCTTGCCAATCGCCCGCCGAGGCGACAGGTTCGCGGTTTGGCGGATACGATCCCAGCAACCCGCCGGAGCAACAACTGCCATGTCGACGCAAACTGTAGTCTCGCCCGGGTCCAGCTTTACGCCGCCGAAGCGCAATTCGCTGACCCACATTCCCGGCGATGAGGGCTGGCCGCTGGTCGGCAAGACGCTCGACGTCCTCGCCGACCCCAAGGGACAGGTCGAACGCCAAGCCGCCAAATACGGGCTGCTGTATCGGTCCCACGTCTTCGGCGAAACCAGCTTGACCCTGCTCGGACCCGAGGCCAACGAGCTCGTGCTGTTCGACCAGGCCAAGCAGTTTTCCTCGACCCATGGCTGGGGCCGGATTCTCGGCCGGCTGTTCCCGCGCGGGCTGATGCTGCTCGATTTCGAGGAGCATCGTCTGCACCGCCGGGCGCTTTCGGTCGCCTTCAAATCCGGGCCGATGAAATCCTATCTCGCGGCGCTCGACCGCGGCATCGCGGCGCGGGTCATGCAGTGGCGGGCGCGACCCGGACCGATGCTGTTCTATCCGGCGATGAAGCAGCTGACCCTCGACCTCGCGGCGACATCGTTCCTCGGCGCCGATATCGGGCCCGAGGTCGACGAAATCACCCGCGCCTTCGTCGATATGGTGGCCGCCTCGGTCGCCGTGATCCGTACACCGCTGCCGGGCACCAAGATGGCCCGCGGCGTCAGGGGCCGCGAACGCATCGTGGCTTACTTTTCGGAACAGATCCCGATCCGCCGCGCCAAGGGCGATGGCGAAGACCTGTTCTCGCAGCTGTGCGCCGCCACGCACGAAGACGGGGCGCTATTGTCGACGCAGGATATTGTCGACCACATGAGCTTTCTGATGATGGCCGCACACGATACCCTGACCTCGTCGCTGACGTCGTTCATGGCCGAGCTCGCCGCCCATCCGCAGTGGCAGGACCGGCTGCGCGGCGAGATCAACGCGCTTGGTCTCCGGCCTGGCGAGCCCTCAAGCTTCGACAAACTGGAAGCCATGACGCTCACCGACATGGCTTTCAAGGAGGCGCTGCGGCTGAGGCCGCCGGTGCCGTCGATGCCGCGCCGCGCCGTCCGCGATCTGACCTTCATGGGCTACGCGATACCGGCCGGCACCTTGGTCGGCGTCAATCCGCTGTTCACCCACCACATGCCCGGGATCTGGCCCGATCCGCAAACGTACGATCCCCTGCGCTTTACCGACGAGGCGCAGCGCGGCCGCCATCGCTTCGCCTGGGTCCCGTTCGGCGGCGGCGCGCATATGTGTCTGGGGCTGCACTTCGCCAACATGCAGGCGAAGTGCTTCACGCGGCATTTCCTGCAGAACCTCAGCGTCTCGCTGCAGCCCGGCTATACGCCGGCCTGGCAGATGTGGCCGATCCCGAAGCCAAAGGACGGATTGCGCGTGACGCTGACGCCGGTCAGCTAAGCGGGCGCCGGCGCGCCGATGCCGACCACGTCGATGCCGTCGGCGCGCCCGCGAATCGGCAAGCGCCCGAGATCGCGAACCACAAACGGGGGCGCCGAGTTGAAGCGATCCATCGCCGCGCGGGACATCAGGAAGCCGCCATCCACGCCGCGGCTGAGTTCCTCCAGCCTTGCCGCGGTATTCATGACGTCGCCATTGAAGACGATGGCGCGCTTGAGGTCGCCGATCTCGCCGACAATCACCGGCCCGAAATGCAGGCTTCCGCGAATCCGCGGCACCACTCCGAATTCGCGTTCCAACTGGCTCGATGCGCGCGACAACTCGTCGCGCATCGCCATGAAACAGCGCAGCGGACGACAATCGACCGCGCCGCCGCTTTCCGGCCAGGTGACGATCACCTCGTCGCCGACGTAATTGAGGACTTCGCCGCGATAGTCCTCGACCGCAAGGGTAAGAAGGCGAAAGGTACGATCGAGCAGACGGTGAATGGCGAGGCCGCCGAGGCGCTCGGCCAGCCCCGTCGATCCCGCAATGTCGACAAAAAGCACGAAGCGGTTTTCCATGACCGGGCTGTGATATCGCCCGATGATGAAATTAAGAAAAGCGCGCGACCCTATAATGTTGGCGATCCCGAGAACGAGATTCGCCAGAACCAGGAATGCAAAGGCATAGACGATGTTGATCCAGAAGCTCTCATGAGACGGATCGTAAGGGGCGCCCGCGATGATGATGCCCAACTGAAAAAACAGGATGGGAACGATAATCGCTGCGTAGATCGCGCTTCGCAGAATCAAATTGGCCGTGAACGAAATACCCCCGAGCCACACGCGCATCGGACCTTCCAGGACGAACAGAGAAATGCTCGTGATCGAGACGCTGATAAGCAGCCCGTATGTGATTCCCGCTGCTATCTCGACAGCAGAAGTGAAGCCCTGCGTAAGACTGTAAACCACCGCCCCGATCACGCTGGCCGCAACGGTGACAGCGAGCAACCGCAGTCTTCTCTCAAACCTCGCGTTCATGCCGCTTACCCTTCGCGTAGCCACAGAACCGCGGCACGTGAGAGCGCTACTCTATAAGAGTCGTGAGCTGCGCGCCTTCGTCGGCGACGAACACGGCGATCAGCTCCGCGGGCTCGGTATTGCTGGCATTTGCCGAGACCAGATGGGTTGCCCCGGGCGGCTCGAAGAACGACTGGCCGACCTTGAAGGTCTCGACCGGACCGCCGGCGAGCTGCGAGCGAATCTCGCCTTGGGTGACATAGGCGGTAACCGAGCCGGCGTGGCGATGCGCGCGGGTAAATCCGCCAGGGCCATAGAACACGCGCACGATCGTCACGCGCTTGCCGGGAACGTTCGGCAGCGCGTAAGAGGCGATCGGCTGGACGGTATCGAGCGCCGAGCCCGCGGGATCGCTGACCGCACACAGCGGCGCAACCCCGGTCGATAGCGTGTCCATCATGACCGGCAGCGTCTTCCCTATCACGAATGCGCAGGCGAGCCCGGCGATAACGGCGGTATGAAGTGGCTGGTCGGCGGCCCGCCCGAGTAACGCCTTGGACGCAGCGGACATTGATGCCTCCCTTGATTGGCTATCCCGCGTTATGATCGAACGTATTGCGCAAGGCGGCAAGGCCCTGCTGCTGCGCCGTCCAGTTGCGGCCGCCGGTGATGGCGCCGTCGACCACCAGGTCGTGGCCGTTGATAAACGTAGATTCGTCGCTGGCGAGAAACACCGCAGCATGGGCGATGTCCTCGGGCAGTCCGGCGCGCGGTATCGGCTGGGCGGCCTTGTAGACCTCCCGCATCACCTCGGGGGTCTTTTCCGCCGCCTCGACCGAAAGGCCAAGCGCTTTGCCGAAAATGCCGGTGGCGATCGCACCGGGCGAAATGCTGTTGACCCGGATGCCGGATTCGCCGAGTTCCATTGCCACGCATCTGGTGAGATGAATGACGGCGGCCTTGGCCGCGCCGTATACCACCGAGGAGGAAAAACCAGCGAGCCTTCCGGCAATACTGCCGTTGTTGATGATACTGCCCGAGCCCTGGCGCTTCATATGGGGTGCGGCGTGCTTCATCCCGAGCATCACGCTGCGCACCAGCGTCGCCATTGCGGCGTCGAAGCGCGCCACGTCAAGGTCTTCGATGCCGCCGGTCTGTGCCGGCCCGCCGGCGTTGTTGAACAGGCAATCGATGCGGCCGAACTGGTCGACCGCCTGCCCGATCAGCGCGCGCATCTGTTCCTCGACCGTGACATCGGTCTGGCGGAAGACGCAGTTGGCGCCGAGCTTTCCGGCCAGCGCCTTGCCCTCCGGCGCGCGGCGTCCGGCAATGACGATTTTCGCGCCTTCGGCGACGAAGATCTCGGCGGTGCGCAGGCCTATGCCGCTGGTCGCCCCGGTGATGACTGCAACCTTGCCTTCCAATCGTGCCATGTTGTTCTCCTGGCTTTACCCATGACGATTTCAGTATATCTGCGGCTTGCCGGCGCAACGCAAGCGACGCTTGCGGCGTTAGACCGCGTATTTTGCGCTATGCTTGGCCCTGTTGGCTGCGCGGATCGGCTGATGTGAGCGATGGGGAGATTGATCGAAGAGTTTCGGCGGGGCTGGCAGGGGACATCGCAACCCACGCCGGCTTTCAGCATTGGATTTGCGGTCTGCTGCCTCGCTATGGCGACCGCCGCGCGCTGGTGCCTCTCCCTGGTCCGGCCGGACGTATACTTCACCCCTTATTTTCCGGCCGTATTCTTCGCCACCGCGTTCGGCGGCCTCCCGGTCGGGATCGCGACGGCGATCGTGGGCGGCGCGCTCGGGGTGACCCTCAATTTCAGCGGCGCCTCGGCCGATTCTTCAAGAC
>NZ_JBEKXH010000367.1:0-7340 GCF_049512235.1 Bradyrhizobium sp.
ACGCTGGTCGCGTAGACGGTGGGCTCCCTCTCCCCCCAAGCGAAAGCGTAGCTTTCGCGGGGGCGGGAGAGGGTTGGGGTGAGGGGGGCGCTGCATCGGGACCGCCCGAGTGGTCCCCTCACCCCACCCTCTCCCGCGCTAAAGAAGCGGGGAGAGGGAGTGAGAGAGTTGGGCCACCTGACTGGCGCGCTTAATCTAGCGCATACGGGGGCGCCCCTCATGGTCGCCCTCTCGCGGCATCACCCGATCTTACCCGGTCTCACCAGGGCACCCCCAAGGGGTGCCCCTACGCGTCAGGCATCGAGACTCATCGTGATGTCCACCCGCGCTCTTAATGGGTTGCTACGACAACGAATGGAATCAGCTCAGCCCGGACGATAGGCGCCGGTGTTGGGGTCCTGTCGCAGCGTCGGAATCTCCTCGGAGGCGGCCGGCTCCGCGACCCGCGCGAAGCGGGCCTCCTCCAATTCCCTGTTGACCTTCAGAGCTGTCCTGTAGGCCCAGCGGACCACCGCCAGACCACCAAGGGCGGCCGCGAACGCGATCAGCGGCGGCATCGGTCGATCCTTATCGTTCATGCGTCACGCCCCATCTATATTGTCGCCCAAGCCGGCCCCGGCTGCAATTGACTTGTCCGAGACCAAATGGCGCGGGCTGGTCCCGTCAAAACCCGAATTTGGCCCAGATTGCCCGGCTTTCCAGCGCCGAAATCACCTCATCCGGCAGACCCGCCATCCCCTCCAGCTGACCCAGCGTCCCCGCGCCCGCCGATTTGCGGCCGAGCAGGCCGGACAACAACCCGGTCGCAGGCGCGATCACCGGCGTCAGCACCTTGTCGCCGTAGCGCGCGCGCAGCGTCGAACGCAGATCGCCGATCGCGTCCGCCAGGCCAAGCGAAACCGACGTCTGGCCGGCCCAGTATTCGCCGGTGAACAGGACATCGTCGGCGCCCTTCAGCCGGTCGCCGCGGCTTGTCTTCACCAACGCAATGAAGAGGGCGTGGATCTCGCGCTGAAGGGCCTTGACGCGCGCGACATCGTCGGCATTTTCCGGCAGGAAGGGATCGAGCATCGCCTTGTGCGCGCCCGCCGTATAAAGACGGCGTTCGACCCCGAGTTTTTTGATCAGCTCCTGAAATCCGAAGGAGCCGCCGACGACGCCGATCGAACCCAGAATGGAGGACGGGTCGCAGAAGATCTCGTCGCCGGCACAGGCAATCATGTAGCCGCCGGATGCCGCGACATCCTCCACGAAGGCCAGCACCGGCAACTTCTTTTCCGCGGCGAGTTGCCTGATCCGCAGGTAGATCTGGCGCGACTGCACCGGCGAACCCCCGGGCGAGTTGATCACCAGCGCCACTGCCTTGGCACTCTTGATCGCGAAGGCGCGCTCGAGTGTTCTGGCGAGGCCGGCCAGCGACATGCCCGGCCGCAGCGGCGTAACCGCACCGATCAAGCCCGACAGCCGGACCACCGGCACCACCGCGGTTCCAGGCCGCAGACGCGCCGGAAGCCATTCCATCAACCTGTCGATCAGGCCCGACGATATCCCGCGATCATCCCTCTGTTCCGTCATCCCGTTACCTCAAATTAACCATTTCTTATGGTTCAAGTGTCACTGAAACCCATGGAACGTCTTTTGCATTCATCCGGTCGTCAACTGCAACGGAGCATCCGAGAAAGACATGAAAATCTATCTGCTGATGATGCTGATCGGTGCATTGTTGATCGCGATCCACTTCACCTCGGCGCCGAAACCGAGGTCAAAGACGATACCTCAATAGCGGTTCCGCCGTTTCATCGCTCCCGATTGCATCAGTATCGGGTTGGAGCCTTCGTTTTGAAGCGTTTTCTTCACGCGAACCGGTCTCCACCTCGCTCAGCTTCAGGTTGTGGCCAGTGGCAACGCGCATTTTCCGGCCAGAACATCCTGTAGCTGTTTATTAGGCAGCCCTGACGCGTCATTGAGCAGCAGCGAGGCATGGATTCGGGTCGGCGCCTTGCCGCCCTTGATGGCGCTGACCAGCACCCGTATCGCCGGCGCCGCCGCCTCGCCATGGACCGGCAGAACGGCCAGGCTGCCAAAGCCCCGCCCCAACGCCGCCAGCACCTCGGCAAGACCATCCGCGCGCCAGATCAAGCTGAGGTCGCCGCCGGATTTCAGGATGCGCCGCGCGGCGTGAATCCAGCCCTCAAGCGTCGCCGCCGACGCCACATGTGCGGTCTCGCGGCCCTTGTCCGGCGAGGCGCGGTGCCGCTGGGGATCATTGAACGGCGGGTTCATCAGCACGACATCGACGCTGTCGGGGGACAGTCCGGCGGCGGCGAAGGCTGTGGCGCCGGAGGCAATGTCGAGCACGATGACGTCGGCCGGAATCGCATTCGAAGCCGCATTGCCGCGCGCAAGAGCCGCCAGCGCCGCATCGATCTCGACCAGAACGAGCCCGATACCGGCCACGCGTTTGGCCACTGCCAGACCGGCGGCACCCACGCCGGCGCCGAAGTCGACCACCCGATCGCCCGAACGCGCCGGCGTCGCCGCCGCCAACAGCATGGCGTCATGGCCGGCGCGGTGACCCGACTTCGGCTGCCGCAGACGCAATTGCCCGCCCAGAAATGCGTCCTCGGTCAGTTCGCACGCTTCAGTCATCGGCCCGCAGCTCGTGGCCGAGGCCGGCATCGACCAGAATCTGGCGCGCTTCCCGGTTGTCGTCGTCATGGACCAAAATCCGGCGCGGCAGGACGCCGAGCGAGCCTTCGATCACGCTCATGTTCTGGTCCAGCACCAGATGATGGATATTCGCGCCATCGAGCAGCGCGCCGATGGCCGAAACCAGAACCATATCGTTGGTCCGAACCAATTCCCGCAACTTTCGGCTCTCCGTTGGCTCAAGTGGCATTTGTCAACCCGGCGCAGCCTCTCATCGCGTGGCCTGTCAACTTGCATTGCGCGCCCTTGTCGCGTTCCCCGGCGCTTTCTATTGTTATAATCACGGTTGATGCCAATTGCGCAAATCTGGAGACCAGCGTGGCGGTTATTGTACCCTTCGAGAGCCCATCGAATGCTTCGATCGATGCGCTGGTCGCGCTTGTCGCCGCCGATATGGCGCGCGTCAACGCCACGATACTGTCGCGGACCGGCTCCGAAGTCACCATGATTCCCGAGGTCGCCAACCACCTGATTTCGTCCGGCGGCAAGCGGCTGCGCCCGATGCTGACTTTGGCCATGGCGGGACTGGCGGGCTATTCGGGCGACGGTCATATCAAGCTCGCGGCCTCGGTCGAATTCATGCATACCGCCACCTTGCTGCATGACGACGTGGTCGACGAGAGCGAATTGCGCCGCGGCAAGCTGTCGGCGCGCATGCTGTGGGGCAACGAGGCCAGCGTCCTGGTCGGCGACTTCCTGCTCGGCCAGGCTTTTCGCATGATGGTCGAGGTCGGCTCGCTGCGCGCGCTCGACATTTTATCGGCTGCCGCGGCGACCATCGCCGAAGGCGAGGTGATGCAACTGGCGGCGGCGAAAAATACCGCCACCACGGAAGACGAATATCTCGCCGTGATCCGCGGCAAGACCGCCGAGTTGTTCGCGGCGGCCTGCGAGGTCGGCCCTGTGATTGCCAACCGTCCGAAAGCCGAACAGACCGCCTGCCGGTCGGTCGGCATGAATCTCGGCATCGCCTTCCAGCTGGTCGACGACGTGCTCGACTATGGCGGCAAGGCCGCCAAGCTCGGCAAGAATATCGGCGACGATTTTCGCGAAGGCAAGATCACGCTGCCGGTGGTGCTGGCGTTCCGCCGCGGCAACGATAGCGAGCGCGCCTTCTGGGTCGACGCGCTGGAGCGCGGCGAGATCCGCGCCGGCGATCTCGATCACGCCATCGGGCTCATGACCAAACACCGCGCGCTGGAGGACACCCTGCATCGCGCCCAGCATTACGGCGCGATGGCGGTCGACGCGCTGGCGCTGTTTCCGGCTTCGCCGATGAAATCAGCGCTGGAGCAGGTGGTGGCATTCTGTCTGGCAAGATCGCATTGAACGGCGCGTCCGCTTGGCCCGAAGTTCTGATCATATCGAAGCTTGCGATGCTGCGCTCCCTCTCCCGCTCTTCGCGGGGGAGACCACCAGCGCCCCGCAGCCCGCACCACGCCGGCGAGAAACTGGGCCTCTTGCTCCTGTTGATTCCAAGGAGTTTTTTCGCCCACTTTCTCTGGAGAGTTGGGGTGGAAGCTCCGGGCGAAAATCCATCGATCGGGTCATCCGCTTACTTTGTTCGATGCGCCACGGCCGTTGACCGCGCTGCAAGGCTCGGGCTCGTTGTCGAGCCGAGACCCGCATCGATCAGCACCGCGACGATGCCGGCCATCAGCAGGAGCGCGCTGTAGAACACGACCATGCCGTTGATCCACTTTCGATAGATGGCCTGGTCCTCGGCGGTCGCTTCCCGAGGGCTCCTCACCGACAATTCCGGGGTACAATGGCCGGCATCGTCGCCGTGTTCAGGCGCGCCGGGCCCGATGCAGCGTTCGATCGTGCGACGAGGAAACGCGATCAGCTTGCCGCCATGCGCGGGAGGGCATTTCCGCGGCACTCGATCGGCACCGAGCCGGGTTGCAAAGACTTCCGCATAGTCCTGGACATGTTTCATTGCTGCACCCGTAATGGGATATTGACGATGATTTGTCCGAGCACCAGATCGAGCCCGGCTCCGAACTTTTTTGCAAAATGCCGCATCGGCCAGTCGGTTCTGTCGCAGACCAGCCGAAGGCTGCTGGCTTCTCTGCGGCGGGCCCAGTCCATGCCCTCTTTGAGCAGCATCGTGCCGATGCCCTGCCTTCGCCATTCCCGATCGACAAACAGATTTGCCTCGGCACAGGCCTCGCGCGCGGCATGACTGGCACGGATGACGCCCCTTAATTCGTCGCCAACAAACCATCCGGCCATCCATGCCGCGGGATGCAGCACCAGCTGCCGCAACACGCCGCCCGCCCTTAAGGTGCGATCATCGTCATCGCGGCGCATTGCATCGCGGCTCATCGCGATAGCACCATCGAGGGCGTCGTCCGGAGCTTGTTTGCTGATCGGCAGTTGCCGGGATCGGAGGGTCACGGCAACACCGCCATCAGTGCAAGGTCACCGGGCGTCGTTCCGCAGGACCTGGCGGCCCAATAGATTCCGATCAGCAGCAGGATCACGAAAGCCGAATAGCCGAGGGAGGGCGTGATGTCATAATAGCCGACTTCGTCCGGCGTGGCCTCGATCCGGGTCTGTTGCGCGATCGCCATGGTGCTGTCTCCAATGTGTTCGGCGTGGATTCGCGTCCCCACGCCGAAACTACAATCGAGCGCCATCGCCGACTGTGAATTCATTCACATCGGCCAAATAAAATCACCCGGCGCCCCGGTCCGGCTCAACCGGGCCTATTTGGCTGGCACCGCGTCTGTGCGAATCATGCGGGGGTCTAAGGCGTCAGCGGGTTTGCCGGCTGGGCCGGCTTCGGCCCGGGCGCTGCGGGTTCGAGTTGCAGCTTGGGCGCGGTCGGCATCACCGTTGCGCCGGCGGCGCGTGCGGCCTCGCCGGTGGTTCGGTATTTCGCAACCTCGGCCGTTTGCACCGTCGGCCTGCTCCACGGACCATGATCGACAACGAGCATGGCCAATACCCCGGCAATCGCGACAGCGAGTGCCACCGCAATAGGGATCCGCTTCGAATGTCGTTCAATGTTGGAATGATTCATCGTCATGCGGAACATTCCCGAATGGCTTCCGATCGCCCAGACAATTCGCAGGCGGCAGGTAAGGTTCCCTGCCGGTCGTTCGGGGAACTGGGATCCGGAAATGGCAACCGGAGCTTTGATTCCAGGAACCATCTTTGGCGCCGCCGGTTTCCTCCTCTCCAAGCAAAGGAGGACCCAAGATGACTATGGAAGCAAGAGAAACCGGTTCCCTGATCGGCAGCGACAAGGTGGAAGGCACCGCGGTATATGGCGCCAACGATGCCAAGATCGGATCAATCGAGCGTGTCATGATCGACAAGACCAGCGGCAGGGTGTCCTACGCCGTGCTCAGCTTTGGCGGTTTTCTCGGCATCGGCGACGACCATTACCCGCTGCCCTGGCAATCGCTGAAATACGACACCAGCCTCGGCGGCTATCGCACCGGCATCACCGAAAGGGAGCTCAAGGGCGCGCCGAAATACAGCAACGATAATGCCTGGAACTGGAGCGATCCGGCCAGAGCCCGCGCGGTGAATGACTACTACGGCATTGCGATGACGTAAGTCACCGGCCCATCGCGATCGAGATGGAAGGCCCGCCCGACGGCGGGCCTTCTTCGTGTGAAGGGCTGCCAAAAAGACCCAGCCCACCGCACAAAGAGATCTCCTACCAGCGCCGTCCCCCAACCGCGGCCATATCCCCATCCGCCGTAGAAGCCGTAATAGGGTCCGTAGCCATAATAAACCGCCGCCCGGTGCCGTCAGGTTGACGGTGTTGGTTCCCATGAACAGGTGATTATATTCAACGCCCGCCGACCAGTTCGGCGCGAAGCCGTATTCGAGACCTGCGCCGACCGCGCCGCCCCAGCGGGTATCGCTGGCCGAGCCAACCACGGTGTGGGTGCCGGTGATGAGATCGGAATAGCGCGTGTCGGTGACCGCCGCGCCGCCCTTGGCATAAAGCAGGACATTGTTCCAAGCATAGCCGATCTGGCCCGTGAACAAGCCGAAGGCATCGAGATTGCTGCGGTTGTCAAAGCCGGCATTGAAAGCGGCGATGCTGGTATTTCTGGCGGCCAGATGAGCCCAGTTGCCCTGCGCTTCGAGGCCGAACACCGCGGAACCCGCCTGCCAGCGATAGCCAAACTGGCCGCCCGCGGTTCCGCCACTGCCATTGGTGCCCCCTTCAGGGAAATTTCCCGCCGCGGTCAGCAAGGTCCAGTAATTGTTGGTCCCACCCCAGCCGCCGTTGGCGCCGACATAGAAACCGCTCCAGTCATAGACGGTTGCGGCAACATAGGGCGGAGCCTTGCTGTAGGTTCGCGCCGGAAGGTCGGCAGCCGACGCAGCGGCGGAAATTCCTACGGCGGCCAGTCCAACCGCACCCAACAGAATCTTCATGTGAAAGCCTCGCGCTGGAAAATCGCCCCAAAGTAGAAATAGAAAATATTGCGACAGTTTCAGGGCGGCAGCGTTTCTAGCCAGACATAAAGCGGTCACGATTTTTATTAACAGCCTTAATTTTCGGTAATGAAAATGAAGTTTTGTTCATTCACCGCGGCAATAATGCGATCATCGACGATCGCCGAGCGACGCCGAAGCCGCCCTCAATTCGTCGCTAATTA
>NZ_JBEKXH010000368.1:0-6388 GCF_049512235.1 Bradyrhizobium sp.
GTCGAGCACAAGACCTATCCGCCTGACGAAATCGCCGCGCGCCTGCATCACCGGCTGACGCAGATTCACGCGTTTCCGAATGGCAATGGCCGTCACGCGCGCATGATGGCGGATCTCGTGATCGAACGACTCGGCGGCAAGGCGTTTAGCTGGGGCGGCGCAAGCCTTGCGGACGCAGGGACGCTGCGCAATCAATACGTGGCGGCGCTCAGGGCAGCAGACAATCACGACATTGGACCACTTTTGGCCTTCATGCGGTCATGACGGCGGGCCCGCGCAGCCATCCACACCGATCAATGTCTCATCGTGTTTGTGGATGACACCGGGCACGAAGCCCTCGTGCCGGGCCATCCTGTGTATGGCCTGGGCGGCTGGGCGATCATGGTATGAGGTGCGACACAAGGTTCGGGCCTGCGACCACTTGTTGCGGCGCGCGAAACGGCCGTTGCGGTAAGCAAAAAGCCAGAACGCGCCAAAATAATAGCAGGGGAGGGCGTCCATGATCGACAATCGCACTGCGCCTTATGCGGCGCTCGTCCTCCGGCTTGGGCTGTCGTTCTTCTTTTTCGCACATCTGATCAGGAAGTTCGCCGTGATTGGGTTCGATCCATGGTGGGCCGGCCTCATCAAGCAGGGCTATCCGGGCGTCGTGCTCGGATACACCGTCGCCATCGAGTTTGCCGGCGCCTTGCTGCTGCTGCTCGGCGTTTACACCCGCTATGTCAGTTTGTTGTCGCTCCCCGTGCTGCTTGCGGTCGCCAATCACTGGATGGTGCGTAAGGGCTTCTGGTTCGCCGATGGCGGCATGGAATTTCCGCTTGCCTGGGTGTTCATGCTCATCGCACAGGTTCTGCTCGGTGACGGCGCCTATGCGCTGCGGGTGCCCGCGCTTTTTTGGGAGCGTACGCAGCCGGCGACCGCTTGATGGCTCCGGGCTGCCGCGCCCGAATGTCCCGGGGGATGCGGTCGTAGGGGGGGGGGGGGGTAGTTATACTATTTTCGCGAAGTTAGTATAACTGTCTTGCCCTGGTTATTCATTGGTTATACTATTTTCGCGAAAATAGTATAACGGATCCACCATGGCCCTGGCCCAACGGCTCGATATCACCTATCAGACGCTCTATTCGGAACTGGTCCAGCGCAGCCTGGATGAGAGCTTCATCGCCGAGTTCTCGCCAAACGGTAGGTTCGTGCCCGTCGAGGTAAAGAACAAAAAATACTGGTACTTCGACATGCCGAAGCCCGACGGCATGGGCCAGAACCGCCGATACGTAGGCCCGATAGCCGATCCGGAAATCACCAAGAGGGTCGAAGCGTTCAAGGATCTGAAGGCCGATCTGCGAGGACGTCGCCGTCTCGTCTCCACCCTGGCGCGCGAGGCCTATCTACCGCGCCCCCCACTGATAACAGGCCAAGTCGTGGAGGAGCTGGCGAAGGCCGGCTTCTTCCGCTTGCGCGGTGTGCTGGTCGGCACGGTCGCCTACCAGTGCTACTCCGCTGTGCTCGGCAGGCGCCTCAATGCCGTCGCCATGCAGACCGGCGACGCCGATTTCGCGCAATCCCACGAAATCTCGGTGGCGATAGGCGATTCCTTGCCACCTATCCTGGAAGTGCTTCGGCGGGTCGACCCGACTTTCCGAGAGATCCCAAGCCAGATGGACGGACCGGTCTCCACCCAGTTCGTCTCAAGAGACAATTTCAAGGTCGAATTCCTGACGCCTAACCTCGGATCCGACGACCAGGAGGGAAAGCCCGTCCGGATGCCGGCCCTGGGCGGAGCCGCGGCATTCCCTCTGCGTTTTCTGGACTATCTGATCTATCAGCCTATCCGGGCGGTGCTGCTGCACGGCGCGGGCGTACCGGTCCTTATTCCGCCGCCCGAAAAATACGCCGTTCACAAACTGATCGTTGGATCCCGCAGGAAGGAGGATCGCGACGCGACCGCAAAAGCCGCGAAGGATCGGCTTCAGGCCAGATCGATCTTCGAGGCGATGATCGCCAACCGGCAACACGCCGACCTCGCTTCGGCATTCATGGAGGCCTGGGATCGCGGAGATCATTGGATAGACGCGATCCGCAAGAGCATCGCGACCTACGACGACGACTTCCAGAATTCGCTCCGATCCGAACTCGCAAAGGGGGTGAGCGAGCTCGGCTCCGATCCTGCCGATTACGACCTCAATAGGAAACCGATCGAGCAGTAAGCCTTGGGGGATGTTCAATTCCGGGCTTGCAGAGGGGCCGGCGCCAGCAGCGCGCCGATGCGACTTGCGCCGCATCGGCAACATGGCAGAGCGGCCGGCCGGATCGGTCAGGCCGTCAGCAGGGCCGGCCGCTGCTCGACGAGCTGCGGCGCGGCGGCGGGCGGCAGCGTGCGAACGAGGTGCAGGATGCAGATCGTCGGCTCGCTCAGGAAGGTGACGATCGCGAGCGCGATCGGCGACAGGTCGTCGGTCGCCGCCTGCACGGGCGGCAAGCGCAGCACCTTGAGGAACTGCGGCGCCAAGCACGCCAGCACCCGCTCGGCGGTCTTTTCCGGATCCGGATGGTTTTCATCGTCCTCCAGTCCCGCCAGCAGTCCCTCCATCACCAGGTGGATTGCGCCCCACAGGGTCAGGGTCGGATCGCCGAACTCGATCTGGCCCGACGCCAGGATGATGCCGCCGCGCACCGGTCCGAAGATTAGCTGCAGGATCCAGATGAAGTTCTCCAACCCCGCCGCGCTGGCGTCGAATGGAGACGCCGGCTGATCCTTCATGACCCACGGAATGGACAACGCTGACGACAGCAGACGCTGCACCAGGTTGAACCACATCAGCGGCGGCACCGGCACCGGTGAGAGATTGATAACCGTCTCGACCCCGGTCCGCGCCATGAAATTGGCGCCGTAGAGCGCGTCGCACGCACCCCGCAGGTTCTGCAGCCAAGGCTCGGCCGCGGGCGGCGCCGCGCCCGGCTCGCGACCCCAGGCCTGCTGCCTGAGCCAGTCGATGGTGAGGTTCGTAGTCACGGCGCTGACCGCCTCCGCGGTGAACGGCGCGGATCCGAAGGCCAGATGGTAGGCCGCATTGGCCGGGATGGCGACGATCAGCGCGGCGAGGTCGACCAGCGAGTAGGACCTGTTGCCGGTCGCCATATAGTAGAGTTCGTTGACCAGCGGGATGTCCAACGGCGCGGTCAGCACGCTGCGCAGCAGCCCGATCACGTCCTCGATCGCCGCAAAAAGCGCGGAGATCACCACCTCGGCCGCATCGAGGGCGATCAACGCGACCGCCTTGGCGGTCTCCAGCAGCCCCTTGACGAGCAGGTCGAGGACGTTGGCGGCGCCCGCCTTGATCGCGGCAAAATAGGCCACGGCCTGGTCCAGCGATCGTTTCCCGCGGCCGTTCTCGAATTGGTCCGCGAGTGAACTCAGCTTGTCGAGCAGCACCTGCAGCACCGGGCTCAGCGTGCCGGAGGCCGCGGCGAGCGGCCTCTTGGTCTGCATCGAGCCGTAATAGTCGAGGACCGCGTCGAGCAGCGGATTGTAGAAGCCGAGATCGGCGTACGGGGAATTGGCCCGGGATCGGCCGATGTCGTCGATGCTGCGGCCGGCGCTGAACGACGTGATGAAATTCTCCATCCCTGCATCGATGAAGTCCGACGCTTCCTCGATCTTGTTGATCAGCACGCTCTGCGCATGCTCGGCGGCGCTGGCGGAAAAGTCGAGACCCACGTCGAGCACATGCGACACCACCTGCGCGGTCAGGCTGATGTCGGTCCAGTCGAACAGGTCGGCGAGCCAGTCCCACAGGTTGCCGAGCAAGACCCCGACCTTCTCGAAAAATCCCTCGACCATGGTGAACACCTGCTCGACGAAGTCGATGGTCGCCTCGAAATAGGACTCGACGCCGTCGACGATCAGCGTGACCATCGCCTTGATCTCGGTCACGACGTCCTTGGCCACGTCAACGGTGGCGCTGACGATCACGTCGAAGACCTCGGTCACCGTGCCGACCGCGTCGTCCCAGATGTCGCCCCAGTCGACGTCGTACCAGGCCCCGGCATCGCGCAGCGTGATGCGACGCTGCGCCATCAGGGCCTGCGCCTCGCTCCGCGGCAGCGGGGTGAACACCGGGCCGTCTCTGAAGCTGATCATCCATTGCATGTCCGGGACGCTGCCGGGATCGATCCGGCCCGTGGTGATCGGTGCGCCCGCGGCGACGCGGCGCGCGGCCCGCGCCGCACTACGCGCAGAGAGATGGCGCCGCGCACCCGTCGAGGGGCCGGATTTCCCGCCGCCCACCATGTCCATGGCCTGGTTGCACGCCTGCGCGATGGCGCCGGCGACCTCTTGGGTCGCATAGTCGCCGGTCAGGAGCGTGATCGGCTGGCCGTTCCGGTTCTTCGCGTTGAGCAGATCGTCGGCGGTGAGGCTGCGCAGCTTGGCTTGAATGCCATAATTGGGCTCGGCCACGATGCGCTCGCCCGGGATCATCTGGTCGTCCTCGAGAGTGAGCGTCGGGGTGTCGAGCGCGTCGGCGTCGATGACGACCGTGACGGACCCGTTGGCGTCGGCCAGGCAGCGCATGGGCAAGACCGGATCGAGGCGCGCGGCGGCGCCGTTGACCATCGCCGGTGTCGGACCGGACGACCAGATCGCGAGCTCCGCGCCGGGGCGCGCCGTGCCGAGGCTGTCGAGCGCAGTGATCCTGGTGACATAGGCCATGACCTGCTGCAGCGGGCCGGTGCCGACCTCGATCTGAGCGAAATGCCACTCCTGCGTCGTCGGATCGCGCCAGACCTGCCACAGCATCTGCTGGGCATCGAGCGCGAACGCCACCACGTTGCCGACTAGGTCGGTGATGGTGCGGATTGCCGAAAACGTCATGGTGTCATTGAGGACCGCCATCTCGGTCCAGCCGGTCGGGCTCGTGGCGTCCTGCCGGACGTGGTAGAGACGCCCGTCGATACCGATGGCGATGACGCCGAGCAGGCCCTGGCCGTCCAGGTTCGCGGCGATCTCGGCGAGCGGCACGGTGCCGCTGAGCTTGGTCAGCTGCCTCGTCGCGCTGTCGACCAGGTACAGGCCGTTATCGGCCCCCCACAGGGTGAAGGCGACGGAATCCCGGGTGTTCGACGGATTGGGCGCCAGCGAGATGCGCTTGAATCCGACCGGCTCGTTCCAGGCAAAATAGTTGTCCGTGCCGTTGAGCCATGGCGTGCGCTTGCCGGCCTGGCAATAGGTCTCACCGTCCTTGCTGCAGCTCCCGACCAGCCAGGTCGAAAGGCCCTTGTTCACGTCCTCTGCGACCAGCGAGGCATCGAGCCCCACCTGATAGTCGTTGATCGACGCGACTGCCGTCCATTCGGGTCGCGACCAGCAATTGGCGAGCCCCCAGTTGTTGTTCGACTGGGTGTAGTCCATCCAATACAGATAGACGCTGTCGTCGCCAGTGCTCTGTACCGTGCAGCGAAGCTCGCCCGCATGGTCGTGGCAGGTCTGCACGGCGACGATCGGCGGGAACGAGACCGAGCCGAATTGCTGCCAGCCGGTCGACCAGCGGACGTCGCGGATGGAGTACATGTTCCCGGCGCTGTCTCCCACGAACACCATGGTGATGCCGTCGCTGCCGACGCCCGCCGCGAACGCCTGGATGCCGGAGCCGGTGAACTGCATGTCCGCCTTGCTCCAGCCGCTGTCGCTTCCCGGGTCCTGGTAGACCTCGTAGAGGTGGCCGTCGCTGCCGAGCGTGAACACGTGGAAGCGGCCCTGTGCGTCGCACAGCGGCGCGATCTTGCTGCCGCCGAACGGATTGGCCAGTCGATAGTGCTGGGTCAGCCTGGCGTCGACCTGCAGCTGGCCGGGCGCAGCCTCTCGTCGCACGGACATTTGCCGTCCTCCTTGGGGGTGGGATCTTGCAATCTAATGATGCGTCCCGTTGGGGCGCAATCTGACATAATCCGGCGGTCGCGGCAATTCCTCAAGGCCTGCCCCCTCGTTCGCCTCGGCGTAGGGCTGACAGATGCCAGGGATCATGCTGTGGTAAGGAGATGGCGCTGCAACTTTCAGAACTTTTGAAACGCTGATCGATCTGGCGTTGCGCGCCTTACCGACTATTATCGATGCGGTCGAACGCGACGAAGCCGTCATCGAATTTGTGGCACGTTAGCGAGCTCGCAGGACGAACGCGGTCAATGCGGGATTCCCGCCCACGAGGCGTTATAGTTCGTCACTTGCGACCGCAACGCGATGTTCTTGAAGGCAAATGGCGCGCAAGATATCTTGTTAACGTGAAAGGGACGTCTCTGGCGAGCCTATATCTTCCTGGGCTTCGCTGGCGGCTTCAGGCAATCGCTCGATGACGCGAAGGTAGGCTTGGACTGCCTTGTCGGGCTTGCGCCGCTT
>NZ_JBEKXH010000369.1:0-6374 GCF_049512235.1 Bradyrhizobium sp.
GAAACGCCCCTCATCTGGAACGAGACGGGTCGGTTATGAACTGATTCGAACGAAAAGGGAACATATTTATTTTTTTATTTGGGGCTTGACAGCCCAAATCACACCAGATCTAGCCCGTCGGGCTAAACAACTTTTTTGCGCGACGTCATTTGCCAGCTCGGCGAACAAGAAAAAATTTCACCCGTCGGGCAAATCACCGACCTCTCATCCTCAAGGGTTCGTTTGCACGCCCTGTTCCTCGTTTCCGAGATGGAATGGCTTTTTGTTGCCGATCAGGTACTTATATATACCAAACAGCCACCGGGGAGATGCGAGATGGCCGACGTAACAGCACATCCTCTGGTGCTGGCGAACACTGGTAACAGCGGGCAGCAGGTCATAGGCAAAGTGCCGGCGTCACGGATAGAGCGCCTGATGCAGGAGCGCAGGGTCGAGAGATTGGCCGTGGCGTCCAGGCGGGCGTTTGCCGCCTTGGCGCGTCTGGAGAAGGCCGGCCTCTCGGCATGGATCGTCGGTTCGCTTGCTCGGGGGACGTTCGCGATTCATTCAGATGTCGACTTTCTGGTGGATTGCGGTCCCGAAACGGAAGACCTTGCTTTCCGGCTCCTCGAAAAGGAAATGCGCGATTTCCCCTTTCATTTCATCCCGAGCTCCGATCTGGATGAGTCGAAAAAGGCTATCATGATGAAGGAGGCTATCGGTGCATCCAGCATTCGCGCTCACGCGCACCAGGCTGACTGAAACACGTTCGGAATTCGAAGCATTTTTGCAAGCCAACACAGAGCGTTTGGTCCCTCTCGAAGAGAACCAAGAAGCCTCTGCGGCATGGCTCCGCGCGGTTTCGCGCGCCAGCGGGATCGAAGGGGTATATACCGGCATGGAGAACGTCCTAAGAGAAGTTCTCAACTTGGTCGATGGCGGGGTGTTCGGCAAATCGGAGAGTTTCCATGCCCAGCTGCTGGCGCAGGCCGCCCAGAAGACCGACCAGAGATCGGAAGTCATCGACCGGGAGCTCTATGAAAAGCTCGACGAACTCCGATCATTCAGGCATCGCGAACGCACAAGCTATCGTCACGTCCTCAAGGAAGAGCTCGTCAACAAGAACCTTGAGCTTCTTAAGAAGGCTTTTTCACTCTTCGAAACGCAAATTGTCACATTCATTGAAGCCTGGGAAAGAAGGCCCACTGACAAGGACGATGCTAAGTCATCCCACAAGCCTTGAAAGGCGCCGAAGCAGAGCTCTCAACCGCCGAGATCGGGATCGGCCCAGCGTTCGATTTGGTAAGTCCCGACAACCTGCTTGGGCTGATGCGGATTGAGCGTGCCGGCGCTGACCGACCAGCCTTTTGCCAGGATCTGCATCGCGAAAAGCTTGGCGTCGACTTCCGATTTGAAGGTACGCGTCGAGCGACGAACGCGGATGGCGCGAGGGCGCGCATGCGCCGCTTTATCCGGACCGAAGGTCACATACCAGATATCGGGTTGCGTCATCGCCTCATAACGCCGCGAGCCTGCGAAAGTTTCCTATGCTACTGGGGGCCATCCCGACGGACGGCCCCCATTCGGCGTGATGAGGCAGCGCACGGCTTACTCGACGATTTCGACAATCCGGCGGGTGCGCGGATCGACCAGAACGGTGCGACCGTCCACCACCGTGTAGCGATACTCCCGGGCGCCATATTCCGGCGGCACCTCGTAATAGGTTACGCCTGCCTCCGGCAGCACCGCACCGACCCGGACGTCTTCGCCATAGTGATAGGAAGGCAGGTGCCGCTCGACGACATAATGGTTGAAGCGGGGTCGTTCATCGATTCCCAAAACCCCGTTGACGCCACCGACCACGCCGCCAACGACGCCGCCGACAACAGCGCCGACCGGTCCGGCAGCTCTTTCGCCCTCTCTTGAGCCACGCTCAACTCCACCAGGGACGCCCTGGGCCTGCGCTGCCGCAGACAGCGCGACCGTAGCCGCAACGGCGGCCATGAAGATAAGACGGCATTTCATAAGCAAACTCCTGTGCATGTTAGGGTGAAGTTCAAGTGCTATCGAGCCAAAAGGTTCCTCGGCGAGCAGCGCGAGGCGCACAAGGCGAGCCGCCAAAAAGCAATGGTCAGCGAGAGCTTCATGGACGATAGCGACAAGAATCGGTAAGTTGCCGGTTGCGCGACCGCCCTCGGGTTGGGTTCGCGGCACCCCTCGTGAAGAGATCAGCATTGATGACAGCCGTTCCCGCAGCCCGGCGTTCCGAACTCGCCGATGCACTACGCACCTGCCGCGGTGCTTTCATTGGCGTCGGCGTCATGAGCTGCATGATCAACCTGCTCTATCTGACCGGCTCGATCTTCATGCTGGAGGTCTACGACCGGGTGCTGCCGAGCCGGAGCGTGCCGACCCTGGTGGGTTTGGCCATTCTGGCCGGCGGATTGTACATCGCCCAGGGCGTGCTCGACCTGATACGCGGTCGCATCCTCGGGCGCGTCGGAACCGCGCTCGATGAATCCCTCAATGCCCGCGTGTTCGAAACCATCGTCCGCCTGCCGCTCCTGGTCGGCAGCCGCAACGAGGGCCTGCAGCCGCTGCGCGATCTGGACAACGTCCGCTCCTTCCTTTCCGGCATGGGGATGAGTGCGTTCTTCGATCTGCCATGGTTGCCGCTCTATCTGGCGATCTGTTTTGCCTTTCATGTCATGATCGGCCTGACCGCGCTGGTCGGCGCCGTCATTCTGATCGCCCTCACCGTCGTGACCGAGTTCCTGTCGCGCGCGCCGGCACGCGAGGCCACCAGTCTGGCGGCGCGCCGCAACGATCTCGCCGCCACCAGCCGGCGCAATGCGGAAGTGCTGGTCGCGATGGGAATGTCCGGACGTCTGACCGGACGCTGGAGCGCGGTCAACGAGAAATATCTTGCCGGCAATCAGCGCGCCAGCGACGTCACCGGAGGGCTTGGCGCGATTGCCAAGGTGATGCGCATGACCCTGCAGTCGGCCGTGCTCGGGGTCGGCGCCTATCTCGTGATTTATCAGGAAGCAACCGCGGGCATCATCATCGCGGGCTCGATCCTGAGCGCCCGGGCACTGGCGCCGGTCGATCTGGCGATTGCACATTGGAGGGGTTTCGTTGCCGCCCGCCAGAGCTGGCGCCGCCTCAACCGGCTTTTGGAACAGCTGCCGGTGCGGTCCGCGCAGATGCAGCTGCAGAGCCCGTCGAGCCGCCTGTCGGTCGAAGGCGTCAGCATCGTGCCGCCGGGCGATCAGAAGGTGATCGTCCAGGACGTGACGTTCGCGCTGGTGGCCGGCAATGGCCTCGGCATCATCGGGCCGAGCGGATCGGGCAAATCTTCGCTGGCGCGTGCGCTGGTCGGCGTGTGGCGGCCGGCACGCGGCAAGGTGCGGCTCGACGGCGCCGCGCTCGATCAGTGGTCGCCCGACGTGCTCGGCCGTCACATCGGCTATCTGCCGCAGGATGTCGAACTGTTCGCCGGAACCGTCGCCCATAATATTTGCCGCTTCGACCCGGAAGCCGGTTCCGAGGACATCATCGCGGCCGCGAAACAGGCCGGCGTCCACGACATGATCATCAAGATGCGCGACGGCTACGATACCGAGATCGGCGAGCAGGGCCATGCGCTCTCGGCCGGTCAGGCGCAGCGCGTGGCGTTGGCGCGGGCGCTCTTCGGCGATCCTTTCCTGATCGTGCTGGACGAGCCCAACTCCAATCTCGATACCGAGGGCGACGAGGCGCTGACCCGGGCGGTCCGCTCGGCGCGCGAGCGTGGCGCCATCGTGGTGGTGGTCGCGCACCGGCCGATCGGCATCGAGGCGGTCGATCAGCTTCTCGTCCTCAAGGACGGCCGCATGCAGGCCTTCGGGCCGAAGGAAACCGTGCTGGGACAGGTGCTGCAGCGGGTCGCGCCGCCGGTGCCGATCAAGATCGTATCCGACGGCGGAGTTGCCAAATCATGAGCGGCAGCGAACTTCAGGGTGCGCGGCGTTCGATCCGGCTGCATCTGATCACGGGCCTCGCCGTCGTCGTCATTCTGGCCGGCGGCTTTGGCGGCTGGGCCTCGACGGCGGAGATCTCCGGCGCGCTGATCGCGCCGGGGTCGATCGTGGTCGAATCCAGCGTCAAGAAGGTGCAGCATCCGACCGGCGGCGTGGTCGGTGAAGTACTGGCGCGCGATGGCGACCTTGTCAAATCAGGCCAGGTGGTGGTGCGGCTGGACGACACCGTAACCAAGGCGAGCCTTGCGATCGTCACCAAGACCCTCGACGGACTGTGGGCCCGCGCCGCGCGGCTCGAAGCCGAACAGCGCGGACTGGACACCATCGTGTTTCCAAAGATGCTGCTCGATCGCGCCGAGGATCCCGATGTCAGGAACGTGATGGCGAGCGAGAGCAAATTGTTCGAGGTCCGCGTCAATGGCAGGATCGGACAGAAGGCGCAATTGCGCGAGCGGATCACGCAGCTGAACGAGGAAATCGCCGGCCTGACCGCGCAGGAAAAGGCCAAGGACCGGGAAATCGCGCTGGTGGAACAGGAACTGACCGGCGTTCGCACCCTCTACGATCAACATCTGGTGCAGATGTCGCGCCTGACCACGCTCGAGCGCGATGCCGCGCGGCTCAACGGCGAGCGCGCGCAATACATTGCCTCGCGGGCCCAGAGCAAGGGCAAGATCACCGAAACCGAGCTGCAGATCATCCAGGTCGACAAGGACATGGTCAGCGAGGTCTCCAAGGATCTGCGCGAGAGCAATGACAAGATCGGCGAATTCGTCGAGCGCAAGGTCACGGCCGAAGACCAGTTGCGCCGGGTCGACATCCGCGCCCCGCAGGACGGCATGGTGGAGCAGTCGACGGTCCATACCGTCGGCGGGGTGATCACCGCCGGCGACGCCATCATGCTGATCGTGCCGCAGGCCGATGACCTCCAGGTCGAGGCCAAGGTCAATCCGCAGGATATCGACAAGCTGCAGATCGGCCAGAAAACCCTGCTGCGGCTGTCGGCGTTCAACCAGCGCACCACCCCGGAACTGAACGGCGTCGTCACCCGGGTGTCGCCCGACGTCACCACCGACCAGCGCACCGGGCAGAGCTATTACACGATCAGGGTTTCGATGCCGCCGCAAGAAGTCGCCCGGCTCGGCGAGGTCAAGCTGATCCCGGGCATGCCGGTCGAGGCCTTCGTGCAGACCGGCGACCGCACCATGCTGTCCTATCTGATCAAGCCGCTGCACGACCAGCTGATGCGCGCCTTCCGGGAGAAGTGAGGCGACTCATTTCAGTCAAGGTATCGAGCCCTCAGCGCGACAACTGCTGCAACAGCAGATCAAGCGCCGCTGCCGCGAACACCTGCATGTTGGCGAGCCGGTCGCTGTTGCCGGTCTCGATCGTCATCGCGGTCAGCTCCGCACCCGCAACCGCGAGGCAGCTGTGGCCGGCGGCATCGCCATAGCGGTTGCCGGTCGGTCCGGTCGCGCCGGTCTCCGACAGGCCCCAGTCGGCCGAGAAGCGCCGGCGGATCTGGCTCGCCAGCAGTCTGGCGTAAGGCTCCGACGAGGAGCGCAGGCCCTGCATCGCCGCATCCGGGATATCCATCAGGATCCGCCGCGCATCGCGGGTATAGACCACGGCCCCGCCGAGGAAATAGGCCGACGCGCCGGGCACCGCGAGCAGGGCTGCGGAGATCAGCCCGCCGGTCGAGGACTCCGCGACCGCGACGGTCTGACGCCGCGCGATCAGCAGGGCAGCGATTTGTTCGGCGGTGGCGACGAGGTCTTTCATCTGTTCTCAACTCCTGCCGACGATGCGAGATGTTTCCAGTGCAGCGATTTTGAGGTTCGAATCATATCCATATCATCGTTCAGCCCGAGAGACTGCCGAAAATGCCGCCGATGAAATAAGGGATGTTCAAGCCGTCATTGCGAGCCACCGGCACGGCGCAAGGCGCCGTCCGGTGAGCGAAGCAATCCAAAGCCGCGTACGCCGCGCGATGGATTGCTTCGTCGCAAGGGCTCCTCGCAATGACGGTGGAAGATCCGCGGGGATCAGGCTTCGCGACGCGCGCGAGCGCGCGGCTCACACGATGATGTAGTACCTGAACTGATGAGTCATTTGTAGGATGGGTTGGAGTGACCAGATCGGACGCATGTCCGAGCTGGTCACGAAACCCATCGCCGCGGCGGAATTGGTGGGTTTCGCAAAAAGAGCTCGGAGGCCTTGTCAGTATCATCGGTGAGGGAGCCGCGCTGCCCACGCTCCCCTCCCCCCGCTCTTGCGGTGGGGAGGGGTCGGGGTTGGGGGGTGCCTCCGCGGGCGCCGGCGTCTGACATAACCCCGATTGGTGGTTATGGGCTCGCGCAAGAGCGCGCCCCG
>NZ_JBEKXH010000370.1:0-8199 GCF_049512235.1 Bradyrhizobium sp.
GTCGGCGGCTGGGCCGGCATCGGTCTGGCAGCCGGTCTGCTGCAGCCCGAAAACGCCGCCGCCTGGCATGGCGCCGTCGACCAGGGCAAGTTGCCGCCCAAAGACAAGACCGTCGATACCGCGGGCCTCGGTGCGGTCGGCGGCTATGCGGGTCTGGCGTCCTACACCTCGCTCGGCGGCACGTTGACGGTATTTGCTTTGCCGAGCGAATAGGCGCGACGTTACGGTGAGATGACCTTACATCGGCGCGCGGCATTGCCTGCTGCGCGCCGATTTTTTTCCCGCATTCAAAGCGCACAAGGACCGTAAAATGAAGACTCGCGCCGCCGTCGCGTTCGAGGCAAAGAAGCCGCTTGAGATCGTCGAACTCGATCTGGAAGGTCCCAAGGCCGGTGAAGTCCTCGTCGAGATCAAGGCGACGGGAATCTGCCACACCGACGCCTATACGCTCGACGGCTTCGACAGCGAGGGGATTTTCCCATCGATCCTCGGCCATGAGGGCGCCGGCATCGTCCGCGAGATCGGGCCGGGCGTCATTTCGGTGAAGCCTGGCGACCATGTGATCCCGCTTTACACCCCTGAATGCCGCCAGTGCAAAAGCTGCCTCAGCCAGAAGACCAATCTGTGCACCGCGATCCGTGCCACCCAGGGCAAGGGCCTGATGCCCGACGGCACGTCGCGCTTCAGACACAAGGGCCAGGTGGTCTTCCACTATATGGGCTGCTCGACCTTTTCGAATTTCACCGTGCTGCCGGAGATCGCGGTCGCCAAAATTCGCGAGGACGCGCCGTTCGACAAGAGCTGTTACATCGGCTGCGGCGTGACCACGGGCGTCGGCGCCGTGGTCAATACCGCCAAGGTCACGCCGGGCGCCAACGTGGTCGTGTTCGGCCTCGGCGGCATCGGCCTCAACGTGATCCAGGGCGCGAAGATGGTGGGTGCCGACAAGATCATCGGCGTCGACGTCAACGATTCCAAGGAGGAATGGGGCCGCCGCTTCGGCATGACCCACTTCGTCAATCCCAAGAAGATCGACGGCGATATCGTCCAGCATCTGGTGGCGCTGACCGATGGCGGAGCCGACTTCACCTTCGACTGCACCGGCAATACCAATGTGATGCGCCAGGCACTGGAGGCCTGTCATCGCGGCTGGGGCGTATCGGTCGTGATCGGCGTGGCGGAATCCGGCAAGGAGATTGCAACGCGGCCGTTCCAGCTCGTGACCGGGCGGGTCTGGAAAGGTACCGCGTTCGGCGGCGCGCGCGGCCGGACCGACGTGCCCAGGATTGTTGACTGGTACATGAATGGCAAGATTCAGATCGACCCGATGATCACCCATGTCCTCAAGCTTGAGGAGATCAACCGGGGATTCGACCTGATGCATGAAGGAAAATCGATCCGTTCGGTCGTGGTATACTGAAGCAAAACGTCAAACATAAGGGAGGATTGGCTAATGACTGTTCACATCCATCCGTCAGTCGACAACGGAGTCAAGCAGGGTTCCGGGCACTTCGCCGGCGGCACCCTGGTCTGCAAATGCAAGGACAAGCCGGTGAAAGTCGGCATCAAGGGTGACGTCGCCCACAATCATGCCTGCGGCTGCACCAAATGCTGGAAGCCCGCCGGGGCAAACTTTTCGGTGGTCGCCGTGGTGCCACGCGACAATGTGACCGTGCTCGAGAATGGCGACAAGCTGCACGTGATCGACGCCTCGGCGGCGATCCAGCGGCACGCCTGCAAGGTTTGCGGCACCCACATGTACGGCCGCATCGAGAACAAGGCGCATCCGTTCTACGGCCTGGACTTCATCCATCCCGAACTGTTCGTCGAGACCGGCTCGGCCGCGCCGGGATTTGCGGCGTTTGTGTCCTCGGTGATCGAATCCGGCGTCGACGCCGCCGAGATGGCCGCGATCAGGGCTCGCCTCAAGGAGTTGGGGCTCGAGCCCTATGACTGCCTGTCGCCGGATCGCCAGCCATGTGGCGAAATCCAAAAAGGCGGCCTGACCGCACTGATCCAAGGCCCGGCGGGTGCAGGTCACCCGCCGGATTCTGGTTGCTGCTTGATCTTCGCGCTGTTTGATCTTTTTCCCTGTTTGATCTTTTCCCTGTTGAATCATGGCGTCGTCGTGGCGCTGGAGCCGTAAAATCATGACGGTCGAAACGGTCTCGCTCAATCGATCCCATGGCGGCACGCAGGGCGTCTACAAGCATGTCAGCCGCGAGACGCGGACCGGCATGACCTTCTCGGTCTATGTCCCCCCTCACCCGGATGGCGCGAAGCTTCCGGTGGTCTGGTATCTCTCAGGCCTGACCTGCACCCATGCCAATGTCACCGAGAAAGGCGAATACCGCAAAGCCTGTGCTGAGCTGGGCCTGATCTTCGTGGCGCCGGACACGAGCCCACGCGGCGAAGGCGTGCCCGGCGATCCCGCGGCTTCTTACGATTTCGGGCTCGGCGCCGGTTTCTATGTCGATGCGACGCAAGCGCCGTTCGCGCAGCATTACCGGATGTGGAGCTACGTCACGCAGGAATTGCCTGAATTGATATCAGGGCATTTTGCGGTCGATCCGAACCGCCAATCGATCCTCGGTCATTCGATGGGCGGTCATGGCGCGCTTACAATCGCGCTGCGGCATCCCGACCGCTATCGCGCGGCCAGCGCCTTTTCGCCGATCGTGGCGCCATCGCAGGTGCCCTGGGGTATCAAGGCGCTCGGCGGATATCTCGGCAGCGCCCGTGAGGCCTGGCGCAAGCACGATGCGGTCGCCCTGATCGAGGATGGCGCGCGGTTTTCCGGTTTTCTGGTCGATGTTGGAGATGCCGATCTATTCCTGACCGATCAGCTTCGCCCCGAGCTGTTGCAACGCGCCTGTGCGCAGGCCGCCATCCCGCTCGAACTGCGGCGCCAGGGCGGCTACGACCACAGCTATTACTTCATCTCGACCTTCATGGAAGATCACCTGCGCTGGCACGCCGCACGCCTGAAAGCATGAATGAAGCAGCCGGCTGCGCTTCGCTTTCGCGTTCCCGTCAAATCGGCTATTTCGGCTGGGGGCCATCGCCGCCGATCTCCTCCGCCAGCCGGTTCCTGACCAGGAAGCGCACCCCGTGCTCGTAGCCTTCAGGGGTATCGCCGCGAATCTGGCCGCTGAGGTGAGCGACATAGTTGCCGCTGGCAACGTCGAAGATCCAGATGTCGATCGATGAGATCAGCGTCGACACCTTGTGAAATACACCCACGACGGCGAAAGCCGCGCCGGCCCGGCGTGCGATCGGCAGGAAACAGCTGCTGCATTGATAGCGCGGTCCCGACGCCGCGATCTCGGCCCCGAACGGCCCGAGGTCAACCGGCGTGTAGCGTCCGGTCTTTTCGAGTACTTCCGACAACACCCGGCTCGCCATCGCAAGTCGCGCAGCCAGGTCGGGTTGCGGCGCCTCGCCGCTGGTGTCGTAGATCTCAAATGGAAAAATGGCCGTAGCAGGCGCCGCGGCGGCGGCACCTATCGAAGCCGCGCATACGATAAAGACAGCCCAAATTCGCGCGATCGCTCCAGCAGACATCGGCTTTCCTCACTGGCGGAACAGGCCATTTGCGACAAGCATCCCCGATTGATAGTAACAACACGCTCGAGCGTTGATCAATCGTATCCCGGCGTCGCCAGGCCGCGGCGACCGCGATCGGACATTGAGATTTGCGCCGCAACATTTTTGGGGGGGTGGAAAATGACCAGGGCTATGGCTCTCATCGCATTGATGCTGGCGGGGATTCCAACAGGCGCGCTGGCAAAGGATACCAGGTTCTGGAACTTGACGGCAAACACCATCACCTCGCTGCAGCTGTCGCCGGCCGGCAAGAACGAATGGGGACGTAATCAAACCGAAAACGATCCGGATCGCACCGTCGATCACGACGAGCGCCTGAAAATAACCGACACCGTCCCTGGCAGCTACGATGCCAGGTTTGTCGATCAGAGCGGGCGGACCTGCGTGGTCCGGAATATACAGGTCATGGCCGGCGCGATTTTCTCGATCGAGGAAAAGAATCTTAAGGACTGCACAAAATAGAATCTAAAAACTGATGCCGAACAGCAGGCGCGCCTGGTGGCGTTCGAAATTGACAAGGTCGAGCGAACCAACCGATGTCGTTGCGTTGCCGGCAAGCTGCGCGCTCCAGGCTGCGGCGATCCATGCTCGTTCGGAGATCTTGGCGTATACCGTCGGACCGATGAAGAAGCCCTGTCCGGTAAAGGCCTGCAGCGCGAGCCCGTCATAGTGGCGCAGATAGCGCGCCTCGCCGCCGAAAAAAATATCCGCATGCACCCGCGCCATCACACCGATCGCAAGACCTGCGGTGGATTCGTCCGACCAGGTACCGGTCACGTTCGAACGCATGGTCTCAGGCTGATAGAGCAGGTTGAACGCCACAACGACGCGATCGGAAACCAGCTCCCGGTCGGCTGCGGCGACGAAATCGACACCATACTGGTTGCCAGGCTCGCCGCTGATCTCATCGGCCCGACCCCAATGGGGCTCGGCCCCGAGCGCAAAGCCAAACGGCGCGGTGGCGCGGTCGAGGAAGCGGTAGCGGAAGTCGGCGGACAGGCCGCCAAAGGCGCTGTACCGCTGATCGGTCAATCCGCTGACGCCGGCAATGTCATAGGAGTTGATCGCGGCGGTATATTCGGTTCGCAGATTTGCGATCGGTACGAATTCCGCCGACAACGTGCTTTCAAACGCGTTGTACGACCCGGTTTGCTTGGCAAACCGGCCGGTCAATGAGCCTTCGATTTCTCGCTCACCGACCTCGCCGACATCGCTGCCGAGGGTGAAACCGAACAGATGTTCCGTCTCGATTGGCTCGGTGCGGGCGTCGGTCGAGATGATGGCAAGCACCAGCAGCAGGCCGGATTTTGCCGCCCGTCTTTTTGCCACAACAATGGCTCTCGATACCGTCAGCGCGGTCATGGCCGCATCCTACCCACAGTTCGGGCGGCTTGCGCGGGATTTTGCGGTGCTTGCGTCTTAAAATCGTCAAAGCCGTCGGCGCGCGGCGTGTTCCGACTTGTAGTTGTGGCTAAATTCTCGCATGAAGGATGGGGTAGGAGAGCAACCTTCGGGCCGCGATCGGTTGCGCTTCTTGAGCCTCAAGTCCCATCACTTGGAAATCATCTGGCATGCTCCGCTTCATCGTCACGCTCTGTCTATTCATCGGCGCCGCGCCTGCGCTGGCCGGCGAGACCCTGCGCATAGGCCTGCAGAAGACCGGCACGTTCGCCTGGCAGCTCGATGTGATCCGCCGCCATGGTCTTGCCGAGAGCGCCGGCCTGGATTTGAAGATCAGCGAATTTGCCTCGCCAGAGGCCGGCAAGCTTGCCCTCAATGGCGGCTCGGTCGATCTCGCCGTTGTCGATTGGCTCTGGATCGCCCGCAGCCGCGCGCTCGGGGCGAAATTGCTGTTCTATCCCTACTCCAGCTCGGTCGGCGCCATCATGGTGAAGGGTGATTCGCCGTTACGGACGATCGGCGATCTCAAGGGCCGAACGCTCGCTATTGCCGGCGGTCCGCTCGACAAAAGCTGGCTCATTGTCCAGGCCGCCGCGCTCCGCCAGGGCATCGATCTCAAGCGCGAGGCGGTCCTCGAATACGGTGCCCCGCCGCTGATCTCGCAAAAGCTGCAGCAGGGCGAGGCCGACGCCAACCTCAATTTCTGGAATTTTTGCGCGCGGCTGCAAGCGCTGGGCTATCGAAGTCTGCTCGACGTGCGGGATGCCGAAGCTGCGCTGGGGCTGAAGCAACCGGTCGCCCTGGTCGGCTACGGGTTTTCCGAGGAATTCGCAACCGCTCACAGGAGCACGATCGATCGCTTCTTAGCCGTTGCGCGGGCGGCTGACGACATCATGCTGCGATCCGACCAGGAATGGGAGGCCTTGCGCCCACTCATGAACGCGGAGGATGAATGGACCTTCAAGGCCTACCGTGACCGGACGCGGGAAGGCATACCGCGGCGGTCGCTCGCCGCGGAAGCCGCCGACGCGCGCGCGCTGTTCGGCACGCTCGCGGGCATCGGTGGCGAGGCGCTGGTAGGTCCATTGCAGGAGCTTGATCCCGGCCTTTACTATCAGGCGGCCCCAGCCGGAGACTGACGCGTTGCAACGAGTCTATTCGCTGGCCGCCCTGGTTGCGGCCTGGACCGCAGCGGCAGCGCTGGTACATTCGCGGCTATTGCCCGGCCCGCTGAGTGTCGGCGCCACCATCCTCGCCGATCTCAGTTCCGGCGAACTGCCATTCCAGATGGGCTGCACGCTGGCACGGGTGACCGGCTCTTTCGCCATCGCGATGGTCCTTGGCATCATCGCCGGTTATGCGATGGGGCGCTCGAAAGCCGTCGACCGCTATGCCGATTCATGGCTGATCGTGCTGATCAACATGCCGGCGCTGGTAACGATCATCTTTGCCTATGTCTGGATCGGGCTGAACGAAACCGCGGCGATCCTGGCGGTGGCGATCAACAAACTGCCGAATGTGATCGTGGTGGTGCGCGAGGGTGCCCGCGCGCTCGATCCGGAACTGGACGAGATGGCCAGGGCATTTCGCTTCAGCCGGCTTTCGAGGATCCGTCACGTCGTGATCCCGCAGCTCGCGCCTTATCTGGCGGCCAGTTCGCGCTCCGGTCTTTCGATTGTGTGGAAGATCGTGCTGGTGGTCGAGTTGATCGGGCGCCCGAATGGCGTAGGCTTCGTACTGGGCTCGGCCTTCCAGCTGTTCGACATGGCCAAGATACTGAGCTATGCGATCTCCTTCATCGTCCTGATGCTTGTGGTCGAAAGCCTTCTGGTGCAACCGCTTGAACGACGCGCGACTAGCTGGCGACGCCACCCCGCTTGAACTTCGCATCGATGCGAAGACCTTTCTGTCGGCCGACGGCACGCCGGTCGAAGTCGTTCATGGCCTGAAACTTCGGCTCGAGGCGGGAACCTTCGGCGCGCTGATCGGGCCTTCGGGCTGCGGCAAGACCACGATCCTGAGGATCGCGGCCGGCCTCGACCGGGATTTCCGCGGGGAACTCCGGACCCCCGGCTCCGGGCGCCTCGGCATGGTCTTTCAGGAGCCTCGGCTGTTGCCCTGGCGCACCGTCGAGCAAAACATCCGCCTTGCTCTGCCGGTTCACGAGGCCACCGCCGATCTGACCGAGCTGATCGCGACGCTCGGCCTTGCCTCCCATCTGGCACGGTATCCCGGCGAATTATCCTTGGGCCTCGCCCGCCGTGCGGCCATTGCGCGTGCGTTCGCGGCGCGGCCGGATTTTCTGTTGCTCGATGAGCCCTTCGTGTCGCTCGACGAAGCCGTCGCCACCCGGCTGCGCGGCGAACTCGTGGCGCTGACGACACGGACCAGCGTGACAACCCTGTTTGTGACCCACGATCTGGCCGAAGCCGTCCAACTGGCGGACCGGCTGTTTTTTCTGTCCGACCGGCCGACGCGAATTCTTTTCGAGAAGTCGCTGCCGCCGCCAAGGGGAAGGCGCGGCAAGGACGTGGTCGCATCCATCAGCGACGAAATGCGGGAGCGGGTGGCGCAGGCAAAGGCGAAGCCGCCGGAGGAAATTAGACCGGCGAGCGATGTTAACCCCTGTGAGTGAGGCAAGCTGTTCGCGCTCCCTCGCCCCGCTCTTGGCGGGGAGAGGGTTGGGGCTCGCCCCGGCGAAGCCCTTGGCGAAGCCGGGTGAGGACCTTCCTCCGCAAGGTCGACTCGCGGAGAGTCTCGCTCACCCGGATCGCTAGCGCGATCCGACCTCTCCCCGCAAGGGGCCGCAAGCGGGGAGAGGTAAGAACAATGCCGGCTCTTTATCTCTCCCCGCTTGCGGGGTGCTTGCGGGGGCAGAGAGCGCAGCGCCGTTGCCGCAGGGATCGCGCCTTCCATCATCGGGCTCCCGATCCAGATTACCGATTCACTTTTCAAACAGCCAAGACAGTGATTTTGTTTTCCGTCATGGGCCGGGCATGACGAAATCCAGACGCGAATTAACGTCCCGCGGCGCGAGGCGCCCGGGCTTTTGCAAGTAACGTCCGCCCTTGAAACAGAGGGCGTGGGGAATGCCGGATGCCCAGTGGCACCCGCAGCCTCGCGTGCAGAAAACGGCCATCACGCACACGAGTATTCACAGCGAGGCACCGGAAAACACCCGGCATTCCCGCA
>NZ_JBEKXH010000371.1:0-6364 GCF_049512235.1 Bradyrhizobium sp.
ACAGTTTTGAACTCGCCGCCGAGCGCTGCGAGGACTTGACACCCTTGGTCTATCGCCGCCTGTTTCTCGAACATCCGGAAGCGGAAGCGATGTTCCGGCGCGAAGCCGATAATCTGGTCAAGGGTTCGATGCTGGCACTGACCGTCGACGCCATCATGGATTTTGCCGGCGAGCGCGCCGGTAATTTTCGCATGATCGAATGCGAAGTGCTGTCCCACGACGCCTACGGCACGCCCCCAGAACTGTTCGGAGAATTCTTTAAGGTGATCGCCGATACCATGCGCGAGGTTCTCGGAGCCGACTGGTCGGCTGAGATCGACGGGGCGTAGCGAACACTGCTGCGCGAACTCGATGGGGTGGTCATGCCGCATCACGGAGCGGGCTTGGCAGTTAAGCGCGATCACCAGGCCTGAGCAAAGACATCCGGCCCGGCGTGGCTGGCGTGAACGCTCCGAGTGTGAGAGACTACCTGTTACCGTGGCGCGATGCGATCGACGCCGTCGGGCAAAAACATTGAAAAAACACTGAAAAGCGAGGGAGTAAGCAATGCCTGGGACCAACAAATCCTCAACGACTAGACGCGATCTTCTTCAGGCGGTGACGACCGCTGGCGCGGCGACCGCCCTGCTCGGCGGGTTGGGCGTCAGTCCAGCGCTGGCGGCGGAAGCGGGACGTTCGGAGAAGCCGCTGAAGGCCGCGTTCTCCAACGCGGGTCTGCAGGCGACCTGGTGCGCCCAGGGTAAGCAGGCCGCCGAATGGTGGGGCAAGTTGTTTAACGTCGAGGTCACCTGGTTCGACGGTCAGCTCGACGCCGTCAAGCAGCGCGCGGCCATCGACAATATGGCCTCGCAGAAATGGGACTTCGTTGCCATCCAGGCGTTCGGCATCGGCACCCTGACGCAGCCGGTGCAGAAGATGATCGATACCGGCACGCCGGTGATCGACATGGACACCCTGATCGCCCCGCTCGACCAGATCAACGTCCACTCCTTTCTCGCGCCCGACAACGAATTCATGGGCGCCTCGGTGACGCAGGCGCTCGTCAGCGCTATCGGCGGCAAGGGCAAGGTGATCATGACCCAGGGCGCGCTCGGCCACACCGGCGCGCAAGGCCGCGCCAAGGGTTTCAACGCGGTCATCAAGCAATATCCAAACATCGAGGTGCTCGATACTCAGCCGGGCGATTGGGACGTGTCGAAGACGGCGCGGCTATGGGAGACCTACCTCACCAAATACCCGCAGATCGACGCGGCCTTCTTCCACAATGACGACATGGCGCTGGCAGCCTATAACATCATGAAGGCGCACAACCGCACCAACATCCTGATTGGAGGGGTTGACGCCATGCCGCCGGCGATCCAGGCGGTAAGCGAGGGCCGCATGTTCGCGACCGTGCGTAATCCTTCCTGCCGCATCCATGGCGGCGCGATTGTCGCCGGCGTCGCCGCGGTCAACGCGGGCGAAAAGAGCGGACAGGGTATCCCGAAGAGTGTCGTGACGGACGGTCCGGTCGTGACCAAGGCCAATGCGGCGGGCATGCAGTGGATGGAGGACCATTTCCTGATCTGAGCCCTCTATGCCGCAAGGCCGCTCACCCATTCTGGAACTGCACCAGATTACGAAGGCTTTCGGCGGTGTCGAGGCGCTCCGTGGGGTCGATTTCGCGCTTTCCGCCGGCGAGATCCATGGTCTCGTCGGCGAAAACGGCGCGGGCAAGAGCACGCTGATGAAGATCATCGCCGGTGTGCATCCGGACTTCTCCGGCCGTTTCATGCTTGATGGGCGGGAGACTCGTTTTCGATCGGTGCGCGACGCGCGCGCCGCCGGTATCGCCATGGTCCACCAGGAGCTCAGCGTCGCTCCCGATCTTTCGGTGGCCGAGAATGTGTTTCTCGGCGCGCAGCCGACCAACCGCTTCGGCTTGGTACAGTGGCGGCGCATGGCGCGCGAAGCGGCTGACGAGCTCGCCCGGTTCGGCATCAACGTCGATCCGCTGTCGCGGCTCGGCGACCTGCCGATCGGCATGCAGCAGTTGATCGAGATTGCCCGCGTCCTGTTTTCCGGGGCGCGCATCATTATCCTCGACGAGCCAACCTCGGCTCTCTCACCCCCGGAAGTGGAGCGCCTGTTCGGCACCTTGCGGCAGCTGCGGGACGCAGGCACCGCCATCGTCTTCATTTCTCATTTCATCGAGGACATCCTGCAAATCTCGGACACGGTGACGGTCTTCCGCAACGGCAGGAAGGTCGCCGAGGCGCAAGCGGCCGTGACCAGCAAGGCCGCCCTGATCGAGGCGATGGTTGGCAAGGGCCGCGAGGCACTGGAAGAAACCTACACCGACGATATCGCGCTGCCACCGCCGAACGATCGGCCTGTCGTGCTGGAGGCGAGCAGGATCACGCTCGCGCGTAGCCTTCGTGGCGTCTCCTTCGAAGTGCGTTCCGGCGAAGTCCTCGGCATCTACGGCTTCATGGGCTGCGGCCAGCTCGAGCTGGCACGGATTCTGTTCGGCAAGCTCAGGCCCGACCGCGGTACGCTTGTCGTTGCGGGCGACCAAAAGGCCTTCGGCAGCACGGCCGATGCGCGTCGGGCCGGCATTGCCTTCGTTCCCGAGAGCCGTCGCGCCATGCTGTTCCTACAGGAGCCGGTCTACAAGAACATCACGATCAGCATCCTCGATCGTATTTCGCGCCTCGTGCTCAAGCCGTCACGCGAGCGTGCGCTCGCCGCCAGCCAGGTCGAGCAGTTGCAGATCAGGCCGCCCGCCGTCGAGCTCGATCTCGGCATGCTGTCCGGCGGCAATCAGCAGAAGGTCGCACTGGCGAAATGGCTGAGCTATCCACCCCGTCTTCTGGTGCTGTGCGAGCCGACGCGCGGCATGGACGTCGGCGCGAAAAGCGACGTCATTAACATCATCCGCGACCTGCGCGCGCAGGGACTGGCCATCATCGTGTTCTCGACCGAGCCGGAAACAGTGCTGTCGCTGGCCGACCGTATCCTTGTGCTGAAGCGCGGCGCGGTGGTGCGCGAATTCAGCAACGAGGCGATCAGCAAGGACCGCCTGCTGGAGGCAGCGTGAGGAGAGCATATGATGACTGGTAATGGCGTCACAGCCGCCGCGGCAGATCGGAAGCGCGCGCACAAGATCGCCGCCATGCTGCGCACCCAGATGCGCAACATCGCGCCGTTCCTGACCCTGATCTGCCTCAGCGGCTTTTTCGCCGCCGCGAGCCCCTCCTTTGCGACGCTCGACAATCTCGGCAACATTCTGACCCAGGTTTCGGTCACCGGCATCATCGCCGTCGGCCTCACCTTTGTAATCCTCTGCGCCGAGATCGACCTGTCGATCGCAGGCATCGCCAACGTCACCGGCATTGCGGTCGCCTATTTCACCCAGCAGGAATCCTATGTGAACATCGCCAACATCCCGATGCCCGGGTGGGCGGCGATCCCCGCGGCGCTTTTGCTGTGCGCAATGCTCGGTGTCGTCAACGCGTTCGGGCTCACGGTGATCGGCATCCCGTCCTTCATCATGACGCTCGCCATGATGCAGATCGCTGCCGGCATATCGGCGCTCCTGGTGCGCGGGCAGATTGCCTACAAGGTGCCCGACCTCATAACGACGCTCGGCTCGTCGTCGATCGGCGGCGTCCCCTGGATCGTGATCGTAGCCGCGTTGATGCTGCTTGCCGGCCATCTGGTACTGACCTATACGCGCTTTGGTCGCTACGTTTACATGGTCGGCGGCAATCGCGAGGCGGCCGAGTATTCCGGGCTCAACGTCAACTTGATTCTGGGCAGCGTCATGGTCATCGCCGCGGTCTGCTCGGGCATCGGCGGCATGCTGGGCGTTGCGCATTTCGGCAGCGCGCAGCAGAACGAGTTCGACACCTACCTTTTGGATTCGATCGCTGCCGTCGTGGTCGGTGGCACCAGCCTGTTCGGCGGCCGCGGCGGCATCGGCAATACCATCATCGGTCTGTTCGTGCTCGGCGTCCTCAACAACGGGCTCGATCACGTCAATATCGACAGCTTCCTGAAGATCCTGATCCGCGGCCTCATTCTGCTCGCGGCGCTCGTCATCAACGTCTATGCGCAGAGGTTGCGGGCCAGGGCGGTCGAATAGTCACGCCGCCTCAGCCGCCGAAATCCGGTTGCCAATCGCGTAGCGCCCGCGCCGCTATCGTCACCGCACCGATCGTGCGGAACTCGCGCGTCTGCAGCATCATCGCGCGGGCGAGACGCAGGCTGCGTGCCTCGCAGGTCGCCCGCAGCCGCGGGTCTTCGATCCACTCAAAATCGATGTTGTGCGCGAGTCCGAGAATCCGGCGGATGATCTTAGCCGCGGAGAATTCGACGGTGTCCCGGAACAGCCGATCCATATAGGCCTGCCGCTCGGCCTCGAGCCGCGCCGCGCCGGCCTGGCCGGCAAAAAGTGTCTTGGGGTACGCGTCGCCCTTGGCCTCGCCGCGCCAGAGCTCGACGAATTTACGGGAAAACTCCGCCCACAGGTTTTCGATGGCGTCCAGCACCCACTGCTCGAACGAACGCCGTTCCCCGGCCGAGTGCTCATGGCCAGCGGAAGCCAAATAGCTCATGATGAGATTGCCGATCACGGCCCCCAGATCGAATCCCATCGGTCCATAGAACGCGAACTCGGGATCGATCACCTTGGTCTCATCTTCGGTCGCCATGATCGATCCGGTGTGGAGATCGCCGTGGATCAGGGCTTCCGGACGCGCCATGAATTTGAGCTTGAGCCGCGAGATCGCAACGTGCAGGTCGAAGTCTTCGCGGAAGGCAATAGCGGTCGCATCGAGCCAGGGCGAGGTCCAGCGGTTCTGCGCGGCCTGGAAATAGGGCTCGGTAAAGATCAGGTCCTCGGTGATCTTGCATAATGCGTGGTTGCCGGCGAACGCGGCGATCCCCTCTTTCTTCTGCGCGGCTGGAACCGCAAGGTCGGAGCTTAGGAACAAGGTCCGCGCCAAAAAGGTCGTGATATGATCGACGAAGCGCGGATAACAGACGCCGGAAATCAATCCCTTGCGCATGATGATGTGCGGCTCGAGCAGTTCCATGGCGATCAAGGCGAGAGCCTCATCGTGGTGCAGCACGGCCGGCACCAGGCCCGGTGCCAGGGCGGCCTGATGCACCAGCGCCAGATATTCGTAATGCGAACGCGAGAGCGGCAGGGGCCAGCTCTCGCCGACAAGGCGCACATAGGGCAGCGCCTGCTTGACGGCTATTCCGCCCTTTGTCCCTCTGACGATAAACACGAGGTTAAGGTTGCCGTCGCCGACCTCGCTGACCGACCAGTCTTCTGGCGGTCCTCCGAGTTGCGTGGCGACCGCCCTCAGCTCTGCAAGGTAGCCTCGCAAGTCCGCGTCCCGCAGGATGCGATATTCGTGTTGTGCGGGGCCACCCGATTGTCGCAGTTGTGAAGTCATCGGATGCTGCTGCCGGTGCTATCAGGCAAAATAACCGTTTTCATCGAAGGCCCTCCTGCCCGAAGCCTGATCCGCGGCAGCTCTCCGATCACAGTGGTAACCCCATCAGCCGCGACAACCGCTCGATGTTGAACCAACCTGCATTATAGGCCAGCCAGCAAGCGGCGAACAGAACCGCCGATAGCGCCGTGGTCCAGATCAGCTTGCGGCCCATCTGGCTGGCGACCGGGGCGCCGGGATCGGTGCCGGCGGCACCGCCGCCATCCTCGTGCTGGCTGCGCACGCCGAACGGCAGCGTCACGAACAGCACGATCCACCACATCACAAAGTAGATCGCGAACGCGGTCGAGATTGTGTAGACCATCGCGGCCTCAGGCCTGTTCGATTTCGACCAGCGCGCCGGAAAAATCCTTCGGGTGCAGAAACAGCACCGGCTTGCCGTGGGCACCGATCCTGGGCACGCCATCACCAAGCACCCGCGCGCCCTCCTTGATCAGGGTATCGCGGGCGGCGATGATGTCGGGCACCTCATAGCAGATGTGATGGATGCCGCCGTCGGCATTGCGCTCGAGGAATCTTGCTATCGGAGAGGCTTCGCCGAACGGCTGGATGAATTCGATCTTGGTGTTGGGAAGCGTCACGAACACGGTGATGACGCCGTGCTCGGGCAAGGGCACCGCAGCCGAGATATCAGCGCCGAATGCCGCGCCATAAATTTTGGCAGCCTTCTCGGCGTCCCTGGCCGCGATCGCGACGTGATTGAGCCGTCCCAGCATGACTCCTCCGCTCTTGTTTAATGATTTTGCGCCTGTTCTAGCGCGGATCCGTCCACCCATCTCTCGGCAATCTGATTGCCAGGCAAAGCCCGTATCCAGCCCTTGGGATCCGGAAGTCGCATGGCCAGGACCCTACACCGT
>NZ_JBEKXH010000372.1:0-6358 GCF_049512235.1 Bradyrhizobium sp.
CGTTGGCGCCACCGCGGCGAAAGCGCATCAACTGGGCGTATCGCTGGATACGCGGGGCTGAACTGACCCACTGCCCACAAAATAGACTTGCATCAATTTAAGTCATGGCCTTCACTATTGTCGCAGGTCCTTGATGGGCCACCGGGTTAGCACACTCGCCGTCCGTCAACTTTTCTGCTGATCCCTGTCGGCTCTAACCGGCAGGGATTTGCATTTGGGGTGCGACTTTCAGGAAGTTTACTTGCGCAGCGAGCCGATATAGGCGGCGATGTCCGCGGCCTCGCTCCGGCTCAACGAAAAATTCGGCATCTTGGGGTGCGGGTCGAGCAGGAAGAAGGCGACTTTTTCCGGGCTAAAGTCGGATCTGGCCGCGATCGAGGCAAATGTCGGGACGTCGGCGCTGGCCTGCTTCTGATCGCTGGCGACCAGATGACAGGCCGCGCACCAGCGTTTGGCCAGTTCGCCGCCGTGATAGGCGTCGGCTGCCAAGGCCTGCGATCCGCAGAAGGCAGCGACGGCAACAACCAGTCTTGGAATCGCGCGCATCCGATCATTCTCCTTCGACATCAAAGCACCGCCGCTGACCGCCGCTGACCGCAGCGGGTCGTCTGCCGAACCCCTGGGTGGCCTATGCGAGCCACCAGTCGCCGCACCGGCTCGATGCCACGCACCGATCAGCCGCAGCATGACCCTGGGAAATGCGGAAGGTCGATCCGCGCGGCCAGAGATTTCAAGAACCTCAGAACCTGCCAGTAAGCGCTGCGCAGGGAATGACGGCTATGGGAGGGCTCCTGTTCGCTCATTGCCTCTCCTTCTCGAGCCCGTCCTTCTCGCCCAGGATCTTGCCGGTAATTTTGTTGATCAGATGCAGCCGGGTGCAAGCCGGGCACACCACGGTTTCATAACTGTCAGGTCGATCGGCTGGCGTCGCCTCAGGCACCCTGACCTGAACGTTCATACCAGTTCGGCTGCAGCGAAAAATGTGGTTGACCATTCCGCCATGATGACGCGGTCCTGGCTCGAGCACTTTGACCTGTCTCAAGGTTTGTCCAATTGTTGGGCTCCCCGGCATCTGCCGCGCCGGCTGCCATCGAGGCGCCATCGGCCCGGGACCACGGAACCTTTGCACCCCGGGGTTGTTGCTGAGGATAACCACAAATGGAGAGATCGAATGAAGTTTTATCTTGCTGCCATCGCGGCGGCCGCGCTGATCGCAACCGCGTTGCCGGCGGGCGCGGAAGAAGTCGGCGTCGGCGTCGGTCCGGTCGGCGTGACCGTGGGCGAAGGCCATCATGACCGTGATCGCGACCGCGAGGTGATTCGCGATCGTGACGAGCACCGCGATCGCGACACGGTCATCATCAAGAGGGGCGATCACGATCGGGATATCGATCATGACCGTCGCAAGGTCATTATCGATCACGAATGATAATAAACCTGGCTTGAACCAAGACCGGGCCGCCTTTGGGCGGCCCCCTGTCATTGATAGCTCTTCATGTTCCTGGAGAGGGTGAAAGTGCCCGCGAGCCCCGCTTTAAGGCAGCGGCGCCGCGGCGTTGGCAACGAGCTGATTATCGGCCGGCGCGGGTGCCAGTTCGGTGCAATGGCCATCGCCCAGAAACTCGTCCAGGGTGGCCTGTATCCGCTCCTTGACCGAATAGGGACCGCGGTCGCTCATGTCGGTATGTTGGAACTGGGTCTTGATGATATCGATCCGATCCGCCTCGGCCTGTTGCGGTGTCGGCAGAACGCCGGGATCGGTTCTGAAATTCGGGTCCTTCGAGCGGAACGACAGGATCTTCATCTTGTTGCTGAGCACGAAGGGAACGCGCAGGTTATCCAGCGTGACAATTTGCGAAACCAACTCCGGATGCTGCTTGGCGAAGTACATGGCAGTATCGCCGCCATTGGAATGCCCGACCAGGGTCAGGTGATCGTAGTCGGCGTTGGGCTGCAGTTTTTCCAGTTGCCCGAGCACAAACAGAATGTTGGCCTCGCCCTTTTGATAGACTTCGCGCCGGCCGACATAAGGCAAGCCGATCTTGGTCATCAAGGGCGGGTCGGTCGCGATATCCTGCTGGACGCTGGCGACCAGATATCCCCTGGCGGCAAACACGTTGGCCAGGAACGAATACTCGGTGTTCTTGACGGTATTGCCGTTGCTGATGATGGCGACCGGCAGTTTCCAGTAGCCGTCATCGGCCTTCACCTCATAGTCGCGACGTACTGCGAGGTCGACGGCGACCGGCCGCTGCCTTGCGGCATCGAACAGGTGCAGCGTCTCGTGCCGGATACCCCACTTGCTGATGCCATAATAAAGGCCGCCGGTGAGTGCGCAGACGCAGGTCAGAACCGCAATTCCTCTCTTCATCGCTTCCATCCCGATCACGTTGATTCAACAGTTAGTGTTGAAACGCGGAAATGCAGCAATCGGGAGCCGCTTGGCAAATTAAATTTTGGAAAAATGCTGCCCTGCAGCGGAACAGCGGCGAACAACGCCTGGGATCACGATCCGTAAAGCGCCAGCGCCAGGGCGGGCGTAATGTGCTAGCGGTCGTCTTGCGATGCCGTACGGGCCAGCGCACGCGCGAAGAAATCCCTTGCCATGGCATCCAGTGCGGCCGAGATCAATTCGTCGGATTCGGTGGCGGCATCCCCGTTCTCGGCATCGAGCCGATCGGCTTCCCTGATATAATCGATGGCAAGTTCGCGCAGACGATAGAACTCGTCATCCTCTGGAATTGGATACACCGTCGCCAGCAAATGCCGGGCGCGCGCGCGAGCCCGGTCGCTTCTCATGCCGACCATAAGCGCCTCCTTCAGGCGTCGATCGTCCTTAAGTTAAGTCGAGAGCGCGCTGCGCAGCCGTTTGGCCTGATACGGCCAGCAACCAAATCGCCGAACATCAACCGTCTCAGCCAGGCTTTTTCTCCGAACTAAGTCTTTGAACTATGTCCGGTTCCGGACAATGTGCCTCCGTGCCCCAGATTTAGCGGTTCCAGCCGCGCCGCTTTGAGCTGCCGCGATCGCCAACGCTCGCCCCGAATCCGGGGCCGATGAAAGGCCGCCCTTCAGCTAGGCTTCCCTTCGGGCCATTGCTGGTCCCTGGCTTCTTCCTCGGCCAAGAGCTTCAGGATCATCCGGCGCTTCTGCACATCGGTCGTTTCGGCGAGCAGTTTCCGATAGAGCTTGAGGTTCTCCCGGTGGATGAACTTATCCATTTCCGCCCCTTTGCATTCGGATCACGCGGCTGGCCACGCCATCCTTGTCAGCTGGCCGGCCTTGGCCAGAGGCGACGACCAGCTGATGACAGTGGGACAGAACAAGAAGACGAGCGCGACGGCAGTTTGGTCGATCGGGCGGCGTTGCTGCTGGTCAATATTGTACATCGCGAGCGATTTTTCGCCGGGGCGATCCCGATGATACGCCCGAGGCCTTGAGCGCGGCGTCGATTTTCAATTGCACTCGGCGTTCGGCCAGCGTCGTCAGCCGGGTTTGGGTTTTGCCGGCTTTGACGGTGTCGCCGATCTGGAACCGCCATAGCCAGAAATCCGGTTCGGCTGTCGCCGTGAGATAATATCGAATGCCTTTATGAATCATGCAAACACCGCCCCAACAGGTTGCGAGGACATCATCGAGCCCCCATGAAAATCAGTCCGGGCGATTACGGAATCATCCCGGCCCTCGTCACGCCACCATGTAGGAATCAAATCTCGTGCCAAGGGTGGCACCAGGCAGCGGCCTCCAAACAGGAGGCTTTCGAACTTTCGGAATGTTCGACCGCAACGCGATATGATTTTTTCAGAGACCGCGCCCTGCCACTCTCTATTGTGTGCTGCGGCCTGTTATACCTTCCACCTCAGCGAATATTTTCCCGCGGCGGTGTGATGCTCTCAGATGTGCTTGTCCTGCGAAGCCGGTGCTCTCTGATCCCCGGGGTTGGTGTCCGGCTTGCTGGCTTCGTGGTGGCCGATGACGCATCCCGCAGCCGCACCGACCTTGCCGTGCCCTGCCATGTGGCCAGCGATGCCGCCCACGATAGCCCCTTTGATGCAGCCCTTCGCCTCGGCGGCGGCGGGAGCCAGCAGGATTCCAAGAATAGCGGTCGAGATCAGCAGCGGCTTCATGGCGTTGCTCCGAAATAACTGTTGCCACAACAATCCGGATGGCGGCGATTGGTTCCACCCGAGGCGCGATATATTCAGGCGTGCAGGCCGCTGAGGCGATCGACCGCGGCGCGCAGGCTTGCGGAAAGGTTCGTGATTGTGCGACACGTCGATGGCGGTATCGATCGCGCGTTCCGCGATGCCAGGCTGGAGTGTTGGCTCCGATGGATCGATGTTCACCTGCTGCACCTTGCCGCTACACCCTGAACGTTGGACTACCTTGGAAGAGAAGGCCGCCACCTTTGGCTATCCGCGCGCGCGCAGTTTTTGAACAGCGGGTCGAGCGACCTTTGGCTATCCGCGACAGGCGCCGTATTGAACGGCGGGTGACGGCCTCTGCGGAAGAATGCGGGGACGAGAAGTTTGTTCCTCGCGGATCTGTTCACCGCGCGTTAAAATAGCCGCGAAAGCCGGCGATCATGAATTTCCGCCGGCCAACCCCGGCTTCACCCTGTCTTTTCCCTGACATTCGTCGCAGACAGGAGTCACCCTGAAAGGATTCGGTCGGATGGAAGCTTTCGAATCGGATGCCACCAGGCAAATTGCGGTGCTCGGCGCTCCCATCGATATCGGCGCCTCGCAGCGCGGAACCCTGATGGGGCCCGCGGCGCTGCGCACCGCCGGCCTTCTGACCCTGCTCGAGGGGCTCGGCTTTGACGTCAGGGATCACGGCGATCTCGCGATCGGCGAGGTCGCCGAGCTCGACGACGCTGCGCCCGGCAATGCCAGGCACTACCGCGAGATCCAGCGCTGGACCCGGGCGCTGAGTGAGAGCGCCTACGGGCTGGCGCGCAGCGGCGCGACGCCGATCTTTCTCGGCGGCGATCACACGCTGTCGATGGGTTCGGTGAACGGGATGGCGCGGCACTGGCGTGAAAGCGGCCGTGAGCTGTTCGTGATCTGGCTCGATGCGCATGCCGACTACAATACGCCGGCGACGACCATCACCGGCAACATGCACGGCATGTCGGCAGCCTTCCTGTGCGGCGAGCCGGGCCTCGAATATCTCCTGGGGAACGATCTCCGCGCGCCGATCGAGCCGGATCGGTTGGAACTGTTCGGCATCCGCTCGATCGACAGACTGGAAAAGGACCTGTTGCGGCAACGCCGCATCAATATCGTCGACATGCGCGCGATCGACGAGTTCGGGGTAAGCGTCCTGATCCGCCGCGTCATCGACAAGGTGAGGGCCCGCAATGGCGTGCTGCATGTCAGCTTCGACGTCGATTTTCTCGATCCCAGTCTCGCGCCCGGCGTCGGCACCACGGTGCCCGGCGGGGCGACCTATCGCGAAGCCCATCTGGTGATGGAGATGCTGCACGATAGCCGCCTGGTGGGTTCGCTCGACATCGTCGAACTCAACCCGTTCCTGGATGAGCGCGGCCGCACCGCGCGCACCGCGGTCGAACTGACCGGCAGCCTGTTCGGCCAGCAGATCACCGACCGGCCGACCCCGAGCAATGCGATCGAGCCGGGGGAGTGAAGGGAAGGGAGAGATGCGATGTAAGCCCAACGTTATTCGACCATCGAACAGCAGCGGAAATGGCCATCACCACCGTCAAACCCAAGGAGGCAGACATGACCACGACTGAAGTGCCCAGCGAAGCTGCAACCAAGACGCCGTCGGACCGGCTATATCTCGACGATCTCTACGTCGGACAGCGCTTTGCCAGCGCGACCCACACGCTTGACGAAGCGCAGATCAAGGAATTCGCGCTTCAATTCGATCCGCAGCCCTTTCACACGGACAATCAAGCCGCGGAAGGCACGTTCTTCAAAGGCTTGGCGGCGAGCGGTTGGCATACTGCCGCGATCACGATGCGGCTGAATGTCCAGAGTGGTCCGCCGCTCGCCGGCGGCATCGTTGGGGCCGGGGTAGAGTTGAGCTGGCCAGCACCGACCCGTCCCGGAGATGTGCTCCGTGTCGAGAGCGAAGTCGTTGAAATTTCACCGTCGCGCTCGCGACCCGATCGCGGCACGATAGTCCTTCTCAGCCGTACGATAAACCAACGCGGCGACGTCGTTCAGGTTCTCAAGGCCAAGCTTGTTGTTCCCCGCAGAGTAGCAAGCGCGTTTTCGTGAAACCTATCATTTCAGGCCTCGAGCATAGGGCCTCTCTCGCGATCGGTTACGTATTCCTACGGTTCCCTGACCGCATCATCCCGTTAACTTGAATCGGGCGATATGGGGAT
>NZ_JBEKXH010000373.1:0-6321 GCF_049512235.1 Bradyrhizobium sp.
ACTCGGCGCCGCCGGTGGCAACTCAGCATGAGGTCATAAGCTTCCCTGCCCACGCGCATCGCGCGTGGCGGGGAGGGGTCGGGGGTGGGGGGTGGCGCGGCGTTCACCGAAGCAGCGGTTCCTGCCGATGGACCCCCCACCCCCGACCCCTCCCCACCGCTCCGCGGTCGCTCCGCGGGGGGAGGGGAGAAGAGAAGAGCAGATCCGATTCAATAGTTTTGACGGCCGGCCTTAGGACGTGGGCGATTGGGTTTCCTTTCCCCGTGCTCGACTTTTCGATCTTTCATCTCGATGAAGATAGATCGCGATTGTCCTGCTTCGGACCGCCCTCCGGAACAATCAGGGCGTGTGCCGCGGCCGGATCGGCCGCCATGAATTTGACTGGCCGTCCGGCCAGAAATGCCTTCGGTTGAACCGTCGGCGGATGTTATGATGAAGTACCCGCACGCCGCTTTTGCACGGAGGATCAGGGATGGCCGGACCAACAGACGTCGAGAACGAACTGCCCGTGGCATCGCGGCGGCATTTTCTGCGCGAAAGCGGGGCCTTGATGGGAGGCGCCATTATCGGCGGGTTTGCGAGCGGCGAAGTCCAGGCGGCGACAGATGCAGCCGGGGCCGACAACCTGCCGCCCAAAATTCCCGAATGGATGAAGACGCCCGGCGATGCCATGGGCAGCCAGCTTTACGGCACGCCTTCGGCTTTCGAGAAAGGCGTGGTCAAGAACATTCCGAAGAACCTGCCGCAATATCTGTCCGCGTCCGGACGGACGCCGCTGCAGGAACTCGATGGCATCATCACGCCGAACGGGCTGTTCTACGAACGCCATCACGCCGGCGTCCCGACCATCGACCCCGCGCAGCATCGGCTGATGCTCCATGGCCTGGTCGACAAGCCGCTGATTTTCACCATGGAGGATATCAGGCGCTTTCCGTCGCAGTCACGCATCTACTTTCTCGAATGCTCCGGCAATCCCGTCTATACCAAACCCTATGGCAAGACCGCGTCCGATCTGGTCGGACTTCTGAGCTGCGCCGAATGGACCGGCGTCAGCCTGAAACTGGTATTGCAGGAGGTGGGCGTGCAGCCTTCGGCAAAATGGGTGGTCGCCGAGGGCGCCGACGCGGCGGCGCTGACGCGCAGCGTTCCGATCGAGAAATGCCTCGACGATGCCATGCTGGTGTACAGCCAGAATGGCGAGCGGCTGCGCCCGCAGCAGGGCTATCCGCTGCGGCTGTTGCTGCCGGGTTTCGAAGGCAACATGAATGTCAAATGGCTGCGCCGGCTGCATGTCACAGCTGAGCCCGCTTATTCGCGCGAGGAAACCTCGAAATACACCGACCTGATGCCGGACGGCACCGCGCGCGAGTTCACCTTCTACATGGAAGCCAAATCCATCATCACGCGGCCCTCGGGCGGCCAGCGCCTCATCTCGCCCGGCTTTCACGAGATCGGCGGCATCGCCTGGAGCGGCCACGGCAAGATCAAACGCGTCGATGTCTCGGTCGATGACGGCAAGAGCTGGCGAGAAGCCGAGCTGCAGGAGCCGGTGTTGACCCGCGCCTTGACCCGCTTCCGGTTGCCCTGGCAGTGGAACGGCGAGGCCGCCGTGATTCAAAGCCGCGCCATCGACGAGACCGGTTATGTCCAGCCGACCCTGGCCGAACTGCTCGCGGTGCGCGGCGACAATTCGTTCTACCATAATAATGCGATCTGGCCCTGGCGCATTGCATCAAGCGGCGAGGTGACCAATGCGGCGGCGTGAACTTGCAATCGCAGCCCTTGCCATGGTCGCGCTGGCAGGCACGACGGCGGCGCGCGCGCAAAGCCCCTATGGCATCGGACGCGCGGCGACGCCGGCCGAGATCGACGGCTGGAACATCGATATCGGCCGCGACGGCCGCAATTTGCCGCCCGGCAGCGGCAGCGTCAGCCATGGCGAGGAAGTATTCTCCGTGCAATGCGCGTCCTGTCACGGCGCCAAGGGCGAGGGCGCCGTCGGCGACCGCCTGGTCGGCGGCCAGGGTACGCTGGCGACGCAGAAGCCGATCAAAACCGTCGGCAGCTATTGGCCCTACGCGCCGACCCTGTTCGATTATATCCGCCGCGCAATGCCGCAAAACGCGCCGCAGTCGCTCGGCGATGACGACGTCTATGCCGTCTCCGCCTTCATTCTGAAATTGAACGGCCTGCTGCCGGCCGACGCCACGCTCGATGCCAAGACGCTTGCCGCGATCAAGATGCCAAACCGCGGCATGTTCGTCGGCGATCCCAGGCCCGACGTCAAAAACCCGGCCTGCACGACCGGCTGTTGAGGAATGTGCGGCGGATGGGGACCGGCGCCATCGCCTCAGCGGACGCTGACAAACCTGCCCCAAATCGCCGCGAGAGCGGCGCCGGCCGGAACGTAAACTGGATCGTCCCAGAACATGCTGCCATACAGTCAGTTCAATATTGTCATGAAAATGCGGCCTTACCCGATGACGGTCCGTGCGGCGAGCTAGCCGAACGGCTCGGCCAGCGCCGCCCGCCAGCACCTCCCCGGCGCCAAAATGCGGTGTTACTCTTGCGGCCATGTTGCCAGCGACAAAAGCCGGATCAGGTGCCGTTGCCATCGCGTCCGGTCCGGGGCGTGAGCGATGACCGCATCGTTGAAATCCATCACCGCATGGCTGCGATCGCGCAAGGTCGAGCTTGGCCTCGGCGTGCGCGTCACCGTGGCGGCGATGGGCGCGCTGGTGATCGCGCTGGCGCTCGGTCTCAAGCTGCCGCTGTGGGCGGTTCTGACTTCCATCATCGTCACCCAGATGAGTGTCGGGCGGTCGCTCAAGGCGACCCGCGATTACCTGGTCGGAACCGTCGGCGGGGCGCTGTATGGGGCGGCTATCGCGATCCTGATTCCACACAACGGCGAGGGCGCGCTGCTCGCGGTGCTGGTGCTGGCAGTGGCGCCGTTGGCGTTCATGGCCGCCATCAATCCGAGCCTGAATGTCGCGACCGTTACCGCCATTATCGTGCTGTTGCTGCCGCTGATGAATCATGGCACCCCGCTGGCGTCGGCGATCGATCGGGTACTGGAAGTCACCGTCGGCGCGCTGACGGGCCTTGCGGTATCCTTTCTGGTGCTGCCGTCGCGCGCGCACAGCCAAGTGCGCCTCATGGCGGCGCGGGTGCTCGAACTGATGGCGTCCGCCCTTACCGAGTTGCTGTCCGGCCTGACGCGGGGGCGCGATGCCGACGCTCTGCACAAGCTGCAGGACGGCATCGGCGCGGCGCTGGTCGGACTGAATACCACTGGCGCCGAAGCGGAGCGCGAGCGCAACGCGCGGCTCTCGTCCGGACCCTATACCGGCCCGGTATTGCGAACCACGCTGCGGCTTCGTCATGACCTCGTGATGATCGGGCGGGCCAGCGTGGTGCCGCTGCCGGTCGAATTGCAACAACGGCTGGCGGCACCGCTGGCCCGCGTCACCGACGCCATTGTCGGTTACCTCAGGGCCAGCGCCGCGGCGCTGCGCGGCGGGATGCTGCCGCCCGCGATTTTGCCGGTCCAGAGCGCCTTGCAGGCCTATGCCGCGGAGGTCGCCGCACTACGCAGCGAAGGCCTGACCAGAGGCCTGGCCGGCGATGTTGCCGAACGCTTCTTCGCGCTGGGATTTTCGCTGGAGCAGATGCGGCAAAATTTGAAAGACCTCGAACGCTGCGTGGCAGTCTGGGCCGATGCTTCGGTTGTTCAGGCACGCAAGATCGAGGAGGAGGAGGTGGAGTGAGGGCCCAATGATGACTACTCGATGAGAGCCTTGTTAACCTCTGGCGATCTTGAAAAATGGAAAGGCGAGCGATGGCGAAGCCGACTGAATATGCAATTTGGTAGAGCCTCTGGCGGATGCCGACGGCGGCGGCTGGCTGGCGTCCGTGCCAGCCTTACCCGGCTGCATGGGCGACGGCGAAACCCGTGAGGCGGCGCTGGCCGACGTGCAGAACGCCGTCGCCGAATGGAAGGACGCGGCACGCCAGTTGGGACGTGATGTCCCGGGCCCCGCGGCATTGGGGCAGTGGCGCCAGCGGGCGCCGCGCACCTTGCACGAAAAGCTGAAAATCCTCGCGGCCAAAGAAGGCGTTTCCCTCAACGCATTCGTGACGAGCGTGCTGGCCGAGGCGGTCGGCAGAAACGGTCGAGATAATCACAACCACGGCCCGACCAGGAGGCTGAAAGGAAACTGATCGATATTCGGTTCTCCTGACGACGCTTGCGGGACCGGCCGATTGAATTTGGATGCGTCGGGCTTATACCATTCCGTTGGCGTTCCTCGAAAGTGATTTTCCATGCGTTGGCGTCGCGTCATCGACTTTCCGGGCTTCGTGCTCTCGTTCTCTTTCTCTTTCGCGGTGATGGCTTTTGGTGCGGACGCGGACACGCCCGCGCCGCTGCCGCCCCAAGAGCTCAACGCCAACAATCTCGCCCGCGTGCTCGACCCGCCGATGGAGAAGTGGATCGACCTGCACAAGGGCCCGGGCGCGGTGGTGGTCGTGGTGACGCGCGAGGCGGCCGTGTTCGCCAGGGGCTATGGCTTGGCCGACATCGCTGCCAACAAACCGTTCACCGCCGATCGCACGCTGGTGCGGCCGGGATCGATCTCGAAGCTGTTCACCGGCATTGCGGTGATGCAACTGGTCGAGCAGGGCAAGCTCGATCTCGATCGTGACGTCAATGATTATATCGATTTTGTCATTGCGACGCCGCCGGGCGGCGTGCCGGTCACGCTGCGCCGGCTAATGACCCATCGCGCCGGCTTCGAGGAACATGCCAAGGGATTGTTCTCGCGAGATCGCGAGCCCACCCCGCTCGGGCGCTGGATTGCGGACAACCTGCCGCGCCGGCTGTTCCCTAGTGGCGATGTCGAGGCTTACTCCAATTATGGCATGGCGCTCGCCGGCTATATCGTCGAACGCATGTCCGGCGAGCCCTTCGCTGACTACATGCAACGGCACCTTCTGGGTCCGCTTGGCATGACCCATTCGACGTTCCGCCAGCCCTTGCCGGACGATCTGGCGCCGCTGATGGCGAGAGGTTACCAAAGCGCCGACAAGCCGCCGCAGGCCTATTTCGAAACCATCGCCGCCAGCCCGGCCGGCGGGCTTTCGGCGACCGCCGATGACATGGGCCGCTTCGTCCGCGCGCTGATCAATGGCGGCGAGCTCGACGGCGTTCGCATCCTGCCCAAGGCGCGGCTCGACCAGATGATGGCGCCAGCTTACGCGACGCCGGCCGGATATCTCGGCCTGGTGTTCTTCGGAACCAAGCTCGCCGGTCACGACGCAATTGGTCACGATGGCGCGACCATGACCTTCTTCAGCACTCTGACGATTTTCACCGAGCAGGGTATTGGCGTTTTCGTGTCGCGCGACGGCATCGGCGAGATCAGGAGCGCGAGCGACTTCAATGAGATCCCCAATCCCGCGGCGGCGATCGCGCGGCGCTTTCTGCCCGAAGCACCCCAAGCGGCTGATGCGCGCGCCGCCGGCTTCCCGGGAGGCGCTGACGTTGCCGGCATCTACCAGACCAGCCGGCGCGCGGAGTCGTCCTTCGTGCGATTGAGCGCGCTATTGTCGCAGATTGTCATCCGGATCGACGGCACCGGGGAGGCCAGAAGATTTCCCGCGATCTGGCCGTTCGGCGCTGGCGCCAGGTTGAAGCGCGTTGAACGCGATCTCTACGAGGGGCCGCAAGGCGGGCGCTTTGCCTTTGTGGATGGCGGCGGCTCAGGGTCCTACTTGGCCGCGCCGGCCTTTCGCCTGCAACGGGTGCCCTGGACCGCCGATGTCAGGTGGATCGCTCCCGCCTTCGTCGTCAGTCTGCTGCTCGGTCCTCTGTCGCTCCTGGCCTGGCCGTTCGCCGCGCTCCAGCGCCGCTGGCGCAACAAGCCATGGAGCCGGGATCGCGGGGACCGGCGCGACTTCCTCATGGTCCGGCTGGTCCTGCTGGTCGATACGGTCGTGATCGCTGCGAGCGCGGTGCTGTTTGTGAAGAGCACAGACCTCACGATCTTCAATGCCGCGCTGGATCCCGTGCTGCTCGCGCTCTATGCGCTGGCATGGCTCGGGGTGTTCGGCGCGCTTGCCTCGCTATGGGCCGCGATCAAATTCTGGCGCAACGGCGTCGGCAGCCGATGGTCGCGGGTGCATCACGCGCTTTTGGCCTTAAGCAGCCTGGTGCTGGCCTGGTTCTTCCTCGCGTTCCATGTTGCCGGAAAAACATTGAATTATTAGCGACGAATTGAAGGCGGCTTCGGCGTCGCTCGGCGATCGTCGATGATCGCA
>NZ_JBEKXH010000374.1:0-6300 GCF_049512235.1 Bradyrhizobium sp.
TGATCGTGGCCGTGGTGGTGGTCGTGATCATGGTGGTCGTGACCATCACCGGCATCGAGAAATTCCGGTTCGATCTCCAGGATGCGCTCGAGATCGAACGCGCCGCGCTCCAGCACGTCCGTCAGCGCAACCTGGCAGCGCTCGGTGCGATGCAGCTTGGCATAGGGGTTGATGGCGCGTATCCGCGCCTCGACTTCAGCCAGTTCAGCCTTGGAAACGAGATCAGTCTTGTTGAGCACGATGACGTCGGCGAACGCGATCTGGTTCTTGGCTTCGGGCGCGTCCTTGAGCCGGTCGTTCAGCCATTTCGCATCGGCCACCGTCACCACCGCATCGAGCCGCGCGTTCTTCTGGACATCCTCGTCGACGAAGAAGGTCTGCGCCACCGGCGCCGGATCGGCCAAACCGGTGGTCTCGACGATAATGGCATCGAACTTGCCCTTGCGCTTCATCAGGCCATCGAGGATGCGCACGAGATCGCCGCGCACGGTGCAGCAGACGCAGCCATTGTTCATCTCGAAGACTTCTTCGTCGGCGCCGATGATCAGATCGTTGTCGATGCCGATCTCGCCGAATTCATTGACGATGACAGCGTATTTCTTGCCGTGGTTTTCCGACAGGATGCGGTTGAGCAGCGTGGTCTTGCCGGCGCCGAGATAGCCGGTCAGCACGGTCACGGGAATCTTTCGGGACGTCAATTCGGGCATACCAACTCCGCAAGCGGTATTTACCGGCGCGCCCCTAATTGGCGAGCGCGCGGCTCAAGGTTCTTATATTGTGCCTGACCATGTCAATGTAAGTGGGGGCGTCGCCGTTTTCAGCCGTCAGGCTGTCGGAATAGAGCGTGCCGCCGATGCGGGTGCCGGTCTCCGCCGCTATCCGCCGGATCAGCCTGGGATCGCTGATATTTTCAAGAAACACCGCCGGGATTTTCAAGCTTTTGATCTGGCTGATGATGGCGGCGATGTCACGCGCGCTGGCTTCCGATTCGGTGGAAACGCCCAGAGGCGCGATGAATTCGATACCGTAGGCCAAGGCAAGATAGCCGAACGCATCATGGGTGGAGATGACCTTGCGGCGGCCGTCCGGAATCTTCGCCACCGCTTCCCGCACCTCTCGGTCGAGCCCATCGAGTTCTTTCAGGTAGCTTTGCGCGTTGGCGCGAAACACTGCGGCGTCCGCGGGGTCGGCGGCCATCAGCGCGTCGCGGATATTGGCAACATAGATCTTCGCGTTCAAGACCGATTGCCAGGCATGCGGATCGGGCGCGGCGTCGATCTTGATGGGCGCGATGCCCAGGGTCGCGGTCACGATGGTGGCCTTGCTGCCTGCGGATTGCACCAGCCGCGGCAGCCAGCCCTCGAGGCCAAGGCCGTTGATCACCAGCAGTTTGGCATCCGCGACCTTCTTCGCATCCATCGGCGCCGGCGTATAGACGTGCACGTCGCCATTGGGACCGACCAGGGTGGTGACGCCGACGCGCTCGCCGCCGACATTTCTGACGAAATCGCCGAGGATGGAGAAGCTCGCGACGACATTGATGCGATCCTGCAAGCGATCCTGTGCGCGCAGCGGGGAGGCGGACGCCACAACCAGCAGGCCGACAAGCCAGGGGCAAAAACGTCGCATCGCGGCTTGCCGTCAGGCTTCGAGGTGGCGGCCGGGAAACAGCTGCCTGAACAGGCCGCCGACGCTGCCGAACAACACCGATCCCACATAGAGCGCCGCCGCCACCAGAATGATCGCGGGGCCCGACGGCACCCTGCTTTGAAACGACAGCACCAGTCCGGCATAGCCGGAAACCACCGCGCTTGCGACCGCGATGCAGATCATGCCGGTGATGTCGCGCGACCAGAACCGCGCAATGCCGGCGGGCAGAATCATCAACCCTACCGCCAGCAGGGTGCCGAGCGCCTGAAAGCCATTGACGAGGTTGATGACAACGAGCGCGAGAAAGGCGAGGTGCGCCGGCGCGCCGGCGCGGCTGACGGTGCGCAGGAACATCGGATCGACGCTCTCGATCACCAGCGGACGAAAGATCACCGCCAGCGCCACGAGCGTGATCGTGGCGTTGACCGCAATGACCAGAAGGGTCGGGTCGTCCATCGCCAGGATGTTGCCGAACAGCACGTGCAAGAGATCGATATTGGTGCCCTTGATGGAAACAATCGTGACGCCCAGGGCCAGCGACACCAGATAGAAGGTGGCGAGCGAAGCGTCTTCCTTCAACCCGGTCGCGCGCGCCACCGCGCCTGCAAGGATGGCGACGGTAAAGCCCGCGATCAAACCGCCCGTCGTCATCGCAAACAAATTGAGGCCCGACAGCAGAAAGCCGATCGCCGCCCCGGGCAGGATGGCATGCGCCATGGCGTCGCCGACCAGGCTCATTCGCCGCAGCATCAGAAACACTCCGATCGGCGCGCCGCCCAGCGCCAGCGCGATCACCGCCGCCAGCGCCCGGCGCATGAACTCGAATTCGCTAAAGGGCGCGATCAGCGCGTCATATATCATCATGGTCAGGCCGCCTGCGACGGCAATTCGTCCGCGGCGCAAGCCCGCGCGCCGTCGTCGAAGGCCTCGCACATCCGCCGCGCTTCCGTCAGATTTTCCGCCGTCAACACGTCAGCGGTCAGGCCCCACGCTACCTTGCCCCGCGCCAGCAGCAGGGTTTCGGGAAAATGGCCGCGCACCAGCTCCAGGTCATGCAGCGCCGCCAGCACCGTGCGGCGCTCGGCGTGCCAGCGCCGCACCAACGCCAGCAGGTCGGCCGAGGTTTTGGCATCGATGGCGTTGAAGGGCTCGTCCAGCACGATCAGCCGCGCGTCCTGCAACAACACCCGCGCAAACAGCATGCGCTGCATCTGCCCACCGGACAGCGTGCCGATAGGACGATTCTCGAACCCGTTGAGGCCGACGGCGGCGAGCGCGTGCGCAATCTTCTCGCGCGCGGATTTGCCCATGCCGCCGAAGAAACCGGTCAAACGCCACAGTCCAGTGCCGACGAAATCAAATACCGAGATCGGAAAGCTGCGGTCGATGTCCGCCGTCTGCGGCAGATAGGCGATATCCCGGATGTCGAGACCGCCGGTCCGGATCGTGCCTGCGAGCGGCCTGAGGATGCCGACGATGCCGCGAAACAGCGTCGATTTGCCGGCGCCGTTGGGCCCGACGATCGCCAGCAGCGCGCCCGGGGCGACTTCGCCGGAGAGATGATGCACCGCCGGATGCCGGTCGTAGCCCAGCGTGACATCCCGAAATTCCAGTTCCGCGGTCATGCTCACCTCATCGCCATCCACACCACGCCCCACAGGGCGGCGCTGACCGCGAGCGCCGCGCCAAGCCGGGAGACCACGTTCATGCGCAGGATCGACCAGGGCGCGGCTTGCGCCGGATGCGGGGAAGCCTGTCCATGGTTGTGATGGACGTGCCCATGCTCATGCCGGTGACCGCTGGGATCCGAGGGAACCATCAAAAACCGTTATATTATAACATAACGCCTGTCCACCAAGGCCCTGACAGATGGTTCAATCGTGAGCTTTTGCCCGCCGGCTACTGGCGGTGCCGCTGGTTTTGTGCCGGAACCGCGCGGGACCGGCAAGGGCCGTCAAATGCCCCCAAGCAAACCAAAGGGCGGCAGCTGACCGCTGCCGCCCGAAGGATTCGTCGGCCGATCGGCGTCAGGCGGCCTTCGAGAACAGCTGGTGGACATACTCCCAGTTCACCAGATGATCGATAAAGGCCTTCAGATAATCCGGGCGGCGGTTGCGATAATCGATGTAATAGGAATGCTCCCAGACGTCGACGCCAAGGATCGGTGTGGCGCCATGCACCAGCGGGTTTTCGCCATTGGGCGTCTTGGAGATTTCCAGCTTGCCGTTCTTCACCGACAGCCAAGCCCAGCCCGAACCGAACTGGCCGACGCCGGCGGCGGCGAAATCGGTCTTGAATTTTTCGAAGCCGCCGAGGTCCTCGGTGATTTTCTGTTCGAGCCGGCCCGGCAACTTGCTGCCGCCGCCATTGGGCTTCATCCAGTTCCAGAAATGCAGATGGTTGTAGTGCTGGCCGGCATTATTGAATAGCGGCGCATTCTTGCCGAACGAGCCCTTGACGATCTCCTCGAGGGACTTGCCCTCGAACTCGGTGCCTTTCAGCAAATTATTGCCGTTGGTCACGTAGGCCTGATGATGCTTGTCGTGGTGATATTCCAGCGTTTCCTTGGACATATGGGGCGCAAGGGCGTCATAGGCATAGGGAAGGTCGGGAAGCGTGAAGGTCATGGGGTGATGTCCGCAATAATGGGAGACGTGGCTTAACGGAACCCCTTATAGAAGGTTCCAGCGTTCTTAAACACCGCAATCTGGCAGAACGCCGGTGCTCAAGCGGCGGACTGACGTTCACATCCGCGTATGAGGAGGTTCGACGCGCGCGAGGGGAAGGGCTCGACCTCTGCGGCCTCGCTTGGTGACCAGGACGCGCTGCTGCATCCGCAAGAGCGGCGATATGACATTTGCGAAAACAGAATTTGTTGTTAAGCAGGCCTGCTTTTCCGGGAGGGGTCGATGGCTTGCAGGTTCAGCTTCATGATTGCCATTGTGATTGCCATTCTCGCGACATCGCTTGGCGCCATGCCGGCGCGAGCGCAGGCGGGTGGCGATCCCAGCGTGGTGTGGCTGACGCAGGCGGGCGACGCCCAGGTGCGTGTCAGCAAATGCGGCGGAGGACTTTGCGGAGTCGTGGTCTGGCTCCGGGATCCGACCGATCCCGCCACCGGCAAACCTCAGGTCGACGACAAGAATCCCAATCCGGCGGTGGCAAAACGCCCGATCATCGGGCTGCCGCTGTTCAGCGGCATGCGCGCTGCCGGGCCGAACAAATGGTCGGGGCCGATCTACAATGCCGATGACGGCAACAGCTATGCCAGCAGCATTTCGGTGGCGGGTCCGGACACGCTGAAGGTCGAAGGCTGCGTCGGCACGCTGTGCGGCGGCGAAACCTGGAGCCGGACCACGCGCTGAAGTTCGGTTTCGGCGACCAGGCAACTCACGCCGGCATAGCCTTCAGCGCGGTCGCCGCCGAGGCATAGCCGCCGCGCGCGCCGTCGATGAAATGCACGTGATCACTGCGTAGCGCCGACGGCGTAAAGCAGGTCATCATCGCAGCGTCCTGCCGGTGCAGGCCATAGCGTACGATGCCGGCCGATGCCGCCTCGGCGAGGCGCTGCGCCAGCGCGCGCTCCAGCTCCGCCGTGCAATCGAGGATCATGCGCAAGCCGTCGTCGTATTTGCGGAAGTCGGAATTCTCCACCACCTGCTGCACGTACGCCTGCGGCACGAATCCGCCGACACTGATGCCGAAGCGCATGATGAAATAGGCAAACAGGGTGTGCACCATCACTTGCGCGCGCCGCTTCAACAGCGATCCGCCGCGCCGGGCGCGTGCCTCCAGATCGGCACCGGCGGGCGGCCATCGCAGCGGCGGACCGCCCGGTGGCACCGGCCGCCCTGCCTGCGGCGTGCGTTCGACCAGCGCGATGATTTCTTCGATCAGCTTGCGGAAGACCGCGGGATCAGCGCCCGGCGCCGGCATCACCAGCACCGAGAGGATGACACCGCGTGTCGAGGGGATTTCCTCGAACCGGCACGACAGTCCGGAGAGATCGGGCTGCGTCCCCGGCGGCGCTTTTGCCACCGCGAACTCGCCACGTTTCATCGCGGCTTCCGCCCAGCCGAGGCCGCCGCCGGAGAACATCGCATAGGACAGATTGGGCGACGGCCCGAACCGGGCGACGCGGACATCGAGACTCTGGGCCCGCGGCGCGGTGACCGGCACCAGCGCCACCCGCATCACCAGATTGAGGCTCTCCTCGACCCAGATGGCGGTGGCCGCCAGGGCCTCGCGGGCGCGCGCGAGATCATCCGGCGCCACCGCGAAGCTCGCACCATCGCCGCCGAACACGAACGGAAACTCGCGGCCCTCCAGCGCATTGGCGACTGCCGCGATCACGGAAGCGCCGGCCATGTTGACCGACTTGTAGCGCGCTTGAGCGATCGCCTTGGTCGACTCCACGATATCGGCGACCCCGATAGTCCAATCCTCCGGCAGCGGCGAATACAGCGCCGGGTCCATCAGGCTCGCAAAGCCGCGAAAGACCGGGATGCTGCCGTAGAATTTATCGCTGCCGCCGGGCGTGGTCATGGGTCGGAAAGGGTCCGGTTATTGCAATCTGAAATAAATACGGCCGGGTTTCAGAATAGGGTTCACCGCCGATAGCCGCCTGTGACGCCCGGGCTATGCAGCCGG
>NZ_JBEKXH010000375.1:0-6290 GCF_049512235.1 Bradyrhizobium sp.
GACGTGCTGCAGCAGTAGCGCAGCGCAGTCGCGCGCGCAGGCCGACGATGGGTTCTGCTCGCCATGGCTCCACGCAATGAGACGGAACACCACTTCCGCTGCGGAGGGGTGGCTGAACGATAAGGCGCTCGGCCGTCCACGAGCGACGACGAAGCGTGTGACCGCTGCGCGATTTCGATCTGCTTCGAAGGGGTCGGGAAAAAGACGCTCCGGGAGGGCGAGGTCAAACTGGGCGACTGCGGCAAGGCGCCTCAGATTCGGAGCCTCCGCCCGGTGCGTCCCGAACACGAGACTCAAGATTTTCGGGAAAAGGTCCTCGATTTTCCCACTGCGGACCAGATCTTGGTACTGTGCCGCCTCCAAGATCACTTCGAGGATAGCGAGGTCCCGCCCGCTCAATGCCGTAAGCCTGGGGATCGGCGGTTCGCGCCACGCTGGCCGGCGTTTGGCAACGACGGCACGGAAGCGAACCTCATCGGCCGCGACATCGATGACCTGCCCGGCTAAGCGCAACTCATCAACGAGGCCTAACCCGTCGGGCTCAAGAAAATCCATACCACTCGGCGGACTGCGAGCGGCAAGGACGAGCTTGAACGGGCGGTCTAACCCCGCCAACCGGCGCCTCAGGGCATCGACATGACCGAACGCCCGGTGACAATCGTCGATTATGAAGATTGAAGGACGAAAAGCACGGTCGCGGAGGCCGGCGTAGAGGTAATCGACGTTCTGTGTGTCGTCCGCCCGGAGGTAGTAGGTGCGCCAATTCCCCCCGTCGAACCTCCGGGCCAAGTCCAGGGCAGTCATTGTCTTGCCAGCGCCAGCAAGCCCGGAGAGCAGGACCGTCTGCTCCTGCGAGAGAATCCGTTCGAAGGCCTCCGCATCTGCCGGATGATCGGCGATGCAGTCTTGTTCAAGTAGGTCGAGGTATAGAGCGACTCGGGGGTCGCCACTGTCGCGATGCAACGGCCGAAATAGGCCGAGATCCCAGTCGCGCCCGCGGCCGCAGAAGCCTTCCGCCACAGCGTTGCCGAACAGGTCTGCGACGATACCGGGCTCCTCGCGCAGCCATGCATCTAGCATGTCGCGGTGCCGCTCCTCGATTTCGATTTTGAGTTCGCGAGCGAGCCGTCGCTTGGTGTCCTCCCAAGCGACCGTGTCGGTGAGGCGCGCCGAGGTCCATAGCACGAAGCTCCGAGGTCGGCCAAGTGCGGGCCGTGTCAACCAGTCGCTCTGGAATTTGCGTACAGCAGCCTCTAACCCACGATGGTCGAAGGCGGCGGCGTGCTTGCATTGATGCACGACGCTAGCCGCACCATCGGAAAGAATCAGGTCGATACCGTGCTGGGCCTGCCCGCGCCGCCCCCAAAAGCGAGGGCTTGTTCCATTTTTGAGTAACAAATGAAAGCAGAGCCGCTCGAAAGCGTATTCGCTTACTAGTTCGTAGGGGAGGGAACCGGGGGGTGTCCCGGCGGCGGGCGGCGTGTCCAGCCAATGCCCGAGGTCCAAATGGACGAAATCGGCCTGGGTTAGCTCCCCCAACCCGCGGTCGGTTTCTCCCAGACCGACGAACGCCTCCTCTGCCATGGTGTTCCTGCTTGCCCGGCTGAGTATCGCCTCCAACCTTAGCGTGTGCGTGGTGGGGCGCAAGACGCCATAGCTGGTTCGCGGCAGCAGTCCTCACGGCTAAGACCTCCCGATCTGCGCATTGACGTCAGCTACCGTGAAGGGCTTCGGATGACGGGGCTCGCGCTGGGGCCGTCGTCCGAAAGCCTCCAGTGAAGGAACCCGCGGGAGACGGTTTGCCGGCGTTGATGCGCTATGGCGATTTGATCGCCGTGTTGATGGTGGACGCAAGACGCGAGAGCTTGGCGGTCGGGTTACGGCAGGCCCGGCATCGGGGATAGGCCACGGAAATAGCTCTGTGCGATTCCGTTCCGGAGGGCGAGGCACGCTGGCGTGGCAAGCGAAACCATGCTCAAATGTTGCTAAATCGCAAAAATCGGTCGCAATCCGGGTGCGGCAGACAAGGCCGGACCTGCGGTCGGCTCACCCCGGACACGATGCCCCGACGCCGGACTTGGAGCGTAACCCGGACGAGCGAAGCGACATCCGGGGCTTTCTTGTTGGCGCGGGTCCCGCATATCGCTGCGTTCATGCGGGCTACTTCCCGTGATGGCGTGCGACCGCTGTTGGTCGCGTAGGGGCACCCCTTGTGGGTGCCCTCGGGCCACATCGCGGGAGCGGAGTTTGTCGCGGCAGGGCGGCCACAAGGGCCGCCCCTACGAGGATAGATTGCGCCTTCGCGAGATGGCCGATTACGCGCTCCAATCCGCACCTCGCGAGCTCAGCGACTGAAGCTCGCAGGCTGCGGCGGCTCGGTCGAACCGGCGGCTAGCGAGCGTTGCACCATGACGGTGTCGGCCCACCGGCCATAGCGATAGGCCACGCCCGGAAGCAGTCCGACCCGGTGAAAGCCGAACTTGTCGTGGATGGCGAGCGAGGCGGTGTTGTCGGCATCGATATAGCCGATCATTTGCCGGAAACCGGCCGCCGCGCAGCTATCGATGAGCTCCTGCATCAGCAACCGTCCCACACCGCGGCCGAGATCGTCGCGGTGGACATAGATCGAATGCTTGACCGTGTAGCGGTAGGCCGGTCGCTTGCGAAATAGCACGACATACGTATAGCCGATCACCTCGCCGCCACGCGTCGCGACCAGATGCGGCAAACGCGTGTTGCGCAGGTTCCTGCGCCGGTCGCGCAAATCGTCCGGTTGCGGGGTGCCGCTGTCGTCGACGCTGTCCTCGATGCCGCGCCTGATATGCTGGCGGTAGATCGTCAACATCGCCTCGACATCGCTGTCGCGGGAGGCGCGGACCAGCACCGGTTGTTCGCTGGTTACGGCTGGACGCGTCGTTTCCATCGTCAGGTTCGCTCGGAGACCACGTAAGTATGCAGCCGAATGCGGCCCGACGTATCGACTTCCTTGTAGACCCCCTGGATCTCGACGTCGAAACCGGGGAAGGTATTGAAGCAGGTTTCGAACATTTTGAGATAGTCGATCATGGGTTGCGCCCGCTCGGTGAGGCGCTCGCCGGGCACAATCGTCGCGATGCCGGGCGGATAGACCACGAACGGCGTGGTGGCGATGCGGCCGAATATGGCGTCGATGGGCAGATGGTCAACGTCGTTGCGGACCAGATAGCGCGCCGCATCACGCGGCGATAGTGCGATATCCGGCAGGTGCTCGGCAAGGAATTGCTTGGCCTGGAGCGCACTGACGCCGGCGTCGCGGAAGAATCCATGCAGCTCGGCGCAGAGATCGCGCAGCCGCACCCCGGCATAGCGCGCCGCGCGGCGCTGGTAGAATTCGGGAATTGCCTCTTCCAGCAAGGCGTTGTCGTCGTGCAATTTCTTGAAGGCGACGAGGCCGCTGATCAGGGTGCCGGCCTTGCTGGCCTCGACGCCTGGGGTGAGCAGAAACAACAGCGAGTTGAGGTCGTTCTTTTCCGCGACGATGCGGTTTTCGCGCAGAAATTGCGCGACGATGGGGGCGGGGATGCCGTGGTCGGCATAGCAGCCGGTGGCATGGTCGAATCCGGGCGTCAGCAACGTCAGCTTGTTGGGGTCGGTCATGGCGAAGCCCGCCGTCAGATCCGAAAAGCCGTGCCAGACCTGGTCTGGGCCGAGCTGCCAATAGCTCGCGTTGCTGGCGAGCAGATCGGTGCTGACCGCCTCCCAGGCGATGTTGTGCACGGCGCCCTCGCGCGAGACGTCCGGGATCGCCACGCGATCGGGCACGAATGGCTCAAAGAACCAGCGGCGTTCCGGACGCGTCTCCTTCTCCTCGAATTCGCGCCGCACGGCGCGTATTTTCTTGCGCAGTTCAATCCCAAGCCGGATGGTGTCGTCCCACAGCACTTCGCCGGAGCGCCCCTTCATCATCTGGGCGCCGACGTCGAGCGAGGCGAACAGCGGATAGAAAGGCGACGTCGATGCGTGCTGCATGAAACTCTCGTTGAAGCGCCGGTGCTCGATCCGTCGCTTCTGGCCTTTGATATGGCGGTCCTTGATGTGGATCTGCGAGGCCTGCGAGAAGCTCGCCAGCTGCTTGTGGGTCGATTGGGTGGCGATGATGCCCGGCGCATCGGGGCCGAGACCCGACAGCCCCATCGCGAAACGCCCGGCATAGAGCGGATGAAACTTCATGAACCCGGCCCAGGCTTCGTCGAACAGGATGTAATCGCAGAGATGACCGATGGCTGTGAGGATCATCTCGGCGCTGTGGATCGTGCCGTCATAGGTGCACTGTTCGACGACCGCGACGCGGAATGGGCGCGGTCTGCGCCAGGCTTCCGGGTCCTTGACCAGCGGATGGTGGCGCATGGCCTCGCGCAAGGCGGTTTCATCCAGGGCGTCCCAGCGCATCGGGCCGATCAGCCCCCAGGCGTTGCGTACGGTCGGAATATAGACCGGGATGCCGCCGGCCATCATCAGTGCGCCGTGATGGGCCGCCTTGTGGTTGTTGCGGTCGAACAGCACGAGGTCGCCGTCGGTGACGAGCGCGCCCAGCACCACCTTGTTGGAAGTCGACGTGCCGTTGAGCACGAAGTAGGTTTTTTCCGCGCCGAAGATGCGCGCGGCTTCCTGTTGCGCCTTCAGCGCCGGGCCTTCGTGGGTCAGGAGGTCGCCGAGGTCGAGCACCGAATTGTCGAGGTCGTCGCGGAAAATAGCTTCGCCCAGATGTTCCACGAACACCCGGCCGATCGGGCTGCGGTTGTAGAACACGCCGCCATTGTGGCCCGGGCAGGTCCACAATTGGTTGCCCTCCTCGGCATAGTCGACCAGCGCGCCGAAAAACGGCGTCTTCAGGGTCTCGGCATATTGCTTCAGGCGGCTGATCAGGTTCTTGGCAATAAAGGCCGGCGTCTCCTCCGACAGGAAGACATAGCCGTCGATGAAGTCGAGCACCTCGACCGGCAGGTCTTCGAACCGCTTGCGGCGGATCAGCAGGATGATCGGGAAATCGAGGCCGCGCCGCCGCATCAGATTGATCAGCGCCGCGGTCTTGCCTTCCAGGCCCTTCTTGCCCCAGTCGACCACCATGCAGCCGATGGCGGCGTCGGTCTGCACCGCGATCTCCGCATCCTCGAGCTTGCGGGCCCTGACCACTTCGAAGCCGGAGCGCTCGATTTCGGTGATGATCTGGTTGAAGCGGAGCCCTTCGAGATCGTCGGCATCAAAGACGGGAGCCGCGAACACCCGATGGACTTCGTTCAACATTTCGATCCCCGGCCATGAACACCGCATAGTTTGTCGCGGCAAGGCGGCCACAACGGCCGCCCCTACGCGCACCAACGTGATGGCCTGCGACCGCTGTTCGTGGCGTAGGGGCGGCCCTTGTGGCCGCCCTCGTGCGTCATCGCGCGAGCGGAGCGATCCAGGCGGACTGCCGCCCGGCCTGGGGGAGGTCGGGGAGGCCTTGCGAGCGCCGTCAGGCCCATGCCATGCCATCGATGGGGACATCAGCGTCGTCGTCGGTTTTCGTTCGGACGATCGACCGCCTTCGATGCCTCGCACCACTCTCTCGCTGGTGACGGGCATCCGGACGGTTCCGTCCGATGCGCCTGAGCAGTTGTTCGACGGCCTGCCGGACGACGTAGACGATGGGCGCTGCGCGCCCGATGAGGCTGAGTAGCAAGATCATCGAAAAGATGTCGACATAGGCCAGCACATCGCCCAGCAGCATCAATTCCGGGGGAATGGGAATGCTGTGCGCGTAAGCCACGACCAGAATGACGACAGGAATGAACGCGATCAGCTGTCTTAACGTCAGCCGGTCCAGAAATGCGGCTAGCTCAACCACGAAAATATCCCACAGCCAGTCGCCCAAAGCCGCTGGCTTATCGATCGTCCACTGCCTCCAAAACCGGTTCCACATGCATCCTGTCCTCCCCGCACCTTCCCACATAGCATGGTCGGCAGCCCTGGTGTAGTCGCCCGTAGCCCGTAGCCCGCATGAGCGCAGCGATATGCGGGACCGCCGCAGCAAGCCCCGGATGAGCGGAGCCTGTCGTCGGGGCGGCGCATTCGCGCCGACCCGTTGGCTCATCCGGGCGAAACTTTTTCTTGTCCGCCGAGCATCGGACGACCCCGCACAAAAAAGCACGTGCCCGACGGGCCAGATCTGGTGTGATTTGGGCTGTCAAGCCCCATATTAAAAAATATTATAGTTGCCTTTTTGTTCTAATCAGTCTAGGGTCACCGCTGTCTCGTTCCAGATGAGGGGC
>NZ_JBEKXH010000376.1:0-6246 GCF_049512235.1 Bradyrhizobium sp.
GTAAAACCATTGCGTGCGGGAATGCCGGGTGTTTTCCGGTGCCTCGCTGTGAATACTCGTGTGCGTGATGGCCGTTTTCTGCACGCGAGGCTGCGGGTGCCACTGGGCATCCGGCATTCCCCGCGCCCTCTGTTCTCTCGGGGCGATGAGTTTCCTGGCAAAGCCCGGGCGCCTCGCGCCGCGGGGCTGCGAACGCATATTTAGAACCACCGTCATTGCGAGGAGCCATTGCGACGAAGCAATCCAGCTTTCTCTCCGCGGCGGCAAAGCTGGATTGCTTCGCTAACGCTCGCAACGACGATCTCAGACTATTCTTTCGTGGCTGTTTGAAAAGTGCATCGGAAATTTGCAGGGTGGGCAAAGCCGCCGGGTCGCGCGAATGCGCGAACCGGTGGCGTGCCCACCAACTTAAGAATCATCTCAAGCTATGGGGCGGGCGCGGCGCGAAGAACGCCTTTGGCTTAAGCTTGCGAATCTAACACAAACCTGGACGCCCCTGTTTCCGCTCCTGCATTAACAGGGCTTAACAGGGAAAAGTTGTTGTCTTTCGGGGACACAACTTTCCCAATCGCCTGGATAGCCCTGCTTGTCAGCGCGGCCCGTGGCTGTCGATTGCGGCGTGCCTGCCTGACACACCGCCGCCGTGCTGGTCGTCTGTGGCAGCCATCCTTGCCGCGAAGATCGGATTGAGCTGACACTGGATGCGTCAATATCGCATTGCGGTCCGGAGTGCCATCGGCAGCTTCGGTGCGAGAAGCCCGCGGTCGGCTAAAATCGCGCGATCCAGGCCGGAACAATCGAAATCACATCGCATTGTCGTAGCGGTTTGACAGACGGAGGCGAGCGCAATGCAGGGCGACAATGCAATCAGCTGGTTGATGTTTTTCACGTTGGCGGCGACGGTGTTTATCATAGCCGGCGCCTTCATCCAGTTCCTTCGCTCGCGCACCAACCGCGAAATCGCGGCGGCGGCGCTGCAAGGGGAGGGGTCGCGGACCGCCGCGCCGCGCAGCAGTGCCGGCACCGAGTTGATCGGGTTTGCCGTGCTGGCCCTTGCCATGATGGGTCTGCTCGCAGCCGGCTACCACGGCAAATCGCGAACCGAGACCGCGCAGATGCCGACGCCGGTCGGTGGCAACACCACCGGCATGGCGCAATCGCCGGGCATGGCGAACCAGCCCAAACCGTACCAGCCGGCCAACCCCGCGCCCGACACGCGCGCCGCACCGACATCGTCGGATACCGGCGTGGGTCCGGCGAACGGATCGACTGGTCAGCCGACCGATCAGGCCAAGTAGCGTTTCAAGTAGCACCGGGAATGTTTCCATGCGATGGCGATCGGGAGCCCGCGGGCTCCCGATCCTTTTCTCTTCGTCATGCTGCCCCTTATGCGGCCGATTGCTTGCTCGCCGCTTTCTGCGTCTCCATCTCCAGGATCTTTCGCGCCAGCGCGCTGCGCTGTGCCGTCAAAAGACTTGCAATCTCGGCCGGCGGCCTGCCATCCCGCAGTGCCTTGTCGTATTTCGCCACATTGCGCTTTTCGCCGTCGATCAGGCCTGGCAACACGCTGGCATCGAGGCCGTTGAACAGCGAACGCACATCCATGATGGTCTTGTGCACCGTGGTCATGAAGGAGCCTTCGTCATCGGCCTTCTCCCCGGCCGCGCCGAGCGTTCGCGCCAGCGCTTCGGCATGGCTCTCATGGAGCGCGACCAGTTCGGAAAACAGCGGCGTCATGCCCTTGCCTTCGGCGTCTTCGAGCGCTTCCTGGTAGCCGTTGCGCGCGTCGATCGCGGCGGTGTGCAGCGATTTCAGATCATCCAGAACCTGTTGATCCAGCATTCTCTCCTCCGTGAACAGCGACGCCGCAACCCGATGCGAGACATCCGGTCGGCGCCGGCGGCAGTCAACGGGGCAGCGTCGGGCTTGTTCCGGCTCGCGGGCCTACCGCCGCTCGCCGCTCCCGGGCTCGATACCGTACGGCTTCACCAGCGCCCAGACATGGGCGGGCACCATGTTCTTCACGCGCTTGGGGTATTGCCGGCGCAGATGCAGCACGGTCTCGACCGCTTTCATCTCGACGCGGGCGCGGGCGAATTCCAGCCCGCGCGGACCGATCCTGGGCATCAGCCAGCCCATGATCGGCCGCAGCCAGTTCGGCATGCTGCGCAAGGGAAGGCCGCCGGCGGCCAGCTCGACATTCTTCAGGAAGCCCTTGACCGGACCGGCACGCTTGCCGGCGCTGCCGGGCGCACGCGTCGTCACTTCATCGCCGAGCAGGCCGAGCAGTTCCTCGCCGCGGGCGTTGCGCACCAGAAGCCATTGCTCGCCCTCGCCGCCCATATAGCCGACGGTGATGTCGGCCAGCACGTTGGTGTAGTCGACGCAGGTGCGGCAGGTGATCGGAAAGAAATCCGGCGGCAGTTTTGAGATCGGCAATTGCAGAAACGGGATTTCCTTGACGCGGCCGTCGCGAAAACGAAGCTCGACGTGATAGTCGGCGCGGAATTCAAGATAGGTGATGCTGTCCGGATCGTCGGCGAGCAGATCGAGAAAGCGGTGGAAATTCTCGGTCTTGGTGTTGTCCGAGCAGGGTGTGCCGACCACGTAAAGCCGCTCGAAACCGAGCTTTTCTTCCAGCGCCCGCAGGGCGTAGACTTGGCAGGGAATGCCGATCACCGCAAGCCGGGTAAAGCCGCGCGCCCGTGCCGGTTCCAACAGCGCCAGGAGCGGCGCGTAGCCCATCCGCATGCCACGGCATTGCGCCATGCCTGAGGCTGCGGTGACCAGCACGGGCACCGGCTTCCATTTATCGTCCTTGTCAGGCGCCATGGTCAGCACGGCATCGACCGCGCCGGTTTCCAACAGCCGCTCGCCGATCCGGGTTGCGATGCCGGTCCATTGCGCGCCCTCTCGCGGCTTCAACATGGCCGCGCGCAGCATGCGGCGGAACGGACCGAAGAACATCTCGTCGGGGCGCCGCGCGTCGCGCTCACGGCCATGGACGCGCGCTTCGAGCGCGGCATAGTCCGGCTTGATGAACTGGCAGGCCTGGCCGCATTGTCTGGGATCGCTGGAGCGCGAGATGCCGCAATCGGTGCAGAGTTCGCGCGGCGCGGCCGCGGCAAGCGCGGGCGACCATAGCGGCGAAGTCGGTTCGGCCGGGGCTACCACGCCTGCGTTCCCGGCGCGCCCTTGAACGGCCCCGTGATGCGCGCGGTAATCCAGCCGCCGTGGAAATCGCCGGCTTGCGGCTGCACGCGTTCGTCGCCGACGAAGCATGCATCGACGCGCGAGGCGTAGAAGGCGACATCGATACGTTCCGGATGAAACATGGGGCCTCTGCAGGTTGATGCATCTGTTTTCGATCGAAGCAGATCATGGAATTCATCGCACCACCATCGGAAAGGTCACCGCGATGGCCCAGGCGAACACCGCGGCGTTGGCTATGGCGCCCGGCAGCGGATGGCGGGTCGCCCGGTAGCTCCAGCGGCTGATCAGCCCGAACGCCAGAAACAACAGCAGGATCGCCGGTACGATGATGGCGAGGAAGAACAGTTTTGGCGGATTGAGAACGATGGCAATGGCGAGCGAGGTGAGCAGACAGAATTTGCTCAGCACATAGGCCCCAGGCCGGGCCTGCGCGCCGCGGGTCAGCCATTCGTCAACGATGAAGTAGGGCAGGGTGCCGCAGGCAATCGCGGCGATCAGCGGGATTCTCGCCGGGATCGGCCAGAATGAAAAGACGTAACTGTCGAGCGGCCAGCCGAACGCGATGATGTTATAGGCGGCAATCGCGAGCGCGGCGATCGCCAGGTTTTGCCACGATACCGCCGATCGTTGCGGCCGGTTTGGCCGCCCGTGCAAAGCAAACAACAACGCCGCGGTGAGTACACCATAAAGCAGAAAATGCAGCGTCAGGTAATCGCCGAGCAGGATCGGCAGGAAGTCGGTCGGCATCTTCCACAACAAGAGCGGTGTCAACAGCGCCGGCGCGACGGCAGCGATGAGAAGCCTGCCCCAGCCCAGGCCGGCGCCGCAATAGGTCTCGCTCGCTGACGGCAGCAGCGACGACAACGGCCAGGCCAGCGCGATGATGCCGGCGAATAGCAGCGCCAGCCAGCGCCCGCGGCTGTCGACGAACTCCTGTTGCTGCCGCCCGAATGCTTCGTTCATCCATCGCAAGGCTTCCACCATGCTGTCGTGGCTGTAGAGCACGCCGATGTGTTCGACGCCGCGCGCCAGCACCAGCCGCCGCGCGGTGCCGTCGGCAAAGCTGCCATAGGTCTCGCCCGCGACCGCCTTGCCAGCGGCGGCGAGACCGACAATGCGCAGCCCCTCGTTGCGCAGTATCGCGGGCTCCAGGGCGCCGACGATCACCAGGAGATTGCGCGGGCTATAGGCGGTGACGACCGGGGAGAATACCGAGACCGCAACGGTTGCCTGCACCTCCGGATCGGCTTGCGCATAGCGCACCACGATGTCGGAGGCCATCGAATGGCCGAGCACCCCGAGGCGACCATCGCTTTCCGGCAAGGCCCGCGCGTAGGTGGCGACCTCGCCGAGCTCGCTCAGGAGCTGCGAGGTGATGCTCAGGCCTTCGGTGATGTCGCCGCGCATCGGCAGGGGATTGCGGCCATGGCCGAGGAAATCGAAGGTAACGGCGATATAGCCATTGCGCGCCAGCGTCTCGGCGAATGGCTGCATCAATTGCTGCGAGCCGGCGAAGCCGTGCGCGATCACGACCACCGGGGCGGGCCCGGTCGCTTGCGGATGAAAAACCGTGACCGGCGTCTGGCCGGCTTCGGTGCGGACGATGCGCAGGCCCGTGTTGGCATCCTGGAGTTCGATAAGCCCGATCGCAACGCAAATCGCCGCGGCGGCTGCGACGACGAGTCTTGAAATCATCAGGCCTCATCCGCGAACTGCGGCGCACGACGTGCCGCTTCAAAATCGCCGCTCAGGAGTTCTGCAGTCATGGTCTTTCTCGACGCCGGAATTTGCTGGATGAAATGGACTGCTCAGGCGGGGAAAGGGCTCCGCCGGCAGCCGCCGTCACGCCGTACCGCATGGCGGACGGGAGCCTGAATCGGGACCGGGATCGCCGCCGGCGGCGGCTACGGCCAACCGGCCGAAGTAATGCTCCCAGCCCTGCGCATGCAGAGCACATTGTGCGGCGTCGGGCAGGCCCGTTTGGGTGATGCAGAGCAGCGTGCCGCCATCCTTGTCGATCAGGTCGATCTCGATCAGGCTCGATCCCGGGGGCACGGCCTCGTCGCCCTCCCAGCCGAAGCTGTAGGCGAGGCGGTGGACCGGTACGACCTCGCGGAAAGCGCCGCGCGCAGCTCGGGCGCCGATGCCGTTGATCAAATAGAGCCCGCCCGGATGGGCCTCCATCGTCGCCTCGGTGCCGATCCAGCGCAGGATCTTCTCGGGGTCGGTCAAGAAGGCGAACACCGTGGCAGGCGCGGCCGCGATCTGCGTCTCGCGCCGGACCACAAGCGGTTCAGTCATTCGGAGGTCTCCCTGGGATAGTCGCCGGCAACCCGCTCCCGCGCCAGGATCCGCGTCGGGTTGGCGAGGGGGTCGAGCATGGTATCCATCCCGCATGAAAACATATTGTTGGGCAAGATCAAGCTGGCGCTGGCGCAGCGGGTGACAATGCCCGGCTGCGGCCGCATGATCGAAGCATGCAGCTGTCCTCGACGCTCGCCTGGCTCGTCGACGCCGCCGGCGCGGCGGCGGGCGCCGACCGATTTTTGGCGGAGCTCGGCACGCGCCTCGTCGCCGACGGCGTGCCGCTCACGGCGGGCACCCTGACCTTGGCCGTGCCGCACCCGATCATCGCTCGCCGCACCTGGCTGTGGCGGGCCGAAACCGGCGCGGTGATCGAAGCCCTCGGCTTCGCGGCGGAGGTCGCAGCCGCGGCGCCGGCGGGTCCGCCTGGCGATCCCGGCCGGAGCTGGCTGGCCGGGCTCGGGGCCGGGCCGGTGCATGAGGACATCATCGGGTCGGGCCCGGACCGGCCCGTACTCGGGTGGATCGCGTCGGGTCCGTTCACGGCCGTCGAGGCGGACCAGCTGCGCCTGGCGGCACGGTTCGCCGCGGCGCCGCTCGCCGTCCTTGTGGCGCGTGCCACGCTGAGCGCGGTGCTCGAGGCCTATCTCGGCCGGCGCAGCGCCGCGCGGGTGCTGGCGAGGCCGCTGCGGCGCGAAGTCGGCGAGACCATCCACGCCGCGCTGATCT
>NZ_JBEKXH010000377.1:0-6243 GCF_049512235.1 Bradyrhizobium sp.
ATCCGGATTTCGCTGACGCCCGAGCCCGGCGGCGATCGTACGCTGGAAGTGCAGGTCGCGCAGGAACTGCTGCAGACCATGGGATTCCGCACCTTCGTGCCGCTGGTGGCGGCATGCCCCGGCTGCGGCCGCACCACCTCGACTACCTTTCAGGAACTGGCGCGCTCGATCCAGGATTTTATCAGGGACGAGATGCCGGCGTGGAAGACCAGATATCCCGGGGTCGAATCCCTCAACGTCGCGATCATGGGCTGCATCGTCAACGGCCCCGGCGAATCCAAGCATGCCGACATCGGCATTTCGTTGCCCGGCACCGGCGAAACCCCGGCGGCGCCGGTGTTCGTCGACGGCAAGAAATTCCGCACCTTGCGCGGGCCCAACATCGCCGCCGAATTCAAGGCGATGGTGATCGACTATATCGATCAGCGCTACGGCGGCAGCGCCAAACCGACCGCGGCGGAATAGGCCCGCCCGATTTCCAGACCAATGCTGATTAATTTAAATCGCGTTTAGTGATTTATATCACAAACGATGTTTTATTGTTCAGTACAATTTATAGGTGTTCACCTTTAGTGGGCATGCCTCTGTCCGAGAACTCATGATCTCATAGGAGCAAAATCCAATGGCCACCACGACATTAGAACATCGTTTCAATTCACCTATTCAGCAACTTCAAGGCGCGCCACTGCCGCATCCGCTCCCGGTCGGGGAGCTATGGGGGACGTGGCAGAACGTGGACCCTGCGACGCGCGGCATTATCCGCGTCGTGCTGACCGATGCGAATGGGAGTGTCGGCGTGCATGTGTATGGCGCCTGCACGCCCACGCCGTGTGACTGGAAGCAGGTTAAAGGGCTTGCCTATGACGCTTCCGTAGCTGGCGGTCCTGCGCTGGCGTTCACGGCAAACTACAGCTTCTCGTTCATGGACACGATCGTGACCGGACATCTCGAAGGCCACAACCTGATTGTCGAGGATTTCAACACCTTCAAGGATGGCAGCGGCCGGGCGGCCTTCTACGAAAAAGGCACCTTCAAGAAGGTGTGACAGCCAGCTTCCCGGCGGCGGCTGCGAGTGCAAAATCGCGCCGCCGTCGCGGTCCTCGGGCAATTCGCGGTTGCAAAAGCCGGCCGGCCGGGCATGGTGGGCACGCCCGCGATTTTGAGACGCCGATGCCCGCTGTACCCGGCGACACGACGAAACCAACGGAATCGACCGAAGCGCCGCATTATCACGGCCATCGCGAACGGCTGCGCGAGCGCTTCCATGCCGCCGGACCTGACGCCTTGAGCGATTACGAGTTGCTGGAAATGGTGCTGTTTGCCGCCCGGGCGCAGGGTGACGTCAAGCCGCTGGCCAAGACACTGATCAAGACCTTCGGCTCGTTCGCGGAAGCCATTCACGCGCCGGAAGCTCGCCTGCGCGAAGTCAAGGGCATCGGGGACAAGACGATCACGCAGCTGAGACTGATCGCGGCGGCAGCCCAGCGCATCTCAAAAGGCCAATTGAGACAGCGCACCCTGCTTTCATCGTGGGATGAGGTGATCGACTATTGCCGCACAAGCCTGGCGTTCGCCGACAAGGAGCAGTTTTGCATTCTGTTTCTCGATAAACGCAACCAGCTGATAGCGGAGGAGGTACAGCAGACAGGCACCGTGGATCACACCCCGGTCTATCCGCGCGAAGTGATCAAACGGGCGCTGGAATTATCGGCGACCGCGCTGATCCTGGTGCACAATCACCCCTCAGGCGACCCCTCGCCGTCGCAGGCCGATGTGCAAATGACCAAGGCGATCATCGATATCGCCGGTCCGCTCGGGATTGCCGTGCACGACCATATCATCGTCGGCAGAGGCGGCCACGCCAGCTTGAAGGGACTGAAGCTGATCTAGTCCAGGTCGAAATTGTCCGTCCGACCTTCATTGAACTGGCTCTTTCAAGCCGGACAATCGGCTCATTAAACAGGCGCGCATCAAAAAGGTGCGAACGTCTGATCGTGCACTGAAATTGCGACGCTGAATTTCATCAGGAAGCTTCAGCGGCGCTCGAAAGCGGAAGCGATCGCAGCAAAATCGTTGTGGACAGAATGATAGAGGTGCTGGTCTGTCCATAGAGCAGGAACGGGTCCAATGCGTTATCGAGGACATCAATCGTTTCCAGAGCTCGAACGGGATGAAGCGCATTTTGAGACGAGCAGGCCGGACAGTTCGCCATATGATTGCAGGACGCCGTGCCATCATTCGAAGCAGCGTGGCATCAGGGGTCCGTGGTTACCGGCGCATCGCCGGATTTGTAAGAATTCCGATGTGAAGCCTAGAACACGCAAACGCCGCCTGTTAGAAACTTGTCGGCATTCGCACGGCGACGAGGTCGGGCGCATGGGTATTGGTCTGGGGTTTGCGTCGTGTGGTTCAAGGTCGAGAATAAGCGCTCCAGCGCCGGACAGAAATTCATCGTCCGCTGCGATTCTGATATCGCGGGTACCCGCCTCGCCGAGGAGCGGCCCGCACAGGGCGCTGCCGCGGCGCGGAAAATGGCGGAGATTCTGGCGTCGACGCTGAACGTGACCACCACTGTCTATGGCAGGGATGCCAACGGGGAATTCGTCTACGGCGTCTATGAGGTCGCGGATGGCGCGGCCAGCGCCACCAGCCCCCTCATCAAAAAGCTTTTTGCCGAATCGGCCGCTGCTTCCCTGACACTGAAGGATCAGTTGCTGGTCGATATTCCCGAGGACACCATCAAGGGCTTTGCCGCGCTGTCCGCCTCGCTTGGATACATCGTCGCCCAACACAAGCAGATCAAGCGCGCGACGACATCGCAGATCGGTTATTCGACACTGTTTCGCATCTTCTGCGGCGCCAATGATCCGAGTTCGCTGTCCTTGCCGGCCAACGACGCCGCCATCGCGATCCTGACGCGAAAACTGTCGGAGATGCCCGGGTGGATGTGGCTCAGTGAACTTACCGGCCTTGGCAATGCCGAACGTGGCGTGGTCGTGTCAGGCATGCGCCCGCAAAAAGTGGTGCTCAACATTGACGGCGAAATGCAGGTGATCCAGCCGCGTACCGTGTTCCGCGGCGCGGTACCGGGAAGCCAAACGCAATTCATTCTGGTCGTGCAGGCGAGCCAGAACCGCCAGGGATACGGCCATACCATCGACAGCATCGGACTGGTCTATCGCGAGGCGGACGAAACAGCCGTCATTGCCCTGGTGCGCCGGCTGCTGCAGGAGTCCAATCCCTTCAAAGGCCGCGTCGTGCTGGTCAACCGCGATCTGCGGACCGTGCGTTCGCGGGTGTCGGACCGCTCCTGGAGCGATATCATCCCCAACGATCAGGTGCGCGCCGAACTCGACTTCATCGCGGCTTCGATCCGCAACCGCGACATGCTGAAGGCGGAGGGATTGAGCATCAAGCGCGGCCTCTTGCTGTCGGGTCCGCCCGGCGACGGCAAATCGACGGCGATCGAGTGCTTCGTCAACGAGATTGCCGGCGAAGCCACCGTCATCATCGTCGAAGCGGTCGAGCACATCCGGGTGGTCTACAGTCTGGCTCAAACGCTGGCGCCGGCCGTGGTCATTCTCGAGGATCTCGATCTCATGACCAAGAACCGCCAGAACCCCTATGCGTCTGCCGGCAAGGACGACGTGACAGGCGAATTGCTGCAGGTGCTGTCAGGCGGTTCCGCCTATGCCGATATCGTCACCATCGCCACCACCAACCACCCCGACGCCATCGACGAAGCATTGGCGAAGCGAGCCGGACGCTTCGATGCGCACATTCGGATGGGCTATCCCAGCGACGCCGACAAACAGCGCATTCTGGAGCTCTACCTCGACCGCTTCTACGTCAACGACGATTTCACGCGGCGTCGGCTGCAGCAGACCCTGAACCGCGAACTCGGCCGCATGCACCTCGTGCCGGCGCATATTGAGGAATTTGTCAAAGCCGGAATCAAGCGCGCCCGCCTGGCCCGACGCGTGCCTGAATATCTGGACTTTGAGCCGGGCATCGAGGCCACAAAATCGATCGCGACTCCGAAGCCTCCATCATAGCACAGTGCCGGCATTTCAACGTCGTATGTCTCCGGGTCAACACCCATTTGCGCTAACTTGGCGTTGCACGGCGCGGCGGCCCTGCCGGCGGCATGGTCCGCGCAAAACTCGGCCGCGATGCGTGCTGCTCGTAGTAGCCGGCCAGATGACCCGCGGCGGCGAGCGCTTGCGCGCCTTCGGGAACCTGCCCGACCCGATGCAGGATCGGCAGCAGGTTGATGTCGGCGAAGGTGAACTGGTCGCCGACAAGGTAGCCGGTCCTGGCGACCGCCTTGTCGAGAACGCCGATCTGCTCGCGTACCGCCGGCATGACGGCTTCGATCGCCTCCCGGTCCGGCGCTCCGGCGGTCTTCGGGGCGATATAGGCGAACAGATAGGTCCGGATCAGGGTGCGGTCGATCACGGTGTTAACCAGCGAGACCCATTGCTCGGTCAGTGCAGCGAGGTGCGGATCGGACGGCATGAGTTGCGGGCCGGGGAAGCTGCGATCGAGGTAAGTGGCGATGGCCTTCGATTCGAACAGCGCGACATCGCCATGGCGCAGCACCGGCATTTTGCCGAGCGGATGGATGGCAAGGATCTCCGGCGCGCGCAGCGGCATTTCCGTAAGCACGTACGCTATGCCCTTTTCTTCGCAGACCATGCGGACGGCGCGCGTATAGGTCGACCGCGCCGAACCGATGATCTCTGGCTTCGTCACGGCATGTCTCCTTGCTGTATCCGCTTGGCCCATGTGCTTGACATCATTGCCGCAGCATGATCAGCGGATCGGCGCTGTCGGGTACCTGACGCCATTGCGCGTTGTCGTCGGCCTCGAACTGCCAGGTCTCACCGGTCTTTGACATCAGCAGCATCTGGCCATGCTCGAGCCGCCATTGCGTCGGCGCGAAGGCTTCGACGGCCGGGTCGCATTTCGGCTTGAGAAAGACCTGGAAGTTATCCTGCCCCGCTTCGGTGTTGGTCAGGGTCAGGCCGCAGATGGTCTGGCCGTTGCCGCGCACCATCGCCCAGTCGCCGATCATCTGGTCCATCGACTTTGCAAGCGAGCGCGCGGCGGCGAGATTTTGCAGGATGTAGATGCCCTCGCCCTGGCGCAGGCCCTCGAAAATTCCGCTCTCGACTTCGGTGAAATCGATCACCGGCTGGCCGGCGGCGTCCTGCAGCCGCACGATGTCCAGGCCCGCGATGCTCCAGGCCGTGATCTCCTTGGTGAAGGGCAGCGCCGCCGCGCAGCCGGGCTCGAGTTCAAGCTTGAGGCCCTGCGGCGTCGTATCGCTCTTCAGCGTGACGACGCAGGTCTTGCTGCGCTCGGTGGTCGAGAGCTCCCATTGGCCGATCATGTCCTTTTTCAAGGTCGAGGCATCCTGCGAGCGAACAGGCGTTTGCCAGGCGGCCAGTACCAAGAGCGCCGCGAGCGCCTTGCCGAAGCGGACTCTCATCGGCTTCTCCTGCATGCGCGGCGCTCGCATCAGCGGCTCTTGACCGGGGTCTCCGCGACCGGCGTCAGCGGCGGCCTGCCGGCGAACCAGGCCTTGAGATTGTCGACCACCAGCTGATCCATGGCATTGCGGGTCACCACCGACGCCGAGCCGATATGCGGCAGCAGCACCACGTTCTGCATGCTGCGCAATTCATCCGGCACCGCCGGTTCGTTGGCGAACACATCGAGTCCCGCCGCCAGAATGGTGCCCGATTTCAGCGCCGCGATCAGCGCCGGCTCGTCGACCACAGAACCGCGCGCGACGTTGATGATGACGCCACGCGGTCCCAGCGCCTTCATGACATCGGCATTGATCATTTTTGCCGTCGCCGGGCCGCCGGGGATGATGATGACGAGCGTGTCGACCGCCTTTGCCATTTCGATCAGATCGGGATAATGCCGGTACGACAGGCCATCCGCCGGATTTCGCGAATGGTAGACCACGGGAACGCGGGAGGCGTCGAGCCGGCGCGCGATCGCCTGGCCGATCCGCCCCATGCCGACCATCCCGACCTTGCGATCCCTGAGCGAGCCGACGCTCAAGGGAAAATTCTGCGTCAACCAGAGGCCGGAACGCAGGTAACGGTCGGCCTTGATGAACTCGCGCAAGGTCGCGATCAGAAGCCCCATCGCGATATCGGCGACCTCTTCGGTCAGCACGTCAGGCGTGTTGGTGACGACGATATTATGCTCATGGGCGTAGACGGC
>NZ_JBEKXH010000378.1:0-6239 GCF_049512235.1 Bradyrhizobium sp.
GGCGGTCCCGATCGCGGCGCCGGCGACGATGGCAAAGTCGCCGTGCCGGCGCGCGACTTCGCGAAAGGCGCAGCGCTGCTGCCGAACCGGAAATGACACCGCCTCGATCAGTTCTTCGTCGGCGCGCGCGGTCGCCATCATGCCGGCGAAAAACGCATTCGCCGGCAGGCGCCGACGCCGCCTGGCGCTGCGTAAATGCACCTCGCCGCCAAGCGCCTGCAGCACCAGCGGCAATTCCGCGCTCGGATCGGCGTGCGCGATCGAGCCGCAAACGGTGCCGCGGCTTCGGGTTTGGGCATGTCCGGTCCACGGCAACGCCCGGGCGACGAGTGGCAGGCTGCGGACGAGTTCCGGCCACGCCAGCAGCTCGGCCTGGCGAACGCCCGCCCCGACCGTGATCGCCTCTCCCCGGCTTTCGATGCGCGCCAGTTCCGGCAATCGCATGATATCGATCAACGTCTTCGGCCTGGCGAGACGCATGTTGAGCATCGCCATCAGCGATTGGCCTCCGGCCATGATGCGGGCGTCGCCGCCTTCCTGCTCAAGCACATCGAGCGCTTCATCGAGATGCTCGGCGCAGACATAGTCGAACGCGGCGGGCTTCATGAACGCGCTCCAAACCAGCGCCGCAGCTTTGCCAACGGCGATGCGCGCGACTCCACCGGTGTGCCGGCGGCATGGCGCGCCAAGCCTGCGAAGAACTGGCCGATGATGACGCGGGCGGCGCCGTCGAGCAGCCGGCCGCCAATGCTGGCCACCTTGCCGCCGATATCCGCCTCGTAGGCATAACGGATCGAGGTGCCGCCGTTGTCGAGCTCCGTCAGCGTGATGCGTCCTTCGCCAGCGACGGATCCGAGGGCGCCTTCGGCGGAGCCGCCGAGCGTCAGCGCGTGGGGCGGGTCGAGGTCGGACAATTCCACGTCGGCGCGATATCGCCCCTTGACCGGACCAATGCCGAGCGTCACCTCGGCGCGGAAATGGCTGTCCGAGATCTTCCGGACCTCACGACATCCGGGAATCGTCGCCTGCAGTGTCGCGGGGTCGAGCAGCATGGCCCAGATCCGCTCGACCGGAGCTCCGACAATGGCCTCGCCTTCGCCGCGCAGGTTGCGATCGTCCCTTCGCTTGACCTCGGTTTTGGCTGCGACGCGGCCGGCCGGCGCCGCGGCCTCGGCGCCGCGCACGAGATTCGCCAGTTTGGCCGGGACCAGCGGCAGCTCGAGGTCTTCGGCGCCCAGCGCGTCAGCGACGGCATTGGCGATGCAGACCGGCGTCGACATGCAGTTGCCCTCGCCGACGCCCTTGGCGCCGAGCGGCGTGAACGGCGACGGCGTCTGGATGTGGAGAATACAGGGATCGATGACTTCTTTCGTCGTTGGCAGCAGATAATCGGCGAAGGTTCCGGTCAGGAAGTTGCCGTCGGGCGCATAGGCATATTCCTCGTACAGCGCGGCTCCGACCGCCTGGGCGAAACCGCCGCGAATCTGGCCGTCGACCATGCCGGGATGCAGAATGGTTCCGCAGTCGTGCATGGTGACGTAGCCAGCGATCCGCGTTTGCAGCGTGGTGCGATCGATCTCAACGCCGCAGTAATCGAAGATGAAGCCGTGGCAAAGCGACGAATTGACATGGTCGTCGTCGTCGGGCGCGGTCAGTTCCGGCGGGCTCCAGAACACGGTTTCGCGGATCGTCTGCCCGACGCCATCTGGCAGCGCGGCAGGTGACCAGTGACTGAGCCCAGCGACCCGCGAGAACGATAGTTTGTTGTCCGGATTGCGACGCGAGCCGACCTGGCCGGCGGAGAAAACGATGTCATCGGCATCGGTATTGAGCTGGCTCGCCGCAATCCGCGCCAGCCTTTGCGCGATTCGGGCGGCGGCGAGCTTGGCGGTGCCGGCGACGGCGGGCGCGAAGCGGCTGGCGTAATTGCCCGAGGCGATCGACCAGGCGTCCTTGCCGGTGTCGATTTCGGTGTTGACCCTGATGTCGCCTGGCGTGAGGCCGAAGATGTCGGCCACGACCTGCGACAGGACGGTGCGATGGCCCTGCCCCTGCGGCACCGAGGCCACGTGGACGCTGACGCTTCCGAGCGGATCAATCGCGACCGTTGCGGTGGCCTGGGCGCCGTTCTTCGGCCCGGCCTTGCGGCGTTCGGCCGGCGTCAGCACGGTGGTGATGTAGCCCATATTGGAGACGCTGGGCTCGACCACCGCGGCATAGCCGATACCATAAAGGCGGCCCTGCGCGCGGGCGGCGTCGCGACGCTTCTTCAGCTCGGCGAGGCCGCCCTCGCTGACGCCGGTTCTGATCGCCTCCTGGTAATCGCCGGAATCGAGCAGCGCGCCGCTGGCGGTCCGATATGGAAAGGCCTCGCTTGGGATGAGGTTGCGCCTGACGATGTCGAGCGGGTCGCGACCCAGCCGGAGCGCAATCCGCTGCACCAGGCGCTCAAGCGCGAAATAGACCTGCGGGCCGCCGAAACCGCGGTTCAGCCCGGTCGGCGTCTTGTTGGTGACCACGACGCGATTGCGGACCTTGAGATGACGGATGTCATAGGCGCCGGTCAGATTGCCGTGCATGCGATACAGCGTCGCCGGTTCCGGCGCACGCAGATGCGCGCCGCAATCCTCGACCTGGTCCCAATCGAGCGCGAGGATGCGGCCGTCGTCGGCGACCGCGGCACTGAGCGTGGTCGCGCGGTTGGTGGCGGAGACCGAGGCGGTCAGGTGCTCGATCCGGTCTTCGATCCATTTGACCGGCCGTCCGGCAGCGCGCGCCGCCGCTGCCACCAGCACGATGTAGGGGAAGATGCCCTGCTTGACGCCGAAGCTGCCGCCGGAATCCGGCGGGGTTCGCAGCCGCAGGCGGTTGCCCGGAACCCGCAGCGCCCGCGACAGCACCGCATGAATGCTGAACGGGCCCTGGAAGTTGGCCAACACATCGTAGGCGTCCTCGCCCGCATCATACTCAGCGATTACGCCGTAGGTTTCGATCGGGGTACAGGAATTGCGGGGGTAGCGGATGTCGATTCCGATGCGACGGGTCGCGGCGGCGAAAGCCGCCTCCGGATCGCCGTAACGAAAGGTGCGGTCGCTGGCGACGTTGCCGGCGAAGCCGTCGTGCAGGACGGGCGCATCCGGACCCAGCGCCGCCAGCGGATCGACCACGGCCGGACGCACCCGGTATTGCACCTCGATCAGGTCGACGGCGTCTTCAGCCAGGTAGCGATCGGTCGCTGCCACGATGGCAACGGGTTCGCCGACATAACGCACCCGCCCGACCGCGATCGGCCAGCATTCGACCGCAGCCTTGACTCCGACAACCAGGCTCGCGGTCAGCGCCGTGACATCCTGGCCGAGAAGAACGGCGGCGACGCCGTGTGCGCGCTTCGCCTCCGAGCTATCGACCGCGACAATATCCGCATGCGGGTAAGGCGAGCGCAGGATGGCGGCGTGCAGCGTGCCGGGACGAACCCCGAGATCGTCGATAAATCGGCCGCGTCCGGTCAGCAGCGCGGCGTCCTCGACGCGCGGAATCGAGCGTCCGACCCACAGCGAGCCGGGCCCGTCGCTGGCGATGCTGTGGCTGGCGGCATCCGCCATCCCAAAATCCTCCCGCCTTGGGCGCCGTTGGAGACTTTATTCGGCCGCGCCCAGCCCAGGACATACCAGCCGATCTCGCGACTTACCATTCCGTCTCATTTGCACGCTGTGTGCGGCGCAGCATCAACTCGCGAGCCGGGAAACGTTGCGAAACTCGCGCGGGCTCACGCAGGCATGATTGCGGAAGAAACGTGTGAAGTGTGCCGGCTCGGCAAAACCAGGCTGGTTGCCGATCTCGCGAACACTCGCCGACCTGTACAGCACCGCGTCGACCGAAAAATCATCCCTTCAGCTTGACTCGATGGATCATGTTCGAACAATGACCTCAGGCGTCGTAGATTGCGTTCCGCATCAGCCGGGCGCCGACCGCATGAGCAATCAGCCTTGAATGCCGTTGATCTCAAAAGCAGTGCGACCCGGGCGTGAGAATACGGTGAGCTTGGCGTCGAGCCGTCGTACGAACGCCTTCACGACCTGCATTCCGAAGCCCTTGCTCTGATCGATGTCAAAGCCCTCCGGGAGACCGCGACCCTCGTCTGAGACTTCCAAACGCCATCCGCCGGAGGTCCGTCTGAAGTCAACGGCGACACTTCCAGGGTGTCCCGGCGGGTAGGCATACTTGAAGCTGTTTGCTACAAGTTCCGCCACCAACATGCCCATCCCGCTCGCGATGTCGGAACGGAGCTTGGTGCTTTCAGCGGTAACATCGATCGCGGTGATTTGGGCGGGCGCGGTGTGTTTGAGGCTTTCGCACAGCCTGCGCAGAAAGGCGTCAATCTCGATCTCTTCCAGACTGCCTGTAAGGTGGAGTTGTTTGTGTACCGTGGCGATAGCGAGCACCCGGTTGCTGGCCATATCGAGTTGCGCTTTGGTTTCCTCGCTTGATGCGGTTCGGCTCTGGAGAGCCAGAATTGATTGCACGAGCTGCAACGAATTCATGAGACGGTGATCGCCCTCGCGCATCAGCGTTTCTCTTTCCTTCGCCAGTTCTTCGGCTTGCACTCTGGCAACGTGCTCGGTGGCGATGATCCGGCGCAACTCAAGCAGTTTCATCACTTGATTGGCCATCAAGCGCAAGAAAGCCTTTTGAGTCTCATCAAGCTCGCGCGGCTTGAAATCGAGCACGCAAACCGTGCCGAGCGGAAAGCCTTCGGGCGTTTGCAAAAGCGCGCCCGCATAGAAGCGAAAATGCGGATCGCCGACGACCAGCGCATTATCGCAGAAGCGATGATCAAGCATCGTATCGGGCACGATGAAAAGGCCCGGTTGCAAAATCGCGTGCGCACAAATCGAGCTGTCGAGCGGCGTTTCACGGACGCCTAGTCCGACTTCGGCTTTGAACCATTGGCGGCCTTGGTCAATGAGATTGACGACGGAGATCGGCGTGGCGCAGACGGCAGACGCGACTGTCACGACCTCGTCAAAATCGGCCTCGCGGGGTGTGTCGAGGATGCCGTAGCGCCGAAGCGAACCAAGGCGATATCCTTCGGCAGCATGCAATTCCGCTTTCACCGTTCGCTCAGCCTCTCGTCCGTTTTGCCCGCCACCGTGCATTGGCAACCGTGCATAAGATGGCTTCCATGTCTATCCAGTTCAAGCGCGAAACTATATCTAACTCATTATGGAACCAAGTTTAATCTCGCTGCTTTGCTTCCTTGGAGGCGCGACGCGTGAGGCTGATGGAGACCAAGCGGCCTGTCGTATTGATCGTTGAAGATGAGTTCCTCATCCGCATGGATGCGATCGATATGGTCAAAGCCGCCGGTTTCGATGTTCTGGAAGCTAACAACGCCGACGAAGCAATAGCCATCCTCGAGGATCGGCTCGATGTTACGGTTGTCTTCACCGACATTCAAATGCCGGGTTCAATGGATGGCCTGAAGCTGGCTGCAGCGATCAGGGGCCGCTGGCCGCCGATCAAAATCGTCGCGACCTCGGGAATGGCGGAGATCACCAAGGAGGACCTACCCTCCGGGAGTCGGTTTATTCCGAAACCCTACAGCCCACGAGAAATCGTAGAAGCGTTGCGCGAGTTGACGATCCAAACGTCCACGGAGGCAACCATGCCGAAGCCGGAGCTCTCGCCCGAAGGCCTCTGATTCGGCTTGTCACCATCGCCGACGGGCGACCACCACGCCTAACAGGAACGCGACCAGGAGGGAGCCAAGTGGCGCTTCGCGTGTCATATTGCTGAGGACACTCAACGGCATTCCGGGTTTTCGACCCGCTTTTATGGCGCCGTGAACGCGATCGACTGTTCCTTTCACTGCTTCCGAGATTTCCGCGATGGCAGACTTCCGGTCCGGAGCAGGATCCAGGCCTTCATAGAGGACCGGAACAAGCGGGCTGTCTTCACTCACCGTTATTCTCCGTTCTGGCTAATCCCGTTCCGGCAGCCCGGCCCAGCCGTAGGTTGGGTTGAGCGTTTCGCGAAACCCAACATCTTGGCTTCGAACTGCGAATGATGGGTATCGCTGCGCTCCACCCATCCTACGAGCTCCGTTCCGGCAGCCGGGCCCAGCTCGTAGGTTGGGTTGAGCGCTTCGCGAAACCCAACATCTTCGCTGGAACTATGAATCATGGGTATCGCTGTGCTAGGCTCGCCGGCGAAAGTCCATGCCAAGCCGCGCCGCGGCG
>NZ_JBEKXH010000379.1:0-6221 GCF_049512235.1 Bradyrhizobium sp.
GAAGCAATATTGACCTTCTTGTACCCGCCGCCGGCTGCCATCTTTCCCGCCTCACGCGACTGATCGCGCCAGCAGATCACAAAATATACCAGATAGAGCACAAGTCTAAGCACAAAAGCGCGCCACCCCCCGCAGAGGTGCGCGCCGTGGAGCCGTCCCGGTCCGCTTTCCGCCGGGTCATTGTCCGGTGGGTTTGAAGTTGAACAGCACGCCGGTCTCGACCTCGGTAGGATGTCCGGCCACCAGATAGGGCGCAAACTCCCACTGCGTCAGCGCCTGTTCGATCGACCGGCGCTGCGCCGGGCGGGCGTTGATGACATGAATATGACGGATCCGCCCGTCGACGCCGATGATGAATCGAACCGGCAGGTTGACGCCGCGCGGTTCGACCGGATCCGGCTCGATCCTGCGCAGCACGGTCTGCTTCGTCACATAATCCTTGATGCAGACCGGATTGGGTTGCTCGCCATCGGCGCTGACCGGTTGCGATCCGGAGTTGGGCGGCAGCGACATCGCGTCGAGGCCGCGCGCGATGCGCTCGACTCGGGCCTGATCCGTGCCGGTGATATTGAAGCTGAGCACGTGGCAGCGCAACTCCGTGGCGAGCCAGACGCGATAGAGTTCGCCGGCATGATAATCGAAGCGCAGGAAATCATGGCCGGCGATCGTGGTGGCAGCCAGCTTGCGGTCGATCGTCATGATCGGATCGCGCGCGAAGTCATCGCTCAAATCCGCCGCCAGTTCGGCGATATTCGCAAACGGCTTGGCACCGAAGAACAGATCCTGACCGACCACCAGCATCGTGGCCCGATCGGTCTTCGTACCCTCGATCGCTTCGAGGACATAGGAGGCGACCGGCGATGGCGGCGGCCCGGCAAGGTCCTCCGACCATCCCGCGGGCAACGGCAGCGAGAGGCCGAAATAGGGATTCCGGTAGGCGCCTTCCACGACCGATCCGGTCTCCGGATCTGGGCTGGACAATTTGGCCGCGGCATTGCCTGCCGCTGGTCCGGACGGCGAGGCGGGCGGCGCAACCGTTTGGGCCTCGGCCCGGTGTCCGGGGGTTTCCAGAGTTGCGATCAGCCCGGTCAGGGCGACAACACGCAACAAAGCCAAAACCCAACCTCGAACCGCACGCGTAAAGCGTATCTCTGTCAATATTGCGCGTTCAAAAAGTGCTTCCGTCGATCTCATGCCGGACACATCCGTAAGTTTATCGCTTTCTTCAATGTAGCTCAGAATTGAACTTGACGGCAATCAAGCTAAGATTTATTTTTTTCACAATTACACCCTTAGGTTTAAACGCCGGTTTTGGCGTGTGAGGCGGGTGGATATTGGGAGGGGAGGAAATGTCCGTCGGCGCCGGGCATCGTCGGGGCAACTGATTTCACTATTCAACATTCAACGAATCCACCGAGACGGCATGGATGCGGGACCGGAGATGGTCGCGGGTGGCGACCGTGATCTGCGGTTGGCTGGAACAAGAAATATTGGAGGGCGAGATGAGAGGAAAAATCTTCAAGTCGAGAATCGCGGGTGGCGTAAGTCTGGGTGTGGCCGTCGTCAGTACGGCGGTCGTTGGTTTGCTGGCCGCGCCGGGCGCTGCGGTCGGCCAGATGGCGGCGGCGGCGATGGTGGCGGTGGATCCCGGTCCGCGCGGCGGCCCGGCCGGCGCCGGCGGTCCGATCGCGGGGCTGACAGCGCTGCAGCTGAGCTTCTTCAATTCGGCACAGGTCCGCTTCCAGGAAATCGACTCGGTGTCGGGCACCGTCTCCGGCCAAACCGGAGTAGGCCTCGGACCCCGATTCAATGGCGACAGCTGCGCCATGTGCCACGCATTCCCCGCCATCGGCGGCTCGAGCCCAACGCCCAATCCGCAGCTCAGGGTGGCCGTCCGGGCCGGCGCCAACAACACGGTGCCAAGCTTCATCACCTCGAATGGCCCGGTCCGCGAGGCCCGCTTTATCAACAATCCGGATGGCACGCCCGACGGCGGCGTCCATGACCTGTTCACCATCACCGGCCGGAGCGACGCGTCCGGCTGCAACATCAGCCAGCCGGATTTTGTTACGGCGATCGCGCAGGCCAACATCATCTTCCGGATTCCGACGCCGCTGTTCGGCCTCGGCGTGATCGAGAATATCCCGGACGACGAGCTGAGGTCGCAGGAGGGGAACGTCGCGGCCCCGCAGCAGACGCTGGGGATTTCCCCCGGGGTGTTCAATATCAGCGGCAATGACGGCACCATCACCAAGTTCGGCTGGAAGGCCCAGAACAAGTCGCTGCTGATCTTCTCAGGCGAGGCCTACAATGTCGAACAGGGCGTCACCAACGAGGCCTTCACCAATGAGCGGGACACTACATCGGGATGCGTGTTCAACCCCACGCCGGAGGACAACACCAACCTTTCGCAGGGCACATCGTCAGGCAGTCCCGCGTCGGATTTCTCTTCGGATATCGTCAACTTCGCGGCCTTCGCCCGTCTTTCGGCACCGCCGGTTCAGGCGACGGCCGCGGACACCACCGGAGGCAACGGTTCCACCCAGTTCCACAATGTAGGATGCGGAAGCTGCCATATCCCGCGCCAGAGGGATGCGAACTCGCCGTTCGGCGGCATGAGCCGGCTGATCATCAGCCCCTATACCGACTTAGCCCTCCACACCATGGGCACGGGTCTGCAGGACGGCATCAGCCAGGGGGTCGCCAATGGCCAGCAGTTCCGGACCGCTCCGCTGTGGGGTGTCGGACAGCGGCTGTTCTTCCTGCATGACGGCCGTGCCACGAATCTGATCGACGCGATCAATGCGCACCAGAGCTCGGGCTCGGAGGCGAATACGGTGGTGAACAACTTCAATCTGCTGTCTCCGCAAAATCAACAGGACCTGCTGGTTTTCCTGCGCTCGCTCTGAACCCTTGGCGCGGCAGGCGGCCTCGTGCCGCCCATCGCGTCCTTCGATGAAATGAAGTGGCAAGGTTCTTTCAGCGCCCGGTCCAGATTGGCCGGGCGAAATTCGTCAGGTCCGCTGCATTGCCGGTCGCCGCCTAACCGCTTCGTGCAACAGCGCATTGTGTTGATCGATGGGAATAAATGCGCGAATAACCCACGGCCTTGGCTTTCGCTGAAAAGACCTGCCTCTCGCTCAACGGGCTCACATCTGGCGGTTGGGTTTCAGCCGCAGCCGCGGTTGCGGCGCCGATAAAAGTTGCCCTGGCAGTCCAGGGTTCAGGCGCGCAAGCGCTTCTGCCGGCGTTGAGCCGGGCTGCGGCAAACTCAGCACGACGACCTGCGTATCCTTCTCCAGGGTCGCCTCGCGGCCTTGCACCGAGCTGAGTTTCCAGCCCTGAAATTCCTCGCCAACTCTCAGCCGAAGTGCCGCCGCGGTGGATTGATTGAGGAAGATCCCGAACTGCTCCAAGCCGTTTGCGATGGTGCCAACGAGAGAGAGCTGCGGACGCTCAGGCTCCTTCGGTTTCGGCGCCGCGGCAACGTTCGGAACAGCAGCGGCGGCAACCGCCGAGGGTGGCGGACGCCGCGACGATGAAAAAATCGGGCGGTCGCGGGTGCTGGTCAATGCACTGAGAGGGACCGCCCACAACGGATTGGCGCCCAGGGTTCGCTGTGCAGCCGGCGCGGCCGGTGTCACGACGGGTCGCGCGGGGCCGGCGTGATGCAACGGTATCGATGTTGTGGCCGGGTTATCGGCCTCGCGCGCGTCGCGGGCCAAGTCGGAGTCGATGGGATCCCGGGCCGCAAGCGAGGTCAAGGCCGCGGCGCCCTCCGCCGATAAAGCCAGCATCACGATGCAGGTCAAAATCCGGAGCTTCATTTTGCGCCCTGCCGCCACACGGCCCTTTCAACCCCTAGTATAGTGGTTGTTACCCGCCAATATCCAGCCGTTTGGCTGAAGACAGCCGGGATTCGGCGGCCACCGTCGGCGCCGGCCGCCCAGGGCCTAGTTGATCGATTCCGTGAAACCCGTCATTTCAGGCCACGAGCATTGGCCTCTCGCTCCCTCTCCCGCTCTTCGCGGGGGAGGGTGGGGTGGGGGCGCGGCATCGGCGGTGTTAGTTACGTGTGTGGCCGCGACACCCGATCGATGGATTTTCGCCCGGAGCTTCCCCCACCCCGACCCTCCCGAGAAAGTGGGCGAAAAAACCTTTCGAAATCAACGGGAGCAAGAGGCCCACTTTCTCGCCGGCGTGGTGCGGCTGCGGGCGCTGGTGGTCTCCCCCGCGAAGAGCGGGAGAGGGAGCGCAGCAGCGCAAGCCAGCTCACATCTGGCGGAGGGGTTGCGGGTGCCGCCGCGGCTGCGGGGCCGACGGGAGTTGCGGCTGTCCGGGCATGGGTTGCGTTGCGAGGTTCACGCGCGAAAGCTCAGCCGGTTTTGTTCCGCCGGGCTGCGGCAAGCTCAGCACGACGGACTGCCGATCCTTCTCCAGGGTCGCATCGCGGCCTTGCACCGAGCTGAGTTTCCAGCCCTGAAACTCCTCGCCAACTCTCAGCCGAATGGCTGCCGCGGTGGATTGATCGAGGAAAATCCCGAACTGCTCCAGACTGTTTGCGATGGTGCCAACCAGAGAGAGCTTCGGACGCTCGGGCTCTTTCGGTTTCGGCGCGGCGGCGGCTTTCGAAACAGCGGCATGATCAACTGCGGCGGGCGGCGGACGCCGCGACGAGGAAAAAATCGGCCGGTCGCCGGTGGCCGACAGGGCACTGAGAGGCACGGCCCACAACGGATTGTCGCTCGCCGCCGGCTGGCGCGCCGTCGGCAACCGTGCCGGCGCGCCAGCGTTAGCCCGGCCTGCAGAGGCCGCCGCCGAGCCGGCGTGCGCCTTCCCGGCCACATCGTCGGCAAACGGGTCCGGCGTTGCGACGGCGCTCGCGGCGAGCGCGCCGTGAGCGGATGCCACAACGATGATGCCGATTGCCAGCCTCAGCATCACGCCGCCTTTACATCAATTCAACCATCAAACTCAGTCCCCGCTAGAATTGACCAGACTGCTGATAGGTCGCGCCGCCGGCGGCGTAGGTCACCGACCAGGTGTCGGTCGTCGCAATGTGCGTCGTGCCGTTTCCGCCCGATTGAGCCGCGAAGGTGAAGCCGCCGGCCGGGATGGTCTGACCGCTGGTCAGTGTGAAGGTTGTGACGATGGCCGTGCCGCTGGTGTGGCTTTGGACTACCTGCGAGCCGATCGTATCATAGGCATTGGAGAAGGTGACGTTGGTTGCCGGCACGCTGATAGTCAGCGTCAGCGCGGTGATCGGGACGCTGGTGGAGAGCACAACGTCGTCTTCATCGAACCACGGACCATTCGTGCCCGCCTTGCCGGTGAAGGATGCCGGGCCGGCACCGGTTCCGCCGCCGGTCCCGGTCCCGCCGCCGGTCCCGCCGCCGCCGCTTTGGGCCGCGCTGACCGTGAGGCCGACCATCGTGCTCGCGCTCAGGGCGCCGCTCGTTCCGGTGACGGTCACGGCGCCGTTGGCAACCGGCGCCGAACTGCTGGCGCTCAGCGTCAGTGCCGTCGATGTCGTGGTCGAGGCCGGGCTGAAAGCCGCCGTGACACCGCTCGGCACCGCGGCCGCGGTAAACGCCACGCTTCCCGCAAACCCGTTGGCCGGCAGCACGGAAATCGTCGAACTGCCACTGCTGCCTTGCTTCAGTGCCAGGCTCGTCGGGCCCGCGGACAGGCTGAAATTCGGAGGCGCCGTCCCCGTCCCCGTCGGGCTCAGCACGATGGTGGTGAGCGTATAGGGCGGGACCGCGAAGGTGAAGCTGGCGCCGAGGCTGCCGCCGGAAGAGGTGCTGATCGCACTACTGGATGCGGCATAGCTGTAGACCGTGGCACTGCCAACCGGCGTGAAGCCCGAGACGGAGACGTTGGCGCTGATGGTGTTGGCCGGATCCTTGTTGAGCAGCAAAAGCGCCAGGTTGCCGCCGGCCTGATGGACGGCGTGGACCGAAAGCAGGCTGTTGCTGGACGAGGAAGTGACCATGGTGTCGCCGGCCTTGCCGAGCTTGCTCAGCATCTGCATGCCGTAATAGGTCGGGAACGGGGTATCCGCCGCCGGCTCGCCGGAGGTCGCATTCGACAGAATGCCGTAGTCGCCGAAGGTCGAGGTGCCAAACAGGCTGGAGGACGTATTGCCCGCCGTGGAGCCATTATGCAGCGCCCAGACGTCGACGCTAGTGACGCCCTTTTCCAGCCAATCCATGACGTTG
>NZ_JBEKXH010000380.1:0-6220 GCF_049512235.1 Bradyrhizobium sp.
CGGTGCGACGCCAAGATAGTATTGAAACTCATCGAAGCGCCGGGTGCCGTAGTAGGCCTCCCGAAGCAGCAGGATAGACCAACGGTCGCCGACCACATCCATGGCGCGGACGATCGAGCATTCCTTGTTGAAAGACCGGGAACGTGTCATCTGGCGTCTCGCACTCCCTTCGCCCTCCGCGATTTCGGTCGAAAATAGCAGGAGGATCGCCTCGCCCGGAGCGGCGGCGCGGTCAAACGGCCTGGCCCGGAGCCTCCAATGGCTTGGCCGCGGCCGCGGGCTCATGCGCGCGCCGGTGCGCAACCAACACGCCGGTCTCCGAAAGTCTCTGCAGCTCCGCCTCGCTCACGCCGAGATCGCGGAATACCTCCCTGTTGTGTTCGCCCTGGAAGGCCGGCGTCCCGATTGGCGTCAGTTGATCCCGAGAGAAGTGCCACGGACGGCCCGGCAATCTGTATTCGCCGCCGCTGCGATCCGGGACAAGCTGGACGGCACCCCAATAGTCGCTCCATTCCGACTTCGCCAGTTCCTTGATCGAGCGAATTTCGCCCATCGCGATCTTGGCCTCGTCAAACTGCGCATCGAGCCGCGCCATATCGGCGAAAGTAAGTATCCAGGACTGGATGATCTGATGCAGCGCACCGAAATTCAGCCGCCGCGCCGCGGCGCTCGAAAACCTGGGATCGTCCATCAGATCGACGCGCCGCATCGCGCGTAGCCAGGACGGAAACGTTCGGCTGCCGACGATGCTGGTAGCGACAGTGAAGAACTGCCCTTGTGGACCCGTGAAGAAGGAGCAGTCGGTGGCACCGAGCACCGCGGGCTCTGCACCAATATCGTCATCGGACAGATCGACGTGGGCGCGCTCGTTGACAGCAAGGAGCGTGGCCGCCATGGCGACATCGATGTACTGGCCCTGCGCGGACGTCTGCCGGCTGTTGAGCGCCGCGAGGATGGCGATCACAGCCTGCAATCCAGCATAGACGTCGGCATGCGACAGGCTGTCGGTGCGCGGCTCTTTCAAGGCTTCGCCATAGTGCCGAACGCTGTTTTCGGTAAAGCCGGCTTCTGCCTGTACCGTCGGCGCATACGCCATGCGGCCGCGCCAGGGACCTCCCTGGCCGTAGCCGGTGATCGAGGCGTAGATCAGCCGCGGATTGCGCTTCGACAGGGTTTCGTAGTCGAGACCGAAGAAGCCGAGCGTCCCGGCGCGAAAGTTCTCGACCACAACGTCAGCGGTATCGCAGAGCTTCAGCGCCAATTCGTAGGCGCCGGGAATGTTCAGGTTGATGCTGACATTGCGCTTCCCCGCGTTCTGCTGCGCGTAATAGCCCGACATTCCGTCGGTCGATGGAAATGCGAAGCGCGAAACATCGGGGCTCGGCGGCTCGACCTTGATGACCTCGGCGCCGAGGTCCTGCAGGGTTCGCGCACAAAGCGGGCCCGCGAGCACGCGAGAGAAATCGACGACACGTATTCCGGTAAGAGGGCCGCTCATGATCAGCGCCCCGCGAATTTCGCGAGACCCGGGCCGTTCTTTCGGAACGAGGCAAGGCCCGCTTTCAGATCCTCCGACGCCCAGATCGGCGCCTGTACCTTCGCCATCGCCTCGTCGGCAGCGGCCACACCGTCATTGACGGCGATGTGAACGAGCTGCTTGGTCGCGGCGTGGGCGAGCGTCGGACCCTGCGCGAATTCCTCCGCGATCGCCACGGTCGCCTTCTCCAACGATTCGTCCGGGACCGTCAGGTTTATCAGGCCCCATTTTTCCAGGGTCGGCGCGTCGTAGCGTCGCGCCAGCATGGACATTTCCTTGGCACGCAGCGCCCCGACGCGCTGGACCTGCCGCTGGATGCCGCCGAGCAGCGGATGCAGCCCGAGCGTCGCCTCGACCGAACCGATCTTGGCCGACGACGACGCAATGATGTAGTCGCACGACAGCGCCAGTTCGAGCCCGCCGCCGAGGCAGACACCGTGCACGCTCGCGATCAGCGGGACCGGCAGCAGTTCCATGAAACGGAGAAACTCGACGGCGTTCAAACGCCGATTTTCACTGCTTGGATCGCCACTGCCCTGCTCCACGCGCTTGTCGAAAATGTCGAGATCGGCGCCGGCCGAAAAATGCCGAAGGCCGCTGCGCACGACAATCGCCCGGCTGCCGGCCTTCTGAGCCTCCTCGACCTGTTCGACGATCGCATTGATCAGCTTCGGTCCCAGCAGGTTGTAGGGCCGATAAACCATGGTCAGTATGGAAATGTTGCCGCGCTGCTCGCGCGCAACCAGTGCATCCTCGGACATCACCCACCTCGCTTTTTCGACGCAACGATATCCGTTCTCGTCGTTTGGGACAGCCTACATCATAACTTGCATTTTGCAAGTCATCGACGCATCACGGTTGATTGAATGATTGGTGTCATTTGACGGCGGCCGCCGTCGACTCGCGCGGCGATCGCGCCGACGCCAGAAAGGAAGATGCGGGCCGCGCTATTGCCGGAAATGGGTCAGGCGCCAGCGCACCAGGTCATCGGCTCCCGGACCTTCCTGCGGCAGCACCTCTCGCGCCCTGACCCTTTGCCCAGTCTGGCTGTCGACCATTGCCAGCTTGACGAGGTGTCCGGTTTTTCGATCCACGAATCTGAGCGGAGGCCCGGCGTTTCCGGAGATGGCCCATTTGTCTCCCACCTGCGCCAGTGCCTGTATCACCAGGATGATGTCCCTGCCCTTGGCGGTCAGAACGTACTCGTATCGTTCGGGATTGAATTGGTATCGCCGCCGCTCGATCAATTCCTTCCCTTCAAGATGCTTCAGACGATCCGACAAGGTCGCGTTGGTCACGCCAGTTGACCGGCGCAGATCATCGTACCTGGCAAGCCCGAGCGACAGATCGCGCAGGATCAGCACCGCCCAGCGGTCCCCGATCGCCTCGAGCACGCCGGCTATCGAGCACGCCATCCCTTCAAAACTTTTCGACCGCATAAAGCGCTTGCCTCCGTTTCACTCTTATCATTAGAGTTACACCTTGTCCAGTGCGCGCCGCTGGTACGGCCCGGCCCCGGATCGGGTTCGCGGGCATGCGATCGGAGGAACGAATGACCGATGCCGATGAAAAGAATCACGCCGTGGCAATCAACGTCAATGGCGTCCGTCGGACCGCCTCGGTCGAGGCGCGAAAGCTCCTGGTCCATTTGCTGAGAGACGATTTCGGCCTCACAGGAACCCACGTGGGTTGCGACACCTCGCAATGCGGCGCCTGCACCATCGATATCGATGGAAAGGCGATCAAGTCCTGCACGATTCTCGCCGTGATGGCGGACGGATCATCCGTCACAACGATCGAAGGTCTCGCACCCGGTGGTGGGGCTTTGCATCCGATACAGGCGGCTTTCCACGAGCACCATGCATTGCAATGCGGCTTCTGCACTGCCGGGATGATCATGAGCGTCCGCCAGTTGCTCAAGCAAAATCCGAATCCGACGGAGCGTGAAATCCGTCACAACCTCGCCGGCAACATCTGCCGCTGTACCGGCTACCACAACATCGTGCGCGCAGTTGAATCGCTGGCGTCGGGGGCACATCGCCATGACTGAAGCAACCGCAATCAAATATGTCGGCCAGCCGTTGCGGCGGCGGGAGGATTTCAAGTTCGTCACGGGAAAAGGACGCTATACCGACGACATCAAGGCGCCGGGGATGCTGCATATGGCGGTGCTGCGATCGCCTCATGCGCATGCCGTCATCAAGCATATCGATCTTTCTGCCGCAACCACGGCGCCCGGCGTACGTTTGGCTCTGTCGGGCGTCGACCTCGCAGGCAAGATCGGCGCGATCGTTCCAAACTGGATCATGCCGGGGACGAAGGTGCCGGACCGGCCCGTCGTCGCGATCGACCGGGTGCGTTTTGTCGGCGAGTGCGTCGCCCTGGTGGTAGCCGAGACCCAGGCCATGGCCCAGGACGCCATCGGGCTTGTCGATGTCGGCTACGAGATACTTGCCGCGGTCGTCGATGAGGAAGCCGCGATCCGCGCGGGCGCGCCGCAACTTCACGACAACGTGCCCAACAACATCACGACGATCTACAAGGTCGGGGGCGGCGACTACAAAAAGGCTGCGCAGGAGGCCGATCAGATCATCGGCCTCCGCATCGCCAACAATCGCCTGATCCCGACCTGCATGGAAACGCGCTCGATCTTGGCTGAACCGAACGTTGACGGCACGCTGACCGTTTACCTGCAGAGCCAGGTTCCTCACATGCATCGGCGCTGGATCGCCGACACCGTCGGCATTTCCGAACATCAGTTGCGGATCGTCGCGCCGGATATCGGCGGCGGGTTCGGCGCGAAGATGCATCTTTATCCGGAGGAATTGCTCTGCCCGTATCTGGCGCGCCGGCTGGGCGCCCCCGTCAAATGGTGGGAATCGCGCTCCGAAAGCCACCAATCCACCCATCACGGCCGGGCGCATACGGAGAGCATTGAGATCGCGTTCCGCAACGACGGCAGGATTCTCGGTTTGAAGGTGGAGACATTGGGCAATGTCGGCGCCTACCTCTCCAACATGGCAAGCGGCGGCCCGACCGTGAACACCGTCAATTTCGGGACCGGCGCTTACAAGATCGCGAACTACGAGGCGCGCTCCCGCGTGGTCTTGACCAACACGGTGCCGGTCGACGCCTATCGCGGGTACGGTCGGCCCGAGGGCGGGTACATCGCAGAGCGGGCGATTGACGCCGTTGCGCGCCACCTCACCCTTGACCAGGTCGAGGTGCGGCGGAAGAACTTCATTCAACGTTCCGACTTCCCGTACAAGCCCTACAATGGACCCGCCGCGGTCTACGACAGCGGCAATTACGAGGGCTGCCTCGCCAAGGCGATGGAGGCCTTTGACTATGACGCGCGAAGCGGCGAGCGCGACCGATTGCGCGCCGAGGGTCGATATCGAGGCATCGGGGTTGCCGCCTATATCCACATGTGCGGCATGGCGCCGTCGCGCCGGCTGGCGCTGTTGGGCTTCAATCGCGGCGGCTGGGAGAGCGCCCGGGTCAGCGTCGACTCCAGCGGCCGGGTGACTATTTTTTCCGGGTCCCTGAGTCAGGGCCATGGCCATGCCACCTCGCTGGCGCAGATCGCCGCCGACGTCCTTCAGATCCCGATTGAGCACATCGACGTCGTGCAGGGCGACACACGACAGGTCCAGGCCGGCCACGGCACCTTCAACTCCCGCTCCATGGCGGTCGGCGGATCCAGCGTTCACGTCTCCGCCAGCCGCGTCGTCGCCAAGGCAAAGAAGATTGCCGCTGCTATGCTTGAAGTGGACGAAGGCGACGTTTCCCACCGGGCAGGCCAATTCAGCGTGCCGGGAACCGACATCGCGCCTTTGACTTTCGGCCACGTGGCCCGCATGGCCTATGTCGGTCACAAGCTTCCGGACGGACTGGAGCCGGGTCTGGACGAGACCGTGTTCTACGACCCGAAAGGAATGGGCTCGCCCTCGGGAATCCACATGGCCTATGTCGAGGTCGATCCGGAAACGGGCATTGTCGATATCCTCGATTATGTCGCCGTGGACGACGCCGGCACGATCATCAATCCCCTTCTTGCCGCCGGACAGATTCATGGCGGCGTCGTGCAGGGTATTGCGCAAGCCCTGTATGAAGAGGTCAGCTACGACCCCGATACCGGGCAACTGATGACCGGCTCGCTGCTCGACTATGCGGTGCCGCGGGCAGAACATGTCCCCAGCATAAGATCGCTGTTTCAGGAGACGCCCTCGCCCACCAACCCGATCGGGGTAAAAGGTATCGGCGAAAATGGATCGATTGCCGCACCGCCATGCATGGTCCACGCCGTGCTCGATGCGCTCTCACCGTTCGGGATAAAACATTTGGATATGCCGATGACGCCTCCGCGCGTCTGGTCGGCGATCCAGACCGCGCGCGCCGGAGCAGGCCAATGATACCGGCATCATTCGATTACGTGCGCGTGACGTCCCTCGGCCAGGCCATCGGCCTGCTGCAAAAGGATCCCGACGGCAGCAAGCTCGTTGCCGGCGGCCATACCCTGATTCCGACTTTGAAATTGCGCCTCGCATCGCCGGCGCGATTGATCGATATCGGCGGCATCGACGAACTGAAGGGGATCGAGGTCGCCGACACTATCAGGATCGGCGCCCTGACCACGCATGCCGACCTGCTCGCGTCCGAACCCTTGCGAAAGCTGCTGCC
>NZ_JBEKXH010000381.1:0-6211 GCF_049512235.1 Bradyrhizobium sp.
GCGCCCTTCATCGCGGTCGCCGAACTCACCGGCACCGCCGCCCAGGGTCGCATCCTGCTGGCGGCGCCGATCGCGCAGGCCGACATCGAGTCAGGGTTCGCCGACAGAATCGAAATCAAGGACGAGATTTCGTTCGACCGCGCCACGATGGCATTGCGGGCGCGGCGCCGGAAAGGGCTGCATGCGATGACGCTGTCGGAAGCGCCGATGGCGCTCAATCCCTCGGCGGAGACCGCTTCCGTGCTGGCCGAAGGACTGATCGCCGCCGGCCTCGACAGGCTGCCCTGGTCAAATCAGCTGAAACAGTGGCGCGACCGCGTGATGTTCCTGCGCAAGGGCGAGGGCAAAACAGCAGAGCATCAATGGCCCGACCTGTCCGATGACGCGCTCGCCGCGCGAGCCGGGGAATGGCTGGTTCCTGCGCTGCATGACAAAACGTCGCTCAAGGAGTTTTCGGCAGGCGATCTGTCAGATGCGCTGATGGCGCTATTGTCCTGGGACTTGCGCGCGCGGCTGGGGCGCGAGGCGCCCACTCATTTCGAGGCGCCCACCGGCACCCTGCTTCCGATCGATTACGAGGCTGAGCAGGGTCCGACGATTGCGGTCAGGCTGCAGGAATTGTTTGGGCTCGATACCCACCCCTCGATTGCGAAAGGCGCGGTACCGCTGGTGCTGGAATTGCTGTCGCCCGCCCATCGGCCGGTGCAGGTGACGCGCGATCTACCGGGTTTTTGGCGCGGCAGCTATGCGGCCGTGCGCTCCGACCTGCGCGGACGCTATCCGCGGCATCCCTGGCCGGAAGATCCGGCGAACGCGATGCCGACAAGGCGGGTGAAGCCGCGGGGAACGTGAGCGCCAGCGCGTCAGCTTAGAGAACAAGCGAGAGTTTTTGCAGCTCCCGTTAACCCGTTACTCATCCTTTTCGCGAGAATGGCAGCCTTCGCCGCTGCTCACCGTCGCGGTTTGGCCGCGAACGTGGTGATATTGCGGGTCCTCGGAACGAGTATGGCGTCATGCGTAACCTGTTGATTTTTGCCGCGATCATGGTCGGCCTCGGCACCCTGATGGCACAGATGGCGGACCGGATGACGGCGACCACGCCTGCGCTCGCCAGTGCAGTCTTGCACAACCCCGCGCCTGACGCGGATGTCGCGTCGAGCAACGTTCACAGCCTCAGCATCCCCAGCGACCCCCGTGGCCATTTCCTGGCCGAAGGCCATATCGACGGCCAGCGCATCGGCTTCATGGTCGATACCGGTGCGTCGCTGATCGCGCTCAACGAAACCTCGGCGGCCCGGTTCGGGCTGCGGCCGTCCCGCGGCGATTACAACGCCTCCGTCACCACCGCCAACGGCACCATCAAGGCGGCGCGGACGCGGCTTTCCATGGTTGAAATCGGCGGGCTTGTCGTGCGCGACGTCGATGCCATGGTGCTGCCCGACGAAGCGCTGTCGGAGAACCTGCTCGGCCTGTCATTTCTGTCGAGGCTGAAGCGCTACGAATACGCCAACGGCAAGATGGTGCTGGAACAGTAGGCGCCCGCCGTCGATGGGCGAAGCTTAAACCGTCGCCGGCACCGGCAGCGCGGTCACCGATTTGATCTTCTCCATCGCAAAACGCGAGGTGACGTTCTTCAGCGGCACCGCGCCGATCAGCTTCTTGTAGAACAGGTCGTAGCTTTGCATGTCCGCGACCACGACGCGCAGCATGTAATCGACGTCGCCCGCCATCCGATAAAACTCCATCACCTCCGCCATGGCGCTGACGGCGTCGGCAAATTTCCGCAGCCAGCCTTCCGAATGATCTGCGCTCTCGACCGAGACGAAAACCGTGATCCCGAGCCCGATCTTGTTCTGGTCGACCAGCGCGACCCGGCGCAGGATCACCCCGTCGGTTTCCAGCCGCTGGATGCGCTTCCAGCAGGGCGTTGAGGATAGCCCTACCCGGTCGCCGATCTCGGCAACCGACAGGGATGCGTCTTCCTGAAGCACCGTCAGGATCTTGCGGTCGATGGCGTCGAGACGGCGGCTAGGCTCGTTGATTTGGACGACGAGATCGGACATGAGAAGAACTTTGTTCCATCTACGGGGCCAGTGGACCTCATATATAGAAAAATCTTCTAGAACAAGTCATTATTCGGTGCCTTAGGCCGCCGTGAGGCCATGGCTCAAAAACGCTTCTACTTCAGTACGTTGCGGAGCAGCTACGGCACTACCATGGCGAGTACATCTCAGGGCGACTGCCGCGGAAGCGAATCGCGGCGCCTCGGTCAGCTCCTGCTTCCCGGTAGTGGATAAGCCTTCTTCCCTGAAAGACGGCTGTTGGGCACCAGCTAAGCGCGTGTTCCCGCGTCGGTCTGCAGCCAGCGGCCGACCAGATGATGGGCAATGGCAAATGGGTGCGGTCCCGCAAGCCCGTCCGGATGCTGCCGCTTCAACATCAGGGTCGCCTCGGTCCGGTCGAACCAGCGGGCATCCTCCAGTTCAGCGCGGTCGACCACGATATCCTCGCTGGTGGCGCGGGCGGTGCAGCCGATCATCAGGGAGGACGGATACGGCCAGGGTTGCGTCATGTAGTAGCTGACGTCGGTGCAGCGGACGCCGGATTCCTCGAAGATTTCGCGGCGGACCGCGTCCTCGATGGTTTCAGCGGCTTCCACGAACCCCGCCAGACACGACCACATTCCCGGCGGAAACTGCTTCTGCCGTCCCAAGAGGCACTTATCGCCTGCGGTGACCAGCATGATCACGACGGGGTCGGTGCGCGGGAAGTGCTCGGTCTTGCAAGCGGGGCAGTCGCGCTTCCAGCCGCCTTCCTTCATCGCGGTGCGGGTTCCGCAATTGGCGCAGTAGCCGTGGCGCTGATGCCAGTTCACCATCGATTTCGCCATCGCGATCGCGGACAGCTGGTCCGGCGGCACCACGCCCTGCATCGCCATGCCCCGCAGTTCGTTGACGGCGACGTCGCTGCGGGGAAGCAATTTCTCGACCGCCACAGCCGATATGCCCATGCCGAACACCGCGGCGCCCTCGCGCAGGCCCAGAAAGATGGTGCCGGGATTGGCGCCAAAATTCAGCGCCTCATCGATGCGGAGCAGGGCGCGCGGCCCGTCGGCCTCCTGTTTTACCACCAGCGAATCGCGCTGCACCACATAGGCACGGGCATCGGGGCGCTGCTCCAGCGCCAGCAGTTTGGCATCATCGCCGCGCAGATGCGCGGCACGATCGAGAATATGGCTGACGAAGGCCGGCTGCCCCAGTGGAAACGTGTCGAATGCGCTCATGTCCTAACCAAGCCAGATTTTGCGGCGCAGCGCGCTGATGAAGTTTTGCACCTCCTCGGCGTCGTGCGCGAGCGGCGGCATCACCCCCCAGACCGGACGCGGCCAGGCGACATCGCCGGAACGGCGTGCGATCACATGCACGTGCAATTGTGGTACCAGATTGCCGAGGGCGGCGATATTCAGCTTGTCGCATTTGGTGATGTCTTTCAGCGCGCGGGCGACGCGGCTGATCTCGGTCATCAATTGCGCCTGCTCGACCTCCTCAAGGTCGATGATCTCGGCGGCATCCAGCCGGCGCGGCACCAGCAGCAGCCATGGGTAATGGGCATCCTTGATCACCAGCACACGGCACAGCGGCAGGTCGCCGATGTCGATGGTGTCTTCCTTGAGCCGTGAATGCAGCGACCATGCGGAGGCGTCAGCGGGCATACATCTTCCCTCGTCGTGGCCGGGCCGGTGCGGGGCACTCCCGTCCAACCCTGTGCTGTGACGACCAAAGCAAGGCCCGGCACGACGGCCTTTGCCCGGACCGGCAAAGCCGGACCCGAGTGCCGAGCATGAGGCAACTAATGCCTTTCCGCGTTTCGGCACAAGCCCCGCAGGCCGGCTCGAAGTCGGGTCGGAGTCGGCTCCCGCCCCGCTTGCTTTCTGGCTGTTTTGGCCCCAAATAAGGGCCGGGAGATTGGCGGTGGACGAGCCACTCGCCAACCGGGTCAGGTCCGGAAGGAAGCAGCCCTAACGAGGTCCGGATCGGGTCGCTCGTCAGTCTCCTACCTGTTTTTTCGAGCGATACGTGCCAAAAGCGGTCATCCGCGTGCGCTCGATTCCATTTCCGTTGTTCCGCAAGCCGGCTCCGAGAGAGATTAATTGCGGATCGATCGATGACCGATGCTGGCGTTCCCTCAATGCCCCCGAATGTTGCGGACAGCGCCCATCAGGGCGGTTTCGAGCTCGGCGGCCCGCCTTCGGGCGCCAAGCATTATCGGGTCCTGGCGCGGAAATACCGCCCTTCCAGTTTTGACGATCTGATCGGCCAGGAAGCCATGGTCCGCACCGTTTCGAATGCCTTCGAAACCGGGAGGATTCCGCAGGCCTGGATTCTGACGGGCGTGCGCGGGGTAGGGAAAACCACCACGGCCCGGATCCTGGCCCGCGCGCTGAATTACGAACTGCCGGACGGATCGGTGAAGGGGCCGACCATCCACATGCCGGTGCCGGGTGTGCACTGCCAGGCGATCATGGAAAGCCGGCACATGGATGTGCTGGAGATGGACGCGGCCTCCCATACCGGTGTCGACGACGTACGCCAGATCAATGACAGCGTGCGCTATGCGCCGGCCAGCGCGCGCTACAAGGTCTACATCATCGACGAAGTCCACATGCTCTCGACCGCGGCGTTCAACGCGTTCCTGAAGACGCTGGAAGAGCCGCCGGAGCACGCCAAATTCGTGTTCGCCACCACCGAAATCCGCAAAGTGCCGGTGACGGTGCTGTCACGCTGCCAGCGTTTTGACTTGCGCCGGGTCGAGGCCGACGTGCTGATGGCGCATCTTGCCAATATCGCGGCAAAGGAGAACGTCGAGGCGGAGCCGGAGGCGCTCGGCATCATCGCGCGCGCCGCGGAAGGCTCGGTGCGCGATTCGCTGTCGCTGTTCGATCAGGCGATCGCGCATGCCGCGGGCCCGGTAGGCGCTGAAGCGGTGCGACAGATGCTCGGCCTCGCCGATCGCACCCGGGTGATAGATCTGTTCGAGCAGCTTGCGCGCGGCGATATCGCCAGCGCGTTCGGGGAATTTCGCGCGCAGTATGACACCGGTGCCGATCCGATCGTGGTGCTGTCCGATCTCGCCGAGTTCGTCAATTTCGTCACCCGCGTCAAGATCGTGCCGGCGACCGCCGATAACGTCGCGTTCGGGGAAACCGAGCGGCTGCGCGCCCGCGAATTCGCCTCGAAAATCTCGATGCGGGTGCTGTCGCGGATGTTTCAGATGCTGCTCAAGGGCATCGCCGAGGTGCAGGCCGCGACGCGGCCGGCGGCGGCGGCCGAAATGGTCCTGGTGCGCATCGCCTACGTCGCCGACATGCCGACGCCGGACGAGGCGATCAGGATGCTCGATCAGAGTGGCGGCAATTCGCCTGTCATCGCCCAGGGCGCGGCGGCGCGCAGCGCGCCGGCCCCGACCCTGTCGGTGGCTCAACCATCACCCCCACGCTCTGCCTCCGCGCCGCGCGCCAATGCCGAGCCATCCGTGCGCCCGCAGCTGATCGCCGCTTTGGCCGACCCGCAATCGGTGCCCACGACACGCCGGATCGCGAGCTTTCCGGAACTGGTGGCGCTGGCCGGCGAGAAGCGCGATTTGCTGACCAAGGCGGCGCTCGAAGCCGATGTCCGTCTGGTCCGCATCGAGGACGGACGGCTCGAAGTTGCGCTCGAGCGCAGCGCGGCGCGGACGCTGATCAACGATCTTTCCCGCAAGCTCGAGCAATGGACCGGACGACGCTGGACCGTGATCGTCTCCAACGAACAGGGGCGGCCGACGCTGCGTTCGCAGAACGAAGTCGAGAAGAACCAGCGCGAACGCGCCGCGGAATCCGATCCGCGCGTGCAGGAGGTGCTGGCGCGCTTTCCCGGCGCCAGGGTGGTCGAGGTGCGCAAGCTTGCCCCGGAGCCGCCGGAATCCGATGCTAGCGGTGAAGATGCCGCCGAGAGTTCCGACAGCGATGATCAATAGCAACTGCAAAGGAAGTTTTCATGGCTGATTTTCTCGGCATGATGAAGCAGGCGGCGCAACTGCAGTCGAAGATGCAGGCGATGCAGGAAGAACTCGGCCATGTCGAGGTCGAGGGCATCTCGGGCGGCGGTCTTGTCAGCGTGCGCATGACCGCGAAGATGGAAGTCAAGGCGGTCACGATCGACCCATCCCTGAT
>NZ_JBEKXH010000382.1:0-6207 GCF_049512235.1 Bradyrhizobium sp.
GGCCGTTTCGTGCTTGATGTGCTCTACGCCCGCGCCAAGGCGAAGTTGTGGGCCAAGGTCGAGCGGCTGCGCAAGCTGGAGGGCTTGCGGTTGTCCGATTTCGGCACCCGCCGCCGCCATGGCTTCCTGTGGCAGCGCTGGTGCGTCGAGGCCGTCAAGGAGGGCCTCGGCACCTCCTTTACCGGCACCTCCAATGTGCTCCTGGCGATGGACAATGACCTGGAAGCGATCGGAACCAACGCCCATGAACTGCCGATGGTGGCCGCGGCGCTGGCCAACGACGACATCGAGCTGCGCTGGGCGCCCTATCGCATCCTCGATCAATGGCGCCATACCTATGCCGGCAATCTCCTGATCGCGCTTCCCGATGCCTTCGGCACCACCTCGTTCCTCAGGGATGCCCCGGAATGGGTGGCGGACTGGACCGGCTTTCGACCGGACAGTGCGCCGCCGATCGCCGCCGGCGAGGAAATCATCCGCTGGTGGAAACAGAAAGGCCGCGACCCCAGAGAAAAGCTTTTGGTGTTTTCCGACGGCATGGATGTCGGATCGATCGAGGAAACCTACCGTCATTTTGCCGGCCGGGTCAGGGTCAGCTTCGGCTGGGGCACCAACCTGACCAATGATTTCGTCGGTTGCACGCCCGACGGCTCGGTCGATCTCGATCCGATCTCGATCGTCTGCAAGGTGACGTCTGTCGACGGAAGGCCGGCGGTAAAATTGTCGGACAATCCGGAAAAAGCCACCGGCGATCCCTCCGAAGTGGAGCGCTATCTGCGCGTATTCGGCAATGTCGGCCGCGTCCGCAGCGCGGTGCATGTGTGAGGGAGCGGCGCAGGCGATGATGAGCACTACGTCTTTGCCGTTGCACCCTCAATATCAATATCCCGGTCGCGCGGGCACCCATTGATCAGGACCGCCATGCGCCAAGTAAGGAATCATGATCCTGCCAGACGAAACTTCTGGTCGATCGGCTTCGCTGACGATAGGTTACATCTAACCTAATTTGGGATCCACCATGGCCTCGGCACCGAAGACAAAGCCCTCGCGCGTCAAGGTACGGGCCCATCGTGCGCGCTTGCGCCGGCAGGGCCTGCGCCCGATCCAGATTTGGGTGCCGGACGTGCGGGCTCCAACCTTCCGCGCCGAAGCCCATCGCCAGTCGGTTGCCATCGCCACTAGCGCCCGTGCGCGCGAGGATCAGGCTTTCATCGACGCGGTTTCAGAACGTGGCGATGAATGAGGACCAGGCGGCAGGCGTGAACCGCAACGACGCCGGATCTCACTTGGAGAGCGGGATCTCGATCTCCACCGTCGTCGCGTCGACCCGACGGAACGTCCCGCCATATTTCTCGACCAGTCCCTTCATCTTGAGGATATTCTCGTTGCGGACCACCCGGCCGACAATTCGAAGCTGGTCCGCACCGGCCGCTCTGGCTTCAGCCATCAGGTTCTTGAAGAGTTTGAGCAGGGGACCGACGCCGATATCTGTCGTCGGCTTCTGATTGCTCTTCAGTCCCCAGATCTCGCGCTCGAAGGTCTTGCCCTTGAGCCCCTTCTCGCCGTAGATCCGGTAGTCTCCGACCGGCTCGCCGACCTCGGCGCCTCTCGGAATCGGGTTCGTGGCCGGTTCGTCGGTGATCGGCTCGGGAACGGCCGCGGGGGGCGCGGCTCCGCCCGCCGGCGGCTCCCCCGATTTTGGGCCGGTCGTCAAGAGAGGTTTGGAGGTCGGCGGCGCCGGCTTTTCCGCACCGCCCACTCCGGCGCCTTCGGTCGCGGGCACGTTGGATGGCATGCCGGTGGGTCTGCCGCCCGGGCCGACCTCGATCGGCCCGCTCGGGCCCGGGCTTGGCAGCGCCACGACCTCCGCGGCAACCACAAGCCGGGCCATCCCGCGATTGAGCGCCTCATCGCGCGACATGCCGCTGTCGCGGTCCCGGCGAAATTGCTCGATGTTACTCGAACACGGTTCGGTGTGCTCGCAGACGAAGCCTACGGCTCTATTGAACCGCGATTTCTCTTCCGGCTTGTTTTCGGTGAGGTCCCAAAGGCGGTTGTTGTAGAGAAGACGGGCCTCCGGATCCGCCAAGACCACGGCTTCCATCTTGTCCACATAGGGCTGTCGAATGAACCCTTCTTCCTTCGGGTCCCAATAGAGGTCGAGAGCGAACGCTTCCGTGACGTCAGCATCGTTGTTGGACGGATTGCTGTCCCAGAACGCGCGCCTTCGGGCTTGTTTCTCCGCGAGATCGAGCGCCAACGAGCCCAGCTTGAGCCGTTGCTCCGCTTCCCGAGATACCTTGTCGGCTTCCTCATCCGTAAAGCCTCCGGGGGCAAACCTCGACAAGTCCATGTCCGGCCGCGCGGTCGGCTTCGAGTCCGGTTCATCGTCGTTGTCGGCGTCGGCCGGTTTACGCGCCAGACCGATCCCTGAAGCGGTCGAGCCTGGCGAGCGCTGCTGCTGAATCGTGTGCGCCAGTTCGTGCGCCAGGAGTTCGCGCCCCCGCGCATTGGCCGGCGCATACTGGTTGGCGCCGAATGCCACATTCGACCCCACGGTGTAGGCGCGCGCATGGACCGCCTCGGCAGAGGCCGCCGCCCTTGCATCGGTGTGCACCCGGACGCGGCTGAAGTCATGGCCGAAACGCGGCTCCATGAAAGCGCGCGTCGCCGCATCAAGCGGCTGGCCGGGTGAGCGCAGTACTTCGTGGACGATCGGCGGTGCTACAGTCGATTCCAGGTCGCCTGACCCGACATGACTGGTCCGCAAGTGCGCAGGAGCCTGATCCGGTTTCTCCGTTTGACATCTGGGGCACTCTCCACCGCAGGCACAGATGCGCCGGAGTCGCGGCTCGGGCGTCCGCATCACCTGGTGCGCGGCGCGGTCCGCCGCATGCTCCAGCGGATCATCGACAGCGCCGATCTTGAGTTTCGCTTGAATGGAAATGGGATAACGAAGCGCCGGAAAAGGCGGCGGGTTTTGCAACCGCTCCGCGCCATCGGGAGAAAATACCGGGATTTTGCCGAAATCCCACGAAGACGCTGCCGCGTGGGCCATCCCTTCGTGCACCTCCGGCGCGTTCCGCAGCGCGGTCGCGCATGGAGCCAGAAGCCCAGACATCGCCTGATTGCGGTTGCCGATGCTCTGCCGAAGCATCTGCGCCTGACTGACCGCAGAATGGTCAGCCCGTTGCGCCATCGCCTTCGGGCGTTTCAGCTGCATGGCCTTTGGCTTTGCTAGCGGGGGAGCGAACATGGTCGCATGCCTCCTTGAAAGTCACCATGGCGCGACGCGCAACAAGGTCCCTGGTTTACACGCACACGCATGAAAGGCACAAGCTTCTCAGTCATCCGATTTTTTCGCGCTGGCGTTCTGCTCCGTCGCCGTGCAAGAAATCAAGAGCGTAAATGCGCGCGCATTCCGGGCGATGTCGGACGTCTTCAGTTCATTCCTGGTATCGGCAGCCTGATACCCCACCACGCTGTTATCCAAAAAGTCTCTCAGGGCACCGGTCTTGATCGCGAAATTGATGTTCTCCGGTATGTTGCCGGTTGCTTTTGCAAATTTAATGGCATTCAATTTCGCGGCAACCATTCCGACCACTACGCCGCCAGAGTCCAGGAGCGGACCGCCGCTGTTGCCGGGCTGAACGGCGGCGCTGATCTGCAAATAGCGGGTATCGTTCAGGATGCCGCTCAACGAACTTACGATCCCCGTGGTCACCGTGAAGTCGGATGTCAGCAATCCGTGGTATGGATAACCGATCGCCACGACGCTGTCGCCCGGATGGATCGGCTTATCTCGTATGGTGGCGACTTCCTTGAAGGGGCTCGGTGCTTGCAGCAAAGCAAGGTCATTGGTTTCGTCGCTTGAGACGAGACGCAGCTTGATGGGAGCCTCGCCGCTCAAGTTGCCCTGGATGTCTCCGACACAACCATCGACGACGTGCTGATTGGTTACGACATGTCCGTTGTTGCTGACCACGAAACCAGTGCCCGTCTGTTCGACGGTCCTGGCGGGCTTCGGCGGAGCCGCGGTCGCAACGACTTCCTTTGCAGCTGTCTGCTTTGGAGGAGAAACTGCGAACTCGGCGGCATTGGCTATCCCGTTTTTCTTGACACTGACGACGCAATTGGCCAGCGAGGGCAGAAGCTGGGCCGTTTGGTTGAGGCTGAATTGAAACAGCTGACTTTGCGCAAAGGCCGTCATGACCTTTGCTTTTCGGAATTGCGCGATAAGGGCGGAATTTGCCGGCATCTCCACGTTCACAAGGTGCGAACCGATAGGCATCCCTTGCACGTTGATGGCCGCCTGACCGTCGAAGGTGAGGGCGAGCGGAAAGCCTTGACCGGGGGTTAGTTGCCAGTTCTCGTGCGCGAAGCCCAATCTCCAACTAAAATCGCCGCTGACGGAAACGACGAAATAAATGCCACTTTGGTAGGTAGCTCCGGCCGCGCAATGAGTGAACAATCCGCTGTTGTCGTCGGTGTAGGCGCCGCCGTGCCAGTTGCCAAGATTTATGGAACCGTAGGGACCGCGGGCACTGGTCGACGACGACGACGCGACCAGGCAGAGTGTTGCGACTACCGCGCTGATCGTGGCTTTCATCCCGGCTACTCCCCATGAAGGCCCGACCATCATAAGTGGCTTCGAAACGAGTTCACAAGAGCCCCGCGAACTGCGGAGCGGCTCAATTCTCCGGCACGGTGAAGACGGCGCATGGCGCGGCGATGCCGCGCAATGCGTGCATTCCCAGCGGGATCAGCGGCGCCCTTGTTGCGGCGGCGATCGCGCCGGAAACCAGGACCGCGCGATCGAGCGGCCGGCACAGCCCTTCCAGCCGGCTGACGAGATTAACCGCGGGACCGATCGCGGTGAAATCGAGCCGGTCGGCGGCACCGATGTTGCCCCACAGGATCTCGCCGAGATGGAGGGCGACGCCGAACGGCAGCGGCGCCAGCCCTTGGCGTTGCCGGGCGGCGTCGAGATGCGCCATTCCGGCGCGAGCGGCTGCGACCGCGCGCAGCGCGGCCTCGCACGCACCGGCCGGTTCATCCCCGACCACCGGAAAGATCGCCAGCACGCCGTCGCCGATGAATTTCAGGACCTCGCCGCCGAACGCATGCACCGCGCCGGCAATGCGGTCGAACCAGGCGTCGAGCGTGGCGATCGACATGCAGCGAGAGTCCCGGCTTCAAGGCAGGGCTCGCGCCGCAGGCACGGCATGAAGAGTTGTCCCGTTTCATCACTCGAAACCGCAACCTGAGAGATGGATCACGGTTGAAGTGATTGAGCTTTTGCACCCCCCCAGCCGCTCCCTGACATGCGCTTCCTAGGGCACTTCAACAATATCAGTGATCGGGGCGCTATTCCGCTGTATCAGAGACGGCTCGCGGCGCGCTTGATTGAGTTGCTTCAATCTGATAACCATCTATGGTGATGGAGCCGCGCGATCCGACCCTCGATCTCCGGCTCGACCTCGACGGGGAGGTGCTCGTCGTCGATCCGGAGGGTGGCCATTGGGTGCGGTTCGTCGTGACGCGGGTGCCGGCGTCGCCGGAGAAGCCACACGGCATCGACTACTCGCTGACGCTGCACGGGCCGGATGGTGAGCGGCTGATCGGCTTCGACAACGCCCATCCGGTGGCGCGGCAGAAGCGGGGCGGGCCGCAGGACCATCGCCACCGTCTTCGGACGATCAGGGCGTACGACTACCATGACGCCGCGACCTGCTCGACGATTTCTGGACCACGGTAGACGCCGTGTTGCGTGAAAGAGGAGTGATCCCATGACGACCTTGAAAGTCGGCATCAACAGTTACGAGGGGATGAAGGCTCGCACCAAAGCGGTGGCGCGGGGCCAGCGCCGCATCGCGCCCGACGAGCCGAAGGTCTGGTTCACCTCGACCGAGTCCTTTGCCAAGGTTCTGTCGGCCGGCAACCGCGAGCTGCTGCGCATCATCGCCGAGAAGGCGCCAAGCTCGCTCGACGAGTTGGCACGCATCACCGGCAGGGCCAAATCCAATCTGTCGCGGACATTGCGGACGATGGAAGGCTACGGCTTGGTCCGCCTCGAACGTGGCGAGCGCGGGCGCATCACGCCGAAAGTGGTGCATGACCGGGTCGAGCTGGACTTGCCGCTCACGCCGTCGCGGAAAGCAAGTTGAGCATGATCGCAAAAACCTGTGGCCCTCGACCACCCGTTCT
>NZ_JBEKXH010000383.1:0-6203 GCF_049512235.1 Bradyrhizobium sp.
CCGGCTATCCCCGGGGAACAAGGGATACGCCTGGTCGGCCGCGTCGGTTGGCTGCCCCATCGTTGCAGCGACGGGCCGGTCTATAACTTCTATCACGACGCGCTCTACGACGAGGCCCCGGCGATCTATCTCGGCTATGCCTATCGGCCGTATTATCGCTACACGGCATGGCGCGTCATTCCGCGAACGTATTTTTGCTCCGACGGGCGGTGGTAGATCGGTTCGGGCTGGACGCCGATTGCTTTAAACCTGCCGGTTCCAGGCTTCGGTCCTCATTCCCGGAGGAGCAAGCCTTTGCCCGCAGGGCGAGGGCTTGCGTCTCAAAGGATGGCCGCTGGCGCGGCCGTCGTTTGACGCCTTCGAGACGCTCGCTTGCGCGATGCTCCCCGGGGATGATCTATTTGGCGTCGCGCATGACGTGATAGCTGAGTTCGCCGGGATCGCTGAGATCGGGGACCCTCCAGCCATCCAGGTCGTATTCGGCCATGCACTCCTCGGCGAATCCCTTGAACTTATCGGCGTTGCCGGAGGCCTGGGCGCCGAACAGGCAGTAGCGCCGGATTTCCTCGGTCGAGCCGCCGTAGTTGATTTCGTAAAGCTCATGCCGGCCGCCGAACTCGCTCGCCAAACAGTCCCACAACAGCTTGAGCAGCTTGACGCGTTCTTCCGCCTTGTAGCCGTTCGAGCCGCGCAGATATTGATCGAGATAGGGCCGGATTTCCGGATTCTTGAAATCGCGCGCGTGGCTGTTGAGATAGATCAGACCCGAAGCGACGGTCTGTTCGATCAGGTACTTGACCCGTGTATAGGCCATCGTCGCGATGATCTGATAGGCATTGCCGGGATCCATGTTCGGCAGGACATAGTCGCCGATCCACGGCCTGGGATCGCGCACCATGGCGTCCGAAAGTCCCCAGAACAGATTGCGCCAGGCGATCACTTCGCCGACATTGGCCTGCACGCCGCGATAATCCTTGGTGCCCGCGGCTTCGGTGGCCTTGAGCAGCAGGCCGGCAATGAAATCGAGTTTGACGGCGAGCCGGGTGCAGCCGTGCACCACGAAGCGGGGCAGGAAGCCGGTGCGCGGAAAGAAGTTGTTGGCCTTCTCGATGTCGCCGTAGACGAACACGTTCTCCCAGGGCACCAGCACCTTGTCCATGATGAAGACCGCGTCGTTCTCGTCGAGCCGGCTCGATAGCGGATAGTCGAATGGACTGCCCATCACTGTCGAACTCATCTCGTAAGACGTGCGGCAGATGAACTTTACGCCGGGCGAGTTGGTCGGCAACATGAACACCGCGGCGAATTTCTTGTCCTGCACCGGAATCAAGCCGTGGTGGGCGACGAACGTATAGTTGGTCAGAACCGAGCCGGTGGCGACCACCTTCGCGCCCGAGATGATGAGACCGGCGTCAGTCTCCTGCTCGACGTGGCAGCAGACGTCGCTGACCTCGTTCGGCGGCCGGTCGCGATCGATCGGGGGATGGATGATGGCATGATTGATGAACGGCACGCGCTCCTGGCTGAACTTGTACCAGCGCCGGGCATTGTCCTGGTACGGATCGTAGAAGTCCACATTGGCGCCAAGGGTGGCGAGAAATGCCGCCTTGTAATCCGGCGAGCGGCCCATCCAGCCATAGGTCATGCGCGCCCATTCGGCGATCGCGTCGCGGCCGGCGACCAAATCCGCCACGGTCTTTGGCGCCTTGAAGAAGGCGTGCGTCATGCCTCCATTGCCGGTGTCTGTCGGCAGCAGCAGCTTGTTCTTTCGCTTGTCGTCATGCAACGCGTCGTACAGGCGCGCGACCATCCGCGCGGTATTGCGGAAGGCCGGATGGGTCGTGACGTCCTTGACGCGTTCGCCGTAGATGAACACAACGCGGCCGTCGCGTAGCGATTCGATATATTCGGCGCCGGTCTGCGGCCGCGTGACTTTCATCTGGCCAATACTCTCCGGCCGCCGCGCGAAGGCCGCGCGATCGACGCCGCCGTTCGTTGTCGCCTTGGTGTTCGTTGCTCTTGCCATTTGTCACCTCCCGTGGAATTCGAACGCCAGTGTTTTTTGTTCGATATGCGAACTATCGTGCGCAGAGCGAACGGAAACGATAGAGTTTCCACCCCGCGCTGGCAAGGCGAGCGAACGCAAGGCCTACGCAAGGCCCGCGCAAGGCCGGATGGCTCCCGCGCCTAACCGTGCCGGGGGGTTTGCGAAATCCGCTGCGCGATGTGCGCAAGCCCGGGAAGGAATTTTTCGCGCATCTCGTTGCGGGTCGTACGCGTGCTGTGCGCCGAGAGATTGATGGCGCCGATGGCCTGGCCGGTGCGGTCGAGAACGGGGACGGCGATCGAGCGAAGCCCGCGCTCGAGTTCCTCGTCCACGATGGAAAATCCCTGCTCGCGGTCGGCGCAAACGCGATCGAACAGCGCCTGCATGTCGGTGATGGTGTAAGGCGTATAGGCCCCGATCGGTGCCGTCCGCAGCCGCCGCCAGATTTCCGCGGCATCGAGATAGCCGAGCTGGGCGCGGCCGAGCGAGGTGTGAAAGGCCGGCAACCGGCTGCCAACCGCCAGGGCGGTTGACATGATGCGTCGCGCAGGAAGCCGCACGACGTAGACGATCTCGATGCCCTCCAGGATCGAGCCCGAGCAGGACTCGCCAAGCCGCTCGCTCAGTTCTTTCATCATCGGCAGCGCCCGGTCGATCCAGTCCTGCCCCGAGAGATAGGCAAAGCCGAGCTCAAGAACGCGCGGGGTCAAGGAAAACGCGCGGCCGTCCTGGACGACATAGCCGAGCTGGGCCAGCGTGCGCAGCACCCGGCGTGCGGTCGCCCGCGAAAGGTTGGCGGCGGCGGCCGCGTCGGACAGCGTCATCGCGGGCCGCTGCTTGCCGAACGCGCTGAGAACGCCGAGGCCCTTGGCAAGCGTGGTCATGAACTCCTTGTCGTGACCGTCCTTCAAGTGCTCTGAAGTTGTCATTTTGCACACCCTGCCGTAGCGAGCGGTTGACTCCTCGGGGACTGTCATCGAAACTAGCTTAAAAACGAACGCGAGTTCGAATATCGAACAATTCCCGGACGGCGGTCAAGGCCAGCGGGATAAGCGGGCCGTTCGGGGAGTTCTTCAGGGAGGGTGAATTCGATGACCAAGATCGTACAAATTGAAATCGATCGACGTGCGCTGCTCAAATCGTCGGCCGCGGCCGGAGCGGCGCTTGCTACCGGCATGGCGATGCCGGCCATTGCGCAGACGCGTCCGATAAAGCTCGGCTATGTCAGCCCGCAGACCGGACCGCTCGCCGCGTTCGCCGAAGCCGACAACTTCATCATCGCCAATTTCAGGGAGGCCACCAAGGCCGGTATCAAGCTCGGCGGCGCCACCGTTCCGGTGGAAGTCGTGGTCAAGGACAGCCAGTCCAATCCCAACCGCGCCGCCGAGGTCGCCAAGGATTTGATCGTTCAGGACAAGATCGACCTGATGCTGGTGGCCTCGACGCCGGAGACCACGAACCCGGTTTCAACGCAATGCGAGATCGAGGAGGTGCCCTGCATCTCGACCGTGGCGCCCTGGCAGCCCTGGTTCATCGGCCGCCAGGCCGATCCGGCCGGTGGACCTCCGGCCTGGAAGAACTTCAACTACACCTACCACTTCTTCTGGGGGCTCGAAGACGTCATCGCGGTCTTTACCAACATGTGGAGCCAGGTGGCGACCAATAAATCGGTCGGCGGTCTGTTTCCGAACGACGGCGACGGCAACGCCTGGGGCGACAAGCAGGTCGGGTTTCCGCCGGTGCTGGAAAAGTTCGGCTACAAGCTCACCGACCCCGGCCGCTACCAGAATCTCACCGACAACTTCTCGGCACAAATCGGTGCGTTCAAGAGCGCCCACGCCGAGATCATCACCGGGGTGGTATTGCCGCCCGACTTCACGACATTCTGGAAGCAGTCGCTGCAGCAGGGCTTCAAGCCGAAGGTCGCCTCGATCGGCAAAGCGATCCTGTTTCCGGTCGCCGTCGAAGCGCTCGGCAAGGACGGCAACAATCTGTCGTCGGAAGTTTGGTGGTCGCCGAACCATCCATTCAAATCCTCGCTCACCGCGATGACCGCGCGCGAACTTGCCGCCAGCTACGAGGCCGCCACCAAGAAGCAATGGACGCAGCCGATCGGGTTTGCGCATGCGCTATTCGAGGTCGCCGTCGATGCGCTCAAGCGCGCGCCGCAGCGCGATGCCAAAGCCGTGGTCGGTGCGATTGCCGCGACCAATCTCGATACCGTGGTAGGCAAGGTAGCGTGGAACGGCGCCAACCTGCCGCCGTTCGCCGCCAAGAACGTCGCCAAGACCCCGCTGGTCGGCGGCCAATGGCGCATCAAGGACGGCAACAAATACGACATCGTCATCACCGACAACCGGACTGCGCCTGATATTCCGGCCGGCGGCAAAATGGAGCTGATCGTTTGATGGCAGGGTGGGAAGAGCGGACGATGGCCGCCGCCATCGGGCCATGTGGTTCCGATTCGTCCTTGCTGTCGTCAACTGCAAGCGCATGCTGAAGATCAATGGCCTGAGCAAGAGGTTCGGCTCGGTCATCGCGGCGGACGGCATCGACCTGTCGGTTGCGCCGGGCGAGGCGCTCGGCATCATCGGTCCAAATGGCGCCGGCAAGACGACGCTGTTCAGCCTGATCGCCGGCGCGCTGACACCGGATGCCGGCGAAATCTACCTGAACGGGCGCAACGTGACGGCTGCCACGGCGCACCAGCGCTGTATCGCCGGCATCGGACGCTCGCATCAGATCCCGCGGCCGTTCGAGAATCTCACCGTGTTCGAGAATCTGCTGGTGGCCGCGGTGCACGGCGGGGGGATGACGGAGCGCTTAGCCGCCGCGCCCTGCGCGGAGATCCTCGACCGGGTGCATCTGATGGCGCATGCCAACAGCCTCGCCGGCCGCTTGACGCTATTGGAGCGCAAGCGGCTTGAAATGGCGCGCGCGCTCGCAACCCAGCCGCATCTGTTGCTGCTCGACGAGATCGCCGGCGGATTGACCGAGGGCGAGTGCCTGCAACTGGTCGAGACCATCAAGCAGATCCATGCCAGCGGAATGACCATCATCTGGATCGAGCACATCGTGCACGCGCTGCTGGCGGTGGTCGGACGGCTGAGCGTGCTCAACTTCGGCAGCAAGGTGGCGGAGGGCGATCCGCAGCAGGTGATGGCCTCGGTGGAGGTACGCCAGATCTATATGGGTCTGTCGGCGTGACGCCCCCGATACTCGAGACCATTGGCCTCGTCGCGCGTTACGGCGACTTCCAGGCGCTGTACGGCATCGATACCGTGGTAAGGCCAGGTGAAACGATCGCAATCATCGGCGCCAACGGGGCCGGCAAGTCCTCCTATCTCAAGGCCGTCGCCGGGCTGATCCGTGTCGAGCCCGACAGCGTGCGATTCGATGACAAGCCGATCGGCGCGCTGGGAGCGGCCAGGATCCTCAAGCTCGGAATCGCGATGGTGCCGGAGGGACGGCGGCTGTTTTCCTCGCTGAGCGTCGAGGAAAACCTGCAGATCGGAAATTACGGCCGCAATGTCCAGGGCCTATGGTCGCTCGATGCGATCTATTCGTTGTTTCCCGCGCTGAAGGCGCGCCGCGCCGCGCCCAGCCACACGCTGTCGGGCGGCGAACAGCAGATGGCCGCGATCGGCCGCGCCTTGATGTCGAACCCGCGCGTCCTGTTATGCGACGAGATCAGCCTCGGCCTGGCGCCGATTATCATCCGCGATATCTACCAGGCGATGCCGCGCATCAAGCAGAGCGGCACCAGCATCATCCTGGTCGAGCAGGATATCGCGCAGGCGATGAAGGTCGCCGACCGGGTTTATTGCTTCCAGGAGGGCAGGGTGTCGCTGTCGGGACGGGCCCAGGAACTTTCGCGCCAACAAATTCATGTCGCTTATTTCGGACAATGAGCATGCAGGATTGGCTCGGCACCATCATCCAGGGCGTTCTGCTCGGCGGCCTCTATGCGCTGTTCGCCGCCGGGCTGTCGTTGATCTTCGGCATCATGCGGCTGGTGAACCTCGCCCATGGCGATCTGATCGTGCTGGCGGCGTTCGCGATCCTGTCGCTGGCGACCTGGCTCGGAGTAGACCCTTTCCTGGCGACCCTGTTTGCCATGCCGGCGATGTTCGCGGCCGGCTTCGCCCTGCAGCAC
>NZ_JBEKXH010000384.1:0-6200 GCF_049512235.1 Bradyrhizobium sp.
CAAGACCATCGGGCGAAGGCCTTGTCAGTCTCATCAGTGAGGGAGCCGCGCTGCCTACGCTCCCCTCCCCCCGCGCAGCGGTGGGGAGGGGTCGGGGGTGGGGGGTCTATCGCGGGCCGCGGTGTTTGCGGAGACACCCCCCACCCCACCCTCCCCGCCGCAAGAGCGGGGGGAGGGAGTGAGAGAGCGTCGCCTCGCCCTCACGCCTCGGATGGTAACACCGCTCACCCGATCACTTCGTGATCGACCTCGGGTTCGAAAACCAATCCCCCCTTAGCCGATACCCTATCCCCCCCTCGGTCAGCACGAATTGCGGGCGCTCGTGGTCTTGCTCGATCTTCTGCCGGAGCTGGCGCAAATAGACGCGCAGATATTGCGCGCCGGCAGCAAGTAGCCCGCATGAGCAACGCGATATGCGGGAGCCGGCGAAGACCCGGATATCGCGGAGCCTGTCATCGGGCGGCGCATTCGCGCCGACCCGTTGGCTCATCCGGGCTATGTTCGCTCATTCCATTTGACGTTGCTCTCACCGGTGTTAGCCTTCGCGAAGCTTTTGCATCGTAGCAAAGCTCAACGACGTGCATTGGGACGGAAACCATGAACATCGCGCCAGCTGCCGCGTCGGCTACCGAGCCCATCAACGCCGAGGGCGTGGTCGCGGCCGGCGCCTATGTCGATGGCCGGCGCGTCGCCAATATCGCCATCGAGGAAGCCTCCAGCTGGCGGGCGCGGCCGGGCCATGTGGTCTGGATCGGGCTGCGCGAGCCGGACATGGCGCTCTTGACCAGTGTGCAGCGCCAGTTCCAGCTGCACGATCTCGCCATCGAGGACGCCGACCATGCCCATCAGCGGCCGAAGATAGAACAATATGGCGACGGGCTTTTCATCGTCGCGCGCACCGCGCAGCTGGTCGGCGACAGCATCGCGTTCGGCGAGACCCATCTGTTCGTCGGCGAAGGCTATCTGGTGTCGGTCCGCCATGGCGCCTCGACCTCGTACGCGCCGGTGCGCGAGCGCTGCGAGAGCTGCCCGCGGGCGCTGGCGCGGGGCGAGGACTACATCCTCTACGCCATCCTCGATTTCATCGTCGACAACTATTCGCCGGTGCTCGAAACCATCCAAGAGGAGGTCGAGGTCATGGAGGCGCAGGTGCTGGCCAGCGCGATGACCCGGGCGCAGATCGAGCGGCTTTACCTGCTGCGCCGCGACCTGCTGCGGCTGCGGCACGCGGTCGGGCCGCTGGTGGAAGTCTGCCGCCGGCTCGAGCATGACAATCTACCGATGGTGCGCGCCACCATGCGTCCCTTGTTCCGCGACGTCACCGACCACGTCCGCACCGTCCAGGAGCAGATCGATTCGCTGCGCGAGGTGCTGGCGTTTGCCTTCGAGGCGAGCCTCTTGGTCGGCCAGGCCCAGGAGACCGCGGTCTCCAAGAAGCTTGCTTCGTGGCTGGCCATCATCGCGATCCCGACCATGATCGCCGGCATCTACGGCATGAACTTCAAGAACATGCCGGAACTGCAATGGGACTATGGTTACTACACGGTGTGGGCCGTGATCCTGGCGGCATGCGCGGGGTTGTGGTGGCGGTTCCGGCGGGTGGGGTGGTTGTGATCGAGGACGATCCCGCCAGCCCGTTGGCGCGCCTCGAATCATGCGGCGCGAATGTCTGTTATCGGAGCCACGTCCCTGCGACGAAGCGAGCAAGCTTTCCTGTTCGCCGCTTGCGCTGCTGCGCGCCCTCTCCCGACCTGGGCCGCGACCCGTTGGCTAATACGAAACAACGGTGAGGTTCAGACAGGGCGCCCACAAGGGGCGCCCCTACGTAATGTCGATCCTAAGGGCGACCCTTGTCGTCGCCCTCCTTCGGAGAAACCGTGCTCTGTTTCATCCACCTTGCAGTCCCCGTGTTGACCCACGCCATTCACGAAACCGCCTCCATCACTTCCTTGGGACGGCGCTTGATGGCCAGCAGATAGGCGGCGGCGGGGGCGTCGGGATGGCGGCGGCCTTGTTCCCAGTTCTTCAGCGTTGCAAGCGGGATGCGATAGGCCGTGGCGAAGCGGTGTTGCGACATCCTGAGCGAGCGCCGGATCGCCTTGACGTCGGGGATCGCGACTTTCGACACGCGCATGCCCGGGATCCTGCGGCCACGAGCATGGCCGGCCGCCTGCTGCATGCTCTCGATCAACTCCCTGGCGAATTTGCTCATCACTAAAGTCCCTTCTACTCTTTCAGGATGGCGGCAAGCTTGCGCGCCATCCGTTTCTCATCCGGCGTCAGGTCCTCGCGTCGTGCCTTCGCGTAGACCAGCAGCAGGTATAATGGCAGGCTGGCATCGTGATAGTAGTAAATCACCCGGACGCCGCCGCGCTTGCCGGCACCGCTCCGGCTCCATCGCACTTTCCGAACACCGCCGGTGTCCGGAATCACGTCGCCGGCCTCGGGATTGCTGGCGATGAAGTTCACAAAGGCGGTGCGTTCGTCGTTGTCCCAGACGTCATCGGCCTGGCGCACAAACAGGGGCGTTTCGGCTACGGTAATGAGCCTGCGGGACACGGACCGTCCTATACGCCATTGGCGCCCATCCGTCTAGAACAAAGCAGGACTGAAATCGCAAAGAACCGAGGCAAAGGCGACACCGCTCGCTGCCCACCTCAATCCCCCGCCCTCAGCCGGTACCCGATCCCGGTTTCGGTCAGCACGAATTGCGGGCGCTCGGGGTCCTGTTCGATCTTCTGGCGGAGCTGGCGCACATAGACGCGCAGATACTGCGCGTCGGTCAGTTCGTCCCATAATTCCTTCAGCAGAAAGCGGTGGGTCAGGACCTTGCCGGCGTGCTGCACCAAAACGCGCAGCAGTTCGTATTCCTTCGGCGACAGTTTTACGTCCCGCTCGCCGACCTTGACGATACGCCGCACCAGGTCGACCGCGAGATCGCCGGAGCGAAAGACCGGGCGCTCGCCATGAACCTGCAATTGATGCCGCAAGGCCGCGCGCATGCGGGCGAGCAGTTCGTCCATCCCGAACGGCTTGGTCAGGTAATCGTCGGCGCCGAGATCGAGCGCCTGGACCTTGCCGGCCTCGTCGCCACGGCTCGACAGCACCACGATCGGAACGCTGTCGTTGCGACCGCGGATCATGCGCAGGAGTTCATGGCCCTGGATATCCGGCAGGCCGAGATCGAGAATGATGAGGGCCGGATTCTGGGCCAGCATTTCCAGCGCGATCTTGCCGTTGCTGGCTTCCAGGATTTCGTAGCCCTGCGTTGTCAAGCCCATCCGCAACAATTTGCGGATCGGCGGCTCATCGTCGACGACCAGAACCTTGATCGGGGTAGGGTTCATGCGGCGGTGTCCAGAACTTGCGACGAGGCCGGGATCGGCAACCGGATGGTCAGCACGGCACCGCTGCGGTCGGCGCGGTTGTCGGCCGAGATCGTGCCATGCATGGCCTCGACGAAGCCGCGGGAAATCGCAAGCCCAAGGCCGGTGCCGGGACGGACATGATCGCCTTTCTGCGCGCGATAGAATTTGTCAAACACGCTCTCCAGCTCCGCCGGCGGAATGCCGTCGCCCTCGTCCGATATCTGCAGGGTTATGGTATCCCTGTCCCGCACACTCCTGATCGATATCGTGGTGTCGGCCGGGGAATATTTCGCGGCATTGTCGAGAAGGTTGAACAGCACCTGCTCGAACAGCACGGCGTCGAGCTCCAGCATCGGCAAATCGGCGGCGAGTTCAAGCGAGACCCGGTGCCGCGACAGGATCTTGGCTCCGCGCCGCAATGCGCTGCCGATGATCTCGCCGATATCGTGCGGCGCCGTATTGGGCACGATGGCGCCGGATTCCAGCTTGGTCATGTCGAGCAGGTTGGCGATGAAGCGGTTGAGCCGCTCGGATTCGTCGATCACGGTGGCGAGCAGGTCGCGCTTTTCCGTCTCGCTCAGCGCGCTGGCCAGGTCCCGCATCGTGGAGGCGGCGCCGAGAACCGAGGCGAGCGGCGTCTTGAGATCGTGCGAGATCGAGGTCAGCAGCGCCGAGCGCAGACGGTCCGATTCCACGGTGCGCTTGACGCGATCCATGTCCTCGACCAGCAGCACCCGCTCGATGGCGAGCGCGCCCTGATCGACCAGAGCATCCAGCAGGCGACGCTGATCCGGGGTCAGCAGCGGGCCTGTCCTGTCGTCGTCGATACCGATGACGCCGATCGGCCCGCGTCCGGTCCGCATCGGAAGAAACAGCCGCTTGGCGCCGGGCAGCGTATCCGAGCCGCGCCCGGCGGGGCGATCGTTGGCCCACGCCCAGTTGGCGGCGGCAAGATCGGCCTTGTCGAGCTGATCCTCCGGCGGATAGCCGGTCTTCACCGTCAGGACGCCCTCCTCGGGCAGCAGCAGCACCACCCGGACCTTGAGCATCAACGCGGTCTGGTAGGCGGTCGCCCACAGCACGTCGTCCAGCTTCGCGGTGCTCGCGAGCTTGCGGCTGAAGGCGTACAGCAATTCCGTGGTCCGTATCCGGCCGATCGCGGAGACCGCCTGGGTTCGCACCCGCGCAGCCACGTTGGATACCAGGATCGCGATCAGCATGAAAAAGAAGAAGGCCGCGATATTGGTCGGATCGGTGATCGTGAAAGTATAGATCGGCGGCAAAAAGAAGAAATTGTAGCTCAGCGACGCCGCAACGCTGGCCAGCAATGACGGCCACAGGCCGTAGCGCACGGCGACGCCGACCACGGCCGTCAGAAACACCAGATCGACGTTTTCGATCCCGAACATGGGCTGGATCAATGCCGCGGCGCCAAGGCCGATGGCGGTGAAAACCAGCGCCATCAGATAGGGCCTGGGATCGAATGGCTCGATCCGGGCGGCGGTCTGCACCGCGGTCGTGACGGCGGGCCCGGGAGGCAGTTCGTCGCCGGCAATGACGTTGACGCTGATGTTTCCCGAGCGCCGCACCAGATCGTGCACCACCGAGCCGCGCCTGAGTTCGAACCACAGCGACCGCACCGATTTTCCAATGATGATCTGGGTGACGTTGTTGGCCTGCGCAAAGCCTAAGACATCGTCGGCAATGCGGCGGCCCACGCCGGGAATGGTCAGCGCTTCGCCGCCCAGCGCTTCCGCCAGACGCAGCGTGTCGGCCAGCCGGTCGCGCTGCTCGTCGCTCAGTTGCAGGCTGCGCCGGGTCTCGATGCTGAGGGCGGTCCAGGGCGCATGCAGGCGGTCCGCCATCCGCTTGGTGTAGCGCACGAGCCCCGCCGCGCGCGGATCCTCGCTGACGCAAACCAGGATGCGCTCGCCCGCGGCCCAGGGGCCGGCGATGGCGTTGGCCTGCATGTGCGTCAGCAGCTGTTCGTCGACGCGCTCGGCGGTCCGCCGCAACGCCAGCTCGCGCAGCGCGGTCAGGTTGCCCGGCGAGAAATAATGCTCGAGCGCGCGCTCGGCCTGTTTGGGAACGTAGACCTTGCCCTCTTTCAGGCGCTGGATCAGGTCGTCCGGCGTGAGGTCAATCAGTTCGATGGCGTCGGCGCGGTCGAATACCGAATCCGGCACGGTCTCGCGCACCCGCACATGGGTGATCTGGGCGACCACGTCGTTGAGGCTCTCGATGTGCTGGATATTGACCGCGGTGTAGACGTCGATGCCGCGCGAGAGCAGTTCCTCGACGTCGAGATAGCGCTTGGGATGGCGGCTGCCGGGCGCGTTGCTGTGGGCCAATTCGTCGACCAGGGCGATCTGCGGATGGCGCGCGATCAGCGCGTCGAGATCCATCTCCTCGAGCATCTGATCCCGGTATTCGAGCCGCTTGCGCGGCAGGACCTCAAGGCCTTGCAGCAGCGCCTCGGTCTCGATTCGTCCATGGGTCTCGACCACGCCGACCACGACGTCGGCGCCGGCCTTGAGCTTGGCGTGCGCGCTCTGCAGCATCTCGTAGGTCTTGCCGACGCCGGGGGCGGCGCCGACGAAGATCTTGAGCCGGCCCTCGCGGCGGTCCTCGCGCCGGGCCGCTTCCAGCAGGGCTTCCGGCGAGGGGCGTTGTTGGGGATCGCGGCGCTGCTGGACCATACCGCTTTATATTCCTATGGCCCGGCCAAGCCTAGTTGAGCGTTTCCGAAGTTCGAATCATATCGAAGCTTGCGATGCTGCGCCCCCTCTCCCGCACTTCGCGGGGGGAGGGCTGGGGTGGGGGTGCCCGCCC
>NZ_JBEKXH010000385.1:0-6152 GCF_049512235.1 Bradyrhizobium sp.
AAGTTAATGACCATGAATTGAAATGCGATTGCCCTGCACCCAGGCAGCGCGCAGCCCCGGCACCGTTATCTTCTCCCCTCCCCCCGCGAAGCGGTGGGGAGGGGTCGGGGGTGGGGGGTCCATCGGCGGACCCGCTGCTCCGGTGAACGCCGCGCCACCCCCCACCCCCGACCCCTCCCCACCACGCGCAAGCGCGGGGGGGCTACGGCATGCACACATCTGATTCGATCTTCTCGGTCAGATCGACGAAAAATGTGAGTCATCAGAGTCACTTGCATCAACTATGGCAATACTTGCTGGCCCAGGCCGGGCAGCTCGCTAACCAATTGAAAAAGAATCTCTTTTCGAGATGTGTGAATCCCCTAGGCGCGTGGGGGGAGGGGAGTCTATGACCTCATCCTGAGTCCCCCCTGGATAAAACCGCTGGGCTAGAGATGGGCTAGAGATCAAGCACCAGCAGCTTTGATTTCGACCGCGAGCAGCAGATCATGATCTTGCTGTTCTCGGCCTTTTCGTCCTCGGCAAGGAAGGAATCACGATGGTCGGGAATGCCGTCGACCACCCGGGATTCGCAGGTGCCGCAGTGTCCTTCTGTACAGGAGAAGGAAACATTGACGCCGGCATCGAGCAGGACGTCGAGAATGCTCTCGCCCGGCGGCACGGCAATGATGCGCCCGCTGCGAAAGAGGCGCACCTCGAAGCCACCGGAGGCCGCATGGTCAGTCACGGCATGTTCTCCTTGGTGCGCAATTGCGCTACAGCGCATAACCGAAATCCGCACCGAGCTTGGCGGCCATGTGCGGACGGCCGAAGTCGACCCATGACGTGCTTTCGGGCAGCGTGAGCGAAACGGCGCGCACCATGAAAGTGTCGGGATTGGTGACACCGGCGGGCTTGATACCGCGGTCGCGATAGGCGCTTACGGCTTCCAGCAGCAGCCGCCGCGTCATCGCGATGCCGGTATCGCTGGACCCCAGATGTTCCCTGGTCCGATCGAAGATCGGCTGGATTCCGCTCTGGCAGGCGCCGTCCTGGATCCACAGCCCGGGCAGCCCCGAGAACCAGGTGTTGACCTGGCTTTCATAGTCGAACTCGAATGCGTTCTCGCGCGTGAAGCGGGTCCAGTAGTCGCAGAACGGCACGGTGGCCGGGCGCTTGACGAAAGCATGCCGGCTCGGATGACCGCTCTCGCGTCCCTGATGGCCCTCCTCGAACAATTGCCGGGTGCGCGCCGGCAGCGGCTCGGAGGGATGATAGGAGAAGAAGATGCAGAGTGTATGGTTGTCGTCGATCGGCACCCAGGCATGGCCGCTGAGGTCGGGAAATTTCGATTGCGGCGGTACCAGGGAATAGAACGGCGTCACGAACTGGTTGACGCGCCAATAAAGCCTCTCGCCATCGAGATGCCGCTTCGCGGCAATGCTGATGCCGAAGTCTTGCCGGATGCACTCGAACGTCGGACGCAGATCGCGTTTGGCAAGCCAATCGCTGATTGTACCTTTGGAGTCGATCCGGCCATGGAGAATGGGGGCGTGCGCGGAATCGATCTCGCCCTCCAGCGCCTGCAGCCAGTTGCATTCCTGCACCCGGATCGACACCTGCACATTCTCTTGCGGGACCATGTTCCATTCCAGGTTTGGCAAAGGCGGCACATCGGTGGTTTCCGGGCCCATATAGGCCCAGACCATTCCGCCGCGCTCCCTGCAGGGATAGGCCATGATTCTGACCTTATCCTTGAGCCGGCTCCTGACCGGCTCCGCCGGCGTGTCGATCACGGCGCCGGTCACGTCATATTTCCAGCCGTGATAGACACAGCGCAGCCCGCAATCCTCGTTGCGGCCGAACATCATCGGCGCGCCGCGGTGGGCGCAGGCATTGGCGAGCAGGCCGACGCGTCCCTTGCTGTCGCGGAACGCCACCAGATCTTCGCCCAGCAGCATCACGCGCCTGGGTTGCCCGTCCGCGACCAGATCCTTCGAGAAGAAAAAGGGAATCCAGAACAACCTGAACAGCGATCCCATCGCGGTGCCGGCACCGACCCGGACCAGGGTTTCATTGTCTTGCTGCGAAAGCATGTTGCTTCCCTTTCGGCTTTCATGAGAACGGCTCAGTAAATCCCGCGCTGCCTGGGGACGATCGTGGCCACCTCGCGATCAAACAGGGCCACAAGCTCAGGCGTCACTCCGACCTTTTTCGCGACCCATGCCGGATCGCAATCCCGCAGCGGCGGGCGCGGCACGGGCGGTGCGCGGCCTTCGCCGACCATATGGATGATGATCTCGATCCGCTTCCGCTCCAGTTGACAAAGCGCATCCTCGACCACGTCGGACTCCGCCGTGCAGCCGGGCAGTTCCGGATAGGAGACGCGCCTGACCCAGGCGCCGTCGGCCAGTTCCACCGTTTCCGCTTCCAGGCGATAGGGCACGCAGAGATGATCAATCAGGCGCAACGGTTCCTCGCAAAGTTTCCCCCTGAATTATTGCGTGTTATGCGCAGGGACGATGCAAGACTTTCACGCCCGGGGCAAGGCTAGGCGCACTGCGTCTGCAGGGATGAACTGTCAGTATCGCTGACAGTTGTCAGCAAGAGCGGATTCTCAGCGCCTCCGATTGCAGGTGGGAAATGCATAGCCGGCCGAAAGAAACCGGTCTAATCTCGGCGACGCTTCGGTCGAAATTTCAACACGGACCAGGAGCTCAATCATGATGAGAACGCCATTGACTATTGCTGCTTCGGCCGCGGTGGGGCTTGCGTTCGCGCAACCGTCAGAACAATCGGAATGCGGCCCGATTTCAAATAGGTGACAACGGAGGACCACAGCCGGCCTGTCGAGAATAATCAGAAATCAAACGCAAACTCGGCCAACTTCAACGGGAGGAACTAAAGATGGGTAACAACTTGAAAAGCGCATGTGACGGGATTCTGCAGAAGGTCGTGACCGGCAAGGATCGTGTGCCCGGCGTGGTGGCGATGATCACCAGCCGCTCGGCCAACATCTACGAGGGCGCCGCCGGCGAGCGCAGCCTTGGCTCCGGGCAGGCCATGGCGACCGACACCGTCTTCGCCATCTTCTCGACCACCAAGGCGATCACCGGCACGGCGGTCCTGCAATGCGTCGAGGAAGGCAAGCTCGACCTCGACGCCCCGGCCAAAAGCTACGTCCCCGACATCGGCGAGCTCAGGGTGCTCGACGGCTTCGACGCCGGCGGCAAGCCCAAGCTGCGGGCGCCGAAGCGCGACATCACCACCCGCATGCTGATGCTGCACACCGCCGGCCTCGGCTACGATTTCTTCAACGCCGATTATCTGCGGCTGGCGCAGGAGCACGGCCAGCCCAGCGTGATCACCTGCTCGAAGGCATCCCTGATGACGCCGCTGCTGTTCGATCCCGGCGACAAATGGGAATATGGCAGCAACCTCGACTGGTGCGGCCAGATCGTCGAGAGCATCCGCGGCAAGCGGCTTGGCGAAGTGATGACGGAGCGGATCTTTGCGCCGCTCGGCATGGAGGACATCAGCTTTTCGCCGACGCCTTCGATGCGCGCCCGCCTCGCCGTGATCCACCAGCGCGAAGCCGGCGGGGCGCTGACCCCGCTGCCCGATCTGCGATTGCCGCCTGAGCCGGAAGTTCACATGGGCGGCCACGGACTCTACGCCTCGATCGGTGAATACATGAAATTCATCCGCATGTGGCTGAACGACGGCGCCGGGCCGCGCGGCCGCGTGCTCAAGAAAGAGACGGTCGAGACCGCGGTCCGGAACGGACTGCAGGCGCACCAGAAGGTCGTGATGCTGCCCGGCATCATTCCTACCCTGTCCAACGATGCCGAGTTCTTCCCCGGCCTGAAGAAATCCTGGTCCCACACTTTCATGGTCAATGACGAGGAGGCACCGACCGGAAGGCCGGCCGGGGCGATCGGCTGGGCCGGGCTCGCCAACACGTTCTATTGGATCGACCGCAAGAACGGGTTCGGCGGCTATTGGGCGACGCAGATCCTGCCGTTCGGCGACCCGACTTCGTTTGTCGGCTACATGGACTTCGAGACCGCCGCCTATGCGTCGGGTGAGGCGCGCGCGGCAGCGTGATGCCGGCCGTCCGGCCCGCTGCGCCACGACGCCTCCCCGGCTTTCGGAAGCCAAGGGATCAAGGGGGTGTCGTGAGCGCCAGGCGGTGCGATGTCGGTCCGCGGTCGGCGCGGACTGACCAGTGCCATATCGACAATACAATTGAACCGAAGATGCACGGAACAGTCCTCACAATGGGAGATGTGTCATGACGAATGTGCAAAATGACAAGCAGCGGACCAGCGCGAAAACCAACTTCGATGCGGTCATCATCGGCGCCGGCTTCTCCGGCATGTACATGCTGCATTCGCTGCGCGACAAGCTCGACCTCAACGTTACCGTGTTCGAGGCCGGCGACGGCGTCGGCGGCACCTGGTACTGGAATCGCTATCCCGGCGCGCGCTGCGACTCCGACAGCTACATCTACTGTTACACGTTCGACAAGAACCTGCTGCAGGAATGGGTGTGGTCCGAGCGCTATCCGGAACAGGACGAGATCCTGCGCTACCTCGAGCACTGCGCCGAGCGCTTCGACCTCAAGCCCGACATCCAGTTCGGCAAGCGCGTCGTCGAGGTCACCTTCGACGACAACACCGAGCTCTGGACCGTGCGCACCGACAAGGGCGACGTCGTCACGGCGCGCTTTGTCATCACCGCGGTCGGCGCGCTCTCGACCGCCAACATGCCCCCGTACAAGGGGCTGAGCGCTTTCGAAGGCAAGTGCTACCACACCAGCCGGTGGCCGCATGACGGCGTCGACTTCACCGCCAAGCGTGTCGGCGTCATCGGCTCGGGCGCGACCGCGGTGCAGGCGATCCCGGAGATCGCCCAGCAGGCCAAGCACCTGACGGTGTTCCAGCGCACGCCGACCTTCTGCGTGCCGGCGCGCAACGGCAAAGTCGATCCCGAAATCAGCAGGGCGCGCAAGGCCGATTACGACGGCATCCGCGCGCGTATCAAGGACTCGTTTTTCGGCTTCGAGCTGAATTTCATACCGAAGTCGGTGCTCGAAACGACGCCCGAGGAACGCGAGCAGGCATTCGACAGGATGTGGGACGCCGGCGGCTTCGCCTTCTGGCTCGCCAACTACCAGGACATGTTCTTCTCCAAGGAGGCCAATGACGTCATTGCCGACTACCTCAAGCGCAGGATCCGCTCGATCGTCAACGACCCGGCGACCGCCGAGCGGCTGACCCCCAAGACCTATCCCTACGGCACCAAGCGCCAGCCGCTGGACACCAACTATTTCGAGACCTTCAACAAGAGGAACGTGGTGCTGGTGGATGCGAGCACCGACGGCCCGATCGAGGAGGTCACGCCGAACGGCATCCGCGCCGGCGGCAAGGAGTACCCGCTCGACATTATCGTCGTCGCCACCGGCTTCGACGCGGTGACCGGCACGCTGAAGAAACTCGGCATCACCGGGCGCGGCGGCAGGGTGCTGGCGCAGGAGTGGGAGGACGGCCCAGAGACCTATCTTGGCCTTGCCATCGCGGGCTACCCGAACCTGTTCACGATCACCGGCCCGCAGAGCCCCTCGGTGCTGTCGAACATGCCGGTGTCGATCGAGCAGCACGTCGAGTGGATCACCGAATGCATCGCCCATATGCGACGAAACAAGCTGGCCATGATCGAGGCGAGCCCGCAGGCCCAGGACGCGTGGGGCGCCCATGTCGCCGAGGTCGTCAACGCGACCCTGATGACCGGCGCCAATTCCTGGTACATGGGCGCCAACATCGCCGGCAAGGCGCGCCGCTTCCTGCCCTACCTCGGCCCGGAAGGCGTCGGCGGCTATCGCCGGAAGTGCGCCGAAATCGCCGAGAACGGCTATGAGGGTTTTGAGTTCAAGAGCCAAGGTCACGGCACCGCACAGACCATCGCGGCCGGATGAAGCTGGCGGGCGCGAACCTGATAGCGACTCCGTGAAACCAATCGGTTCAGGCCACGAGCGTTGTCCTCTCACTCCCTCTCCCGCTCTTCGCGGGGGAGGGAGGGGTGGGGGGCGCCACTCGGGGACTGCCACATGGGTCTTACCGTTTGTGGAAATTGAGGAGGCGGATTACGCCCATCGGGCCGCGCGTCGCGCG
>NZ_JBEKXH010000386.1:0-6142 GCF_049512235.1 Bradyrhizobium sp.
TTGAAGGCGCTGTAGGACGGATCAAACAGCCACAGCCATGCCAGGGTGCTCATGGCCGGCGGGATCACCCAGGGCACCAGCAGCATGCCGCGCCACTTGCGCTGGCCTTTGGTGGGAATGTTGTGCACGAAATGGGCGACGATGAAACCGATCAGCGCCTTGAAGAACACCGCCGAGAGGGCGAAGATGCAGGACTGCTTGACGACCATCCAGAAGGTCTCGCGCTTGAACAGGAACGTGAAATTCCCGAGGCCGACGAAGCGCTGCATCGATTTGTTGAGGGTCGCCAAGTGCAACGAGTAAAACGCCGGATAGATCACCATGATTGCGATCAGCAGGATCAGCGGCAGCGTCATGAGAAAGGCCGCGGTCGATTTGCGCTTCAGCGTCGTCCGCAGGCTTGAACGTCTGCGAACGCCCGCGGTGCCTTGAACCCTGGTCGGTTGGAATGCGACGTCAACCATGAGGTATGTTCCTCGTGCATTTGATCCAGAAGGGGAAAGCCGGGCATCACGCAGCCTCCGCCCGCATGGCGATCATTTCAGATGCGCGCCGCAGCGGCCTTGCACCGCTGCGGCGAAATCCCTTGGGCGTCAGCTGCGCATGAAGCCTTCGCACTCGCCTTCGGCCCAGGCCAGCGTATTTTCCATCGACTCGCCCTGGTAGTATTTCAGGCACATCTTGGTGATGGTGGCCTGCGCATAGATCTGCTGGGCGATCTTCGGCGGCGCCGGCGATGCGGCGATCGACAACTTTTGATGATTGTAGGGATTTGGATAGTGGAACAGGGTGCCTTTTGGCGGTCCTTGCTCTGCCCAGATCTTGAAGGTCGTCAGCTTCTCGAACGCCGGCAGGTCATAGCCGCCGCTGGCATCGACCATTTTCTCGACCGCGGCCGGCTGCGACAGGTAGACCAGCAGGCTCTTGGCCGCCTCCTTGTTCTTGGAGAAATTCCAGGTGGTCCAGAAGTAGGGCAGGAACGGCGCGAACCTGCCCCTCGGTCCGATGGGGAAGCCGTGGGTCCAGCATTGCTCCGCGATCTCCGGCGCATCGCGCTTGGCAACCGCCCAGGCGCTCGGCGGATTCATGATCATCGCGCCCTTGCCTGAAATCAGCCATTTATTGTTGGAGGCATCATCCCAGGCCGAAACATCCGGTGGCAGGAAGGCGATCAGCTTCTTGTAGAATTCAAGCGCCTGCCGCACCTCGTCGGTCTTGACCGTGATGTCGCCCTTGGCGTTGACCAGCTGGGCGCCGAACGCCAGGAAAAACGCGCCTGCGGTATCAACCGAGTCGGTGGTCTCGCCAAGACCGATCCCGAACGGGAACCCGCCCTTGTGGCAGGCCTCCGCCGCCTTCAGAAAGGTGTCCGTGGTCCAATTGTCGGCTTTGGGCGGGCTGCCTGCCGGATACATCTCCTGGACGTCGATGCCGGCGTATTTCTTCATGAGGTCGATGCGCGAGCAGGGACCCTTGATCTGGCTGCCGGCACAGGCCGGCACACCGAGCCACTTGCCGTCCAGCTGGCCGAGATATTGCACCGTGCCGTTCACGGCGCCGTTCTGCCTGATCAGCGGCTCCATGATGTCGTTGACCGGTTCCAGCAGGTCGGAATTGGCGTGGGGCCACCACGTCGGCATGGCCAGAATGTCGTGACCGGACTTGGCCTGGGCTTCCGCCGCGATCGTCACCAGGATCTTGTTGCCCTGGCTGGTGATGTAGTCGATCGAAACCTCGACCTTCTCCTTAGCCGCCCATTCATTGACGAGGTCGGTACTGGCGTTGATGGCTCCGGGCACCCAGTGATCCCAAAAGCCGATGCTGAGTTTTCCGGCCGCATGAGCGCCCCTTACATACGGCGCGGTGATCAGTGCGGCGGATGTAAGGGCGGTGGCGGTGACGAATTGTCGTCGAGACAGCTTGCTCCGTGACATGGCGTTTCCCTCCGTGGTGAGCCAAATTTGCTTTGGTTTTCTTGTTTTCAAGATCAGAGCAGAATTGCAGGCCGCTGTCGAGAAAACACGTCGCTCATGGTCTAGAACTAATGTTGTGCTGGAACTAGGCGGCACAAAACCTTTCGTGCTTCGATTTCGTATGCCGTTTGGCCGGAGGCCGGTGAATTTATTGCGTCGCACACATCCGTCTGCGGCGTCAACGGAAGTGGTATCGAATTAAGGGGTACATCGCGCCCCCCGCATTCCGGGTTTCTTTTGATGTGGGCAACCAGCTCTTGAGCTTCTTCCGGTCACGTGCAGCGGTACGATGGTAGACTCGCTTGCTGCAAAAACGATAATGTCCTGATACGGCTGCAGCTGTGCCGGCCCAAACCTCCGCCATTATATCCAGATCGACCATGGAGCCTAACAATGATCAGCCCGACATCCTCAGCGCGTGCAAGATCGAGATTGCACGCGGTGTTCGGGTTAGTTGTGGTCATGCTTCTCAACACGCATTCGGCGGCGCGTGCCCAAGGCCTGGTGCAGGGCGTTCAGCAGGGAGCGCAGGCCGGCAACAAGGCCGCCGGGCCGGTCGGTGGCGTGTTGGGAGGCGCGATCGGCGGGGTGGTCGGCGTATTCACGGGCGTACTGGGCGTCGGCAACAGCGGCCAGGCGCCGGCGGCGAACGAGACCAGAGCACCCGGTCCCGCGAAAACCGCCAAGACCATCAAGGGCGCCAAGGCATCCAAGTCGGCAGTACTGACCCAGGAGGCCGCGCCGCAACTCACCGCCGAACAGATCGTCGCGACCAGCGATGCGAACATCAACCGCATCAAGGCCGAATTGAATCTCACGCCGGAGCAGGAGAAGCACTGGACCGCCTTCAACAGCGCCATGCATTACCTCGGCCATAACGGCGCCGACCGTCTCAACTTGCGAATTGCGCGCGCCAAGCGTGATCCGCCCGACGACATCATCGAGCAGATGCGCAACGAGGCCCAGTTCCTCGATGACCGCGCGGTCGATCAGCGCAACGTCGCCGACGCCGCCGAACCGTTGTTCACGAGCCTCGACGACAAGCAGAAAGCGGTCTTCATCGAGGAAATGGTTCGCCTCAGTCACGAGCGGGGGCTGGACTAGGCCGCGGTCCGCCGAACCAAAACAGCCGACGACACAAGCGGCGTCGGTCCATGCGGCTGCGAATAGCCGGGCACACATGCCCTGGGGTTAGGTGAAAGGCGTGGCACCCGGCTATTCTTGCCGCAGCACCGCGGCCCGCTTAATTCGTCATGCGAAATAGGAGAAAAGCGGACGGTTCCGCGCCCGTGAGATGGCATCGCCGTGGTCTTGTCGGGAATTTGCGGTTGCGACGGTGGAAGCGATCATCAGCCTGATGAGACCGAAGCGCCAAAGCAGCGTCGCCGCAAAAATCGTCAACCCGGTAAAGATCATCCAGCGCAAGAGCGGCGCTCGATCGGCGGCGGACCGCTGGGGCTTGTGCCTTCGATATGACAGTTGCGCTCATGCCCTGCGAGGCGCGTCTCTGGGCCGAGATCAATCTGGGCCTAAGTCATAATGATATTGGATCAGGGCGCTCGGCAGCGGGCGAGGTTCCGGCGGCGCGATGAGCCTGCAGCCGGTCCATCGCCCGTTCCTGAATCAACAGATCGATCAACGCCAGGCGTTTGCTCTCGTCGACGGCTTCCACCAGCATTTGCCGATAACGATCGATGTCAAATCCCGCATCCTGCTCGTGCATCCCAGACCCCGCCCGATTTCACCGCGCGAAATATGACGCAACCTGCGGTCGCGCACAATAGGTTTGCGCCGAGATGGGAGCGGTGATGGGGGCTATTCGATGCGCAATTTCCAGCTGTTGATGACACGGAAGCGGGAATTCGCATCCGCCTGACGGAAGACGGCGATCCGGTCGATTGTCAGCGTCTTGAGACCGATGGCGGAAAAGCTTTCCCGCAGCATCGCCAGAACGGCCGCGCGTCGCCCGGCGGCCAGCCGGCCGGTCAGGGTCATGTGGAAGCGGAAATCCTCCATCACATAGGGATAGCCCCAGCGATCGAGATGTTCGCGCTGCCTGGGCGTCAAGTCCGCAGGCTGTCGCCGCCCCCGGTCCTCGGCCGTGAGCGGCGCACGAAATACATCGAATGCGCGTACGCAATCGTCGGCGAGCTGTGCCAGCTCGGCCGACGGTGCCGCCGGAACCAGTGCGACAAAACCGCTGATCGAATCGACCACGGGTTCGATGACGGGAAGCGGCCGCGCTGTATCGGCAAAACCTTCACAGGCCGCCATCAGCGCGGCTTCGGTCCTGCCGGGCGCCAATATCAGCGGCGCCTTCAGGGTGGCATGAAAACCGTATTTGCGCGGATCCTGTGTCAGATCGCGCCAGTCCGGCATCTTCTGCACGATGCCCTCGGGAAAGGACAGCTGCTCGCCGGTATAGGCGTCATAGCCGAGCAGTTGCTTGCCGAAGCGATCCAGCTCACTGTCGGCCTCCGACGCGTAATAGATCGCATAACGAGGGCCATTTGTCATAGCCACAGAATAGAGCCGGCTTACGCCGCTGCAACCGCCCTGATTTCGTTGTCCGAGTTCTACGGCGAGATTTCAATGATTTCTCCGCCGATAAAGGGGCCGGCCGCCTTCGACCTCGGTCACGTTGCGCGACTTCGTCGTGAGAGATAGAGATGGAGAGAGGGTGAGCCGGGAAATGACGAGGATATGAGTTCGACCGGGTCCGAAACCGTCATCGGCAATGCCAAAATCGTTCTGGCCGAGCGCGTGATCGAGCGCGGCTGGATTGTTGTCGCCGATGGCCGCATCGCCGGCTTCGGCGAGGGCAGGGCGCCTGCCGGCAGCGCGGACGCCCACGGCGATCTGATCATGCCCGGTCTGATCGAACTGCACACCGACCATCTCGAAGCCCATTATGTGCCGCGGCCAAAAGTGTTCTGGGATCCGATCGCCGCGGTGGTCTCCTATGACGGGCAACTGGCGACCTCGGGCATCACCACGGTGCTGGATTCGCTGCGGGTCTGGCGCGAGGACGGGGCCGGGGAAGACGGCCGGGCAGGATTGATGGCCGAGTCGATCGCTTCGGCGCGCGAGGCCGATCTCTTGCGATGCGATCATTTCCTGCATCTGCGCTGCGAAATCCCGGCCGCGGATGTGGTCGAGGAGGCCAAGGCGCTTATTGGCCGGCCGGATGTGCGGCTGATGTCAGTGATGGACCACACGCCGGGCCAGCGCCAGTTTCGCGACGAGGGCAAGCTGCGCGACTATTACCGCGGCAAGGGCGCCGGGATGACCGACGCCGAGCTCGACACACTGTTCGAACGGCGTATTGCCTCTCAGAAGGCCTATGCGGCTACCAACATGCCCGCGATCGTGGCGCTGGCGCACCACTACGCGATCCCGCTCGCCAGTCACGACGACACCACGGAGGAGAATGTCAGCGACGCCGTTCGCGATTCCGTGGCGGTGGCGGAGTTTCCGACCACGATGGAAGCCGCGCGCGGGCTGCACCGGGCCGGCATCGGCATCCTGATGGGCGCGCCGAATGTGGTGCGCGGCGGCTCGCATTCCGGCAACATCGCAGCCGTCGATCTCGCTTGCGAGGGCCTGTTGGACATCCTGTCGTCGGACTACGTCCCCTCCAGCCTTTTGATGGCGGCGCTGCAACTGCCGCAGCGCGTACCGGCCATCGATCTCGCCTCCGCCATCCGCACCGTCACCAAGCGCCCGGCCGAAGCGGTCGGTCTTGGCGACCGCGGCGAGATCGCCATCGGCAAGCGCGCCGATCTGATCCGGGTGCATGTGGCCCGCGATATTCCGGTGGTCCGTTGCGTATGGCGCGAAGGACGGCGCGTGGCATGACGGAACTGCCGGCCAGCGCGGTGAGCGGTGAGCCGTGATCGGGACCGGCCGGTTGATCCTCGTGGTCGGTCCGAGCGGTGCCGGCAAGGACACGCTGATCGGTCTCGCCCGCACGGCCTGCGCCGGTGATGGCGGAATCGTTTTTCCGCGCCGCGTGGTGACCCGCGCGGCCTCGCGCTTCGAGGACAACGAACAGGTCAGCCCCGAGAGTTTCCGGCAGGCGTGCGCCCGCGGCGATTTTGCCGTCCACTGGGAGGCCCATGGCCATGGCTACGCGCTGCCCCGCGCCATCGACGATGAACTCGCTGCCG
>NZ_JBEKXH010000387.1:0-6137 GCF_049512235.1 Bradyrhizobium sp.
CTCGAGTTGCATGCGCAACAAATCGGCGGCGCCGATCTCGGCAATGAATTCGGCGCGCGGATGCCTCTTCGGGTCCGCGGCATGGACGCCGTCGACATCCTTGAGCAGAATGACCGAGCGCGCACCGAACACCTCGCCGACGAGGTAGGAGCCGGCATCGCTGCCGTGCGGCGGGATCTTGCCGAGCGCCGGCGGATGCTCCCAGAGATCATAGGGCGGAATGCCGTTGAACACCGCGCCGCGCGCGGCCGCCAGCATCGCCGGCAGCAGCTGCACCATGAACGGCGCCTCGAGATAGACAAACCCGCGGTTGGCCAAGAGGCACGACACCATATAGGCATTCTGCGCCGACGATTTGGCGGCCAGCGTGGCGAGCGCCCCGGTCGGCAGGCCGAGATCGAGGCCGACCGACAGGATATGGCGCGCGCGCACACCGGGGCCGACGCCGATCACCTGGGTATGGTCCGACTGGTTGGCGACGATCTCGTCGAGCAGCGGCAATATCGCGCTGGGGCCGCGGTCCATGATCGAAAGGCCGCCGATCTGGACCACGTTGAGCTTGGGCAGGATGGCACGGACGGGGGCTTCGGTCCGGGCGATCAGCGTCTTGTCCATCAGCGATTCGCGCATCAGCCGCGAGGCGACGTGCTGGGCACCGAATTGATCCTCATTCATGCTGCGGCTCCGCGGTTGGCCGCATTGAAGATAACCGATCCCACCGGCTCGCCGTCCAGGGCCGCGGTCAGTTGGCCCGGCTTCAGCCCGTTGACGAACTGGATCTCGGCGATGTTGCGCGTGTTCAGCATGAGGTCGAGAACCGAGCGCTCGACGATCAGGTCGTGGAGGTCCTGGGCCAGCAGCTCCTGCACGCTGATCCGCGCGATGTGCCGGGCGGTCGGGTCCTTCTTGGGGTCGGCGGTGAAGAGCCCGTCCTCGTCCTTGACATAGATCATCTTCCTGGCGCCGAATACTTCGGCGATCAGAAAGCAGCCGGTATCGGTGCGCTGCGGCGGGATCCTGCCGATGTCGGGATTGGCCTCCCACAGCTTGTAGGGCGGCATGCCCTGGCAGATCACCGCGCCGCGCTCCATCAGATAATGCGGCAGCGAGGCAAACCCTTCCGGCTCAAGAAACGCGATGCCATGCTTCGCCAGCAGGTATTGCAGCATCTGCGCATTCTGCCAGGCGACGGCGGTGCCCAGCACGGTGAGGACGCCGGTCGGCAGGCCGAGATCGATCGCGAGGCTGTAGACGTGGCGGGCGCGGGTGCCCGCGCCGGTGCCCAGGATCATCTTGTGACGATGCAGGTTGGCGACGATCTCCTCGACCACCGGACCGACGGCGCTGCGGCCGCGGTCCATGATGCTCTGTCCGCCGATCTTGACCACGTTCACCCATGGCAGAATGGCGAAGTTCGGCGTCGCTTCGGTGGCGCGCTGGATCGCCTGATCGCTGAGCGAGCCGCCGACCAGCCGCCGTCCCAGCTCGGTCAGCATGGCGTTGTCCGTTGTTTCGTACATTCCGCTTGCCCCCCTCATGAAAACTTGAACAGCTGCAGCTCGAAGGCATGCGGCTCGGCGCAAGCCGCATCGAGCGAGCCGAACGTCGCCTCCGCCCAGGCCGCGAGCCTGCGCAGCGCCTCCTCCTGGACCGCGGCCGGCAGCGCCGAAAACCGCGCCCCGGTGCGGTGGCGCCCGACGAACCCGCTCGGCGTGCGCTCGGCGGTCCACTTCGCCGCAACGAGGCGCGTGGGTTGCGCCGTTTGCTCGAGCCAGGCTTGCGCGTCCTGCCGCGTGTTGGTCCGATCGGATGGCGCGCCCATCGCGTCGAGCACCAATGCCAGCTGCGCTTTCATCCGCGCATCGAGGCCGTCGGGCGGCGCGACCGTGCGGCCGAGCACCAGCACGCCCGCGCGGCGCAGCACGCGCCGCGCTTCGGCGAGGAGCCGCCGCCAGCCGCGCATGCCGCCGAACACCTGGATCAGCATGACCGTGTCGAACGTGGCGTCGCGAAACGGCAGGTGTTCGCCGTCCGCCTGCACCAGGCGCGGGGCGTGACGGCCCTCCGCACGCCGCATGAACGTCCGCAGCATGCCGGATGAGAGATCGATGCCGACATAATCGTCGCCCGCCGCGACGAACGGCCAGCCGATCCGCCCGGCGCCGGCGCCGAGATCGAGCAGCCGCGGCGAAGCGGCGTCGGCGGCCTTCAGCACCGCGGCCCGGATCGCCTGGGGCACCCCATCCGGGAGGGCGCGGTGGCGCTCGAAGGTGGCGGCGACGCTGTCAAAGGCGGACATCGGCGGCATCCTGCCGTAACGGCGCGGCCAGGGCGGCGCCGGACGCGCATAGCGCCTGGATCGCGTTGCCATCATTCACTGATGCGAATACGCGGTCGTGAACGGCACCACCTCGACGACGGTCATCATGCCCCGGTCTTCGTGCGCCAGGATGTGGCAATGCAGCACGTACTGGCCGGCAAAGTCGACGAAGCGGCTGCGCATCTTGAAATAGCCGGGGACGGTGACCGATTGGCTGTTGTTGTCGATGAAGACGGCCCGCGCCGACGGGATCATGAAGACGTCCCACCAGATCAGATTGGTCTTGGGCCCGCTGTCGCAGGGCTTCCAGGTGTCGGGCTTGTCATAGAACAGCAGACATTGGCCGGACTGAAGCACGGGAAGGGGCTGGGTCGCCGATTTCACGAACACATACTTGTAGGTCGAGGTACCGGGCAGCAGCTCGTTGGGATCGAAGAATTCCACGATCTGGAACGGATTGATGTGGATGTGGAATGGATGATCGACGATGCCGGGCGGGTCGGTCGCGACGACGCTGCCGTTCTTGACGGCGCCGTTGACGGTGCTGTTGACGATCTTCCACTCCTCGACGGTGTTGAGCATGACCACTTCGCCGACATTGCCGTCGAACTTGTGCCCGTCAATGGTGTGCATGACGCCCGGACTGCCGTTCGTCGGCACGGATTCGAAAACGACGGTCTTGGTGCCCGTCACCTCGGCGTCCGTGATGTCCCGGAGGAACGGCGGAAACACCGTCTTCAGCTCGCTCGCCGGAATGAACTGCGCCTGATTGCCGGTCGCCGGCGCGCCGGCGGTCACAGACACGGCCAACAGCGGCACCGGGGTCGTATCATCCGCCGCGCAAATCGGTTTCGGTGGAGTGGTCGGCAGGTTCGGGATCAGGGCGAGCGGCACCGTCGCGCACCTGCTCCGCACCTGCTGGGTCAGCAACACATATTGGCCGGGCGTTTTCGGCGCCTGAACCAGCACGTCGGCGCGATTGCCCGCCGCAAGCAGCAGCTGGGGGTTCTGGCTGTTTTCATAGTTCACGTCATTGAACTGCACGCCGTCCTGCGCGATCTGCTTCCAGGCAAACGTCTGCGGCGAGCTTGGCGCCGAGCTGTTCGCCGCCGGCGCGAAGCCTGCGACGAACACGCCGCCGCGCGACGACGTGTTGGCAATGCGCCAGAGCTGTACCTGACCGGGCTGCATGGTGATGACCGGTTGGGAGCGGCCATTGACCGAAAACGGCAGCGGCCCGGCTCCTGTTCCTCCGCCGGCCAGATTCGGGCTGACGCCCAATTGGTTGATGACGAGCACCGGCTGGGAACGCGTCCACGGCTGCTGACCGGTCCAGCCGACGTTGTAGAACTGGTTCAATGCGCCGTCATAGGAGGCGCCTTCGATGATGAAAACACCGGTCATGCCGTTGGCCACGTTGACGGTCGTCGAACCGTGCTTGTGGGCGTGGTACCAGTGCGTTCCGGGCGCCTGGCCCATCAGCAGCGGCGGGCCCGCGTTGGCGGCCATCGCGCCATGCGCGGCAGGGTGCGCGGGCGCCGCAGGAGGCCAAACCTTGTCTTTGTATTCAGGCAGGCGGAAGCAATAGGGAAAAGCGCCGATATAATATTGAGGCCAGGCCCCCTCGGCCCATTGCTTCAGGTCGACCGGCAGCAGCTTGTTCAAGATCGCCGGGTCGGCGTCATATTGGTTGAGCAGGTTCAATTGCTGAACCACCAGTTCCGGCGGAAAATCACCCCAGTTCCTGGGCCATTGCGCCAACACGCCCTTGTTCAGCTGTCGTGTGCATTCGGCGAAAAACTTCTCGAACGGCCCCTGCACCACCGGCTCGGTAACGGTCGGAGCGCCCGCACTGCGGGGCGACGGCCGCACTTCGATGAAGACATCGTCGCCGGTCGTGCTCGGGCTGGTGTGGGTGCCGTGGAAATGGATGTTGCCGGTGCTCGATCCGTGGAAGCAGTCGGGAAACACGTCCAGACCCGGATAGGGAGCGCTGCTCTCGTCGCATCCCTGGCCGCGCTCTCCGCGGTCGATCGAGTCGCCATAGTCACCCGGATCGATGTGATTGAGGAAAGTCAACTGGACGAGGTCGCCGAGGTTCGCCCTCAGCGTTGGGCCCGGCACCGGATCGGCGTACTGGGTGACGGGGGGACCGCCGGGATAGCCGGCCGGGATCGAACCGGGGTAGCCGGGAAGCGTTGCGTTGGCGCCCTGGAAGTTTCGCACGAATTGCGGAAGGCAGTTGCCGTTGCCAAGTCCGAGGTCCATCCGTGTCGGCGTGTCCTGGAGCACGATCGTTCCGCGCAGCACGTTCCCCTGTGCGACCAGCTCGGGCACGCGCAGCAGCGGCTGGCCGGAGGCCGCACAGGCAATGAATTGCTTGCCGGCCGACGCCGAAGGCGGATTGGCCAGCGGCCGAGGCTGGCGGATCCGTTGTTGCGCCTGGGTCGGCAGCGCTTGCAGCAACAACAGCGTGGCTGCCGCAACCGCCATCCACGGAGCCCGGCTACCTGACCGCTCCGGGAGGCGGGGAATCGAAAATCGCGCGCGGGGCGCCACCGGGCCAGGGCATTCGCCATTCCGAAGCAAACCGTCGCACCGGGCCATCGCAGCCTCCTTGGCTTTTTTTGGTTTCGATTGTCTTTATTGCGTGTGTGATCCTGCAAGCAGCGCCCGGCCCGGAGGCTGTATGCGATGCGGCGCCCTTGCAGGCGGTCGCCGCAACGCCTGAATCTAATGCGTGATCGTGATCAAACCCCGGGCAAGCGGATGCGGCAGGGAGCAGTATTTCATCACGGTCCCGGCGGACCCGAAAGCGATCCAGCTTGGCCGTGAAGAATGGCCCGGCGGGATTTCATCCGAGAGGTAATTGGAATTTGGTTGCCCTCGCAGACGCACCTGGTCCGGCGGAAGCGGATTGAACTTGTCGTCGGTCGGCCAGGGCTGCTGACTCTGCGTGGTCGTATTGTCCCAGCTGATCGAATCGCCGGCCTGCGCCAACAAGCCTTCCGGGCCGCCTTCTTGCAACTGCGGAACGAATTTGGCCGGGTGTCCGGCGTTGTCGCCTGCGACGATCTTTATCGACCAAAGTGCCACGGCTATCCTCCCGGGTTCGCGGCGAGCGCATCGCCGGACTCCTTGAGATCCAGAACGAAGGCGGCATATCCGCCCGGCTCGGCGATAGGATTAGATTTTTATCGGCCAAACCGACATGGGGCTCTGTTCCCATGGCTCAACGTCATCTTGCCAAAGCACGTTTAAGTAGTCTAGAGAAAACATACTTCCAGCATTTGTCGCGAGCGGGACCTTCGGGTTCTACTGTTTCGGAATCGGACTGACGCGTCGCAGGCGGAATGGACCGCTCGCCTCGGCGACGTTTCCAACGCATCTGATCGAAAGGGCTGAAGGCGTGCTCGGAGACCGCAAAACGCGTGCGTCTTCCACCACGCAAACGCCCGATGACATCGGTCTCGTCGAGCTTTTCCTGTTGTTTTCCCAGCTCGGGCTGTCGAGCTTCGGCGGCGGCGTTTCAGCCTGGATGCACCGCGCCTTCGTCGAGCGGCGCGGCTGGCTCGGAGAAGCCGAGTTTTCTGCCGCGCTGGCGCTCGCGCGCATCATGCCGGGGGTGAATGTCGTCAATCTGGCCGTCCTCATCGGCCAGCGCGTGCGAGGACCGTCGGGCGCGGCGGCCGCCGCTCTCGGACTTCTCATCGGGCCGAGCTGTGTCGCCGTCGGCCTCATGATCGCTTATGGCGCGCTGGCCCGATCGGTCGTCCTGCAGGCCGCGATCGAGGGTGCTGCCGCGGCAGCGGCCGGC
>NZ_JBEKXH010000388.1:0-6120 GCF_049512235.1 Bradyrhizobium sp.
TCGCTTGGTCGAAGCGCTGCTTCGTCCAAGCGAGCGACCCTCCCCCTCCAGGGGAGGGTAAGCAAGCACCGTGCGCGGCTCAGATGGCCTGCGCATCAGAACAGCGCTGATGCGGTGACGTTGGCGCGCCAGCCCTGCCGGATACCGGCCACGTCGGTGTATCCGCGCCCGAGTTCGATCCCGAGGCTGGCTGCCGGCAGGCCGGCCTTGGCTTCGACGTTGCCGCGAACGCCGACCCCGAATGCGCTGGCATTGATGACCGACTGCTCGACGCTGGTGGCATCTGCCAGCCAGCCGCGGCCGTAGGAACTGAACAGATACGGGGACAACACGGCATTGACGGCATTGAAGCTTACCGCGAACGGCCGCGAGAGCTCGCCGCGCAAGGTCACTCCCTGATCGGCGGTGAAGCTGCCGGAGGCAAACGCCGATACCGCGTCGTTGCCGTCGAGCGCGATCTGTTCGGGCCGCATCATCGGCTTGCCGAGCGAGTATTGTCCGGCTCCGATCAGATCGAGGCGCAGCTCGTAGGGCATGGGCTGCGACAACCGCGCATTCGCGGTCAGCTTGGTGAATTCGGGTCCGGCCCCCAGACGCGACAGTGGCACCCCGGACGCCGCCGCTTCGGCGGCGGTGCGGCCGCCGAGGCCCTGCGACAGATTGGCACCGAGTTGCAGGCTCTCGCCCCAGGGCAGCGTCATGGTGGTGTCCGGGCCGGCCCGCAGCACCGCGTAGCGATCGCTGTTGAGGGTCACGCCGAAATCCGGCGCCGCCAACTGCTGGCTCACCTCTTCCAGCGAAACATTCAGGTACAGCGACGTCTTGCGCGTCAAAAGCAAGGGATCGCGCAACCGCAGGGCATAGCGCTCAAAGGTCCCCAGCGAGGCCGGCACCCCCAGCGCCTCCGCCGTGCGCGTCGTGGAGTGGGTATATTCCGGATTGAGCGTGATGCCGTCGGCGCCGATCGGAATCACGACGCCGCCGCCATACACCACAAGCGGCGATGTGCCGTCGATCGCGGCTCTGAGGTCAGCCCCGAGACCCGCGGTGGCATAAATCTGTTCGCCAGCGCCGAAGGCGCTGTTGACCGCGACAGAACCCCGCAATTGCCAGGTCCCCAGTGATTTGGAGAGACGATCGTCGCCGCCGAGCGATCCCGATATGAGATCATGCCCGCCTTCGAGCAGCAGCTTGACGCCGCCCTCGCGACCGCCCCGCAGCAGCGTGCTTTTAAGCTTCAGGCCCGGCACGTCGCCCGCGATCAGGAGGGCGCGCTCGATCTCGCCGATCGTGACGTGGCGGCGACCGACCAGGAAATCGGTGCGCGCCGCCACCACATCGACCGCCCGTTCCGGAACCCCGGTCAGATCGATCGCTTCGATGAATCCATCGATGACGAGAACGACGAGCCGGCCATGATCGACCAGCTTCTGCGGAGGAATCACCACCCGTGCCAGCGGATATCCGGCTTCGGCATGAAGGCGTTCGAGCGCCGCCGCGTCCGCATAGATCTGCGCGAGGCTGATCCGCCGGCCCCGGATCTGCCCGACCCAGGCCGCGGTCGCGGCCGAAAGCTCCGGGAAGGCGCCGTCGACCTCAACGTCATCGATCACGACATTGAGGTTCTCGGCCCCTTGTGGCGCGGTCGCCGCGGCAGGCCCGGGCAACAAGATCCCCGGATTGCGCGAGCCGGCATCCGGACGAAGGCTTTGTGGCGTCAGCTGACTGGGGGAAGCGACCTGGGCACGACAAAAAGTCGGCACCGCCACCGCTGAGATACTCAGCGCCGCCGCCAATATACGGGCCCTATGCACACGTCGGCACATATTTCTGATCTCAACTCAACGAAACGCAAGATCAGACTTTTCTGGCCCGACACGGCTTACGGAGCGTTTCCCCCTCAGCCAGCGGTCACCATAGGAACTTAACGTTAATAAGGCCCTTAAATGCTCGCCCAAGGGCGCCAGCGCATCAGAACAGCGCCGATGCATTGACGTTGGCGCGCCAGCCCTGCCGGATGCCGGGCATGTCGGTGGTTCCGCGTCCGAGCTCGAGCCCGAAGCTGGCCGCCGGCAGGCCTGACTTGGCTTCGACGCTGCCGCGAACGCCGAAGCCGAATGCGCGGGCATTGATCACCGACTGCTCGACGCTCGTTGCATCGATCAGCCAGCCGCGCCCGTACGAGCTGAACAGATAGGGGGACACGACGGCGCTAGCGGCATTCAGGCTCACCGCGAACGGCCGCGCGAGTTCGCCGCGCAAGGTAACGCCCTGATCGGCGGTGAAGGTTCCGGACGCAAACGCCGACACCGCATCGCTGCCGTCCAGCGCGATTTGTTCCGGCCGCAACATCGGCTTCCCCAGCGAGTCCTGTCCCGCTCCGATCAGATCGAGACGCATCCCGGCAGGCAATGGCTGGGACAGCCGCGCATTCGCGGTGAACTTGGTGAAATCCGGTCCGGCGCCCAGGCGCGACAGCGGCACGTTGGATGCCGACGCATCCGCCGCGGTGCGGCCGCCGAGGCCCTGGGACAGACCAGCGCCGAATTGCAGGCTCTCCCCCCAAAGCAGCGTCGTGGTGTAGTCCGGGCCGGCCCGAAGTACCGCGTAGCGATCGCTGTTGAGCATCACGCCGAAATCGGGCGCCGCCACCTGCTGGGTCACCTCTTCGAGCGAAAGATTGAGATAAAGCGAGGTTTTTCTCGTCAGCAGCAGCGGATCGCGCAATCGCAGGGCATAGCGCTCGAAGCTGCCGAGCGTTGCCGGCACACCCGGCGCCTGCGCCGTGCGCGTCGTCGAACGCGTGTATTCCGGGTTGAGGGTGATGCCATTAAGGCCGATCGGAACCACGGCGCCACCGCCATAGACGGCGAGCGGCGAACTGCCTTCGGTCACGGCCCGGAGATCGGCTCCGAGGCCGAGCGTGCCGTAAAACTGCTCGCCGAAGCCGAAGGCGCTGTTGAACGCGACCGAACTATGCCATTGCCAGGTACCGAGCGCCTGCGAGAGATGATCGTCGGCACCGACCGAACCCGACACCAGGCGATGCTCGCCTTCGAGCACCAGCCGGACGCCACCCTCGCGACGGCCGTGCATGATCGTGCTTCGCAGCTTCAGGCCTGGAACATCGCCGGCGATCAGAAGCGCGCGCTCGATCTCGGCGATCGTGACGTGACGGCGGCCGACCAGGAAACCAGTGCGCGCCGCCACCACCGCGGCCGCGCGTTCGGGAACGCCTGCGACGTCGATTGCTTCGATGAAGCCATCGACGACAACAACGACGAGCCGGCCGTGATCGAGGAGGTTCTGGGGAGGTATCACGACCCGCACCAGGGGATAGCCGGCTTCGGCATGGATTCGTTCAAGCTTGGCCGCCGCGGCATAGATCGCTGCGACGCTGATCCGCCGGCCCTTGATGCCCTGGACCCATGCCGCAATAGCCGGCGAAAGCTCGGCGAAGGCGCCGTCGACCTCGACGTCATCGATCAGGACATTGAGGTTCTCCGCACCTGATGGTGCGGACACGGCCGACCAACCGGGCAGCACGATCCCCTGATTGCGTGAAGGCGAATCCGGACGAAGGTTTTGCGGCGTGAATTGACTGGGAGCAACCTGGGCATGACCAATTGCCGGCGCGGCGACGACTGAGATACTCAGCGCAGCCGTAAATATACGGGCCCTATGCGCAACTCCGCACATCTATCCGATCTCAACTCGACGAAATTCAAGATCAGACTTTTCTGGCCCGACGCAGCCGCGGAGTGCTCCTCTTTAGCTGGCGGTCACAATAGAAAATTAAGCTTAACAGGGCCTTTAGAGCTCCCCTCCCCCCGCGCGCATCGCGCGTGGCGGGGAGGGGTCGGGGGTGGGGGGTGGCGCGGCGTTCACCGAAGCAGCGGTTTCCGCCGATGTTCCCCCACCCCCGACCCCTCCCCACCGCTCCGCGGCGCTCCGCGGGGGGAGGGGAGAAGAGCAGATCCGGCTGGCCTTAGTAGATGTGGAGATGCAGCCAATGCAGCCGTCCCCTTCGCTTCCCGCGATCCCCCTCCCCGCCGGCATCCGAACGCGCCATATCGACGACATCAACGGCCTGCGCATGCATGTGCTGGAAGCCGGCTTCGAAACCCCAGGCCGGCCGTGCCTGTTGCTGCTGCACGGTTTTCCCGAGCTCGCCTTCAGCTGGCGCAGGGTGATGCCGGCGCTGGCGGAGGCCGGCTATCACGTGATCGCGCCGGACCAGCGCGGTTACGGCCGCACCACCGGCTGGGATGTCAACTACGACGGCGATCTCGCCTCGTTCCGGCTTCTCAATCTGGTGCGCGATGCGCTGGGCCTGGTTTCGGCCTTTGGCTATCGCACGGTCGATGCCGTGGTCGGGCACGATTTCGGCTCTTCCGTCGCCGCCTGGTGCGCGGTGGTGCGGCCCGATGTGTTTCGTTCGGTGGTGCTGATGAGCGCGCCGTTCGCAGGCCCGCCACAGCTCGCTTTCAACACGGCTGATGCACCGTCGAAACCCCAATTCGACGACCCCGTGCACCGCGAGCTGGCGGCGCTGCCGCGACCGCGCAAGCATTATCAATGGTACTACTCGACGCGCGAGGCCAATGCGGATATGCACCACGCGCCGCAAGGCTTGCACGATTTCCTGCGCGCCTATTACCATCACAAGAGCGCGGACTGGAAAGACAACAAGCCCTATCCGCTGAAATCGTGGTCCGTGAACGAGCTGGCGAAACTGCCGACCTACTACGTGATGGATCTCGCCAAGAACATGGCCGAGACCGTCGCGGAGGAAATGCCCTCAGCGGGTATAATCGCGGCGAACAAATGGTTGCCCGACCGCGAACTCGCCTTCTACAGCGCTGAATATGAACGCACCGGATTCCAGGGTGGGCTGCAATGGTATCGCTGCGGTACTTCCGGCGTGTTCACTGCCGAGCTCGAAACCTGGTCGGGTCGCACCATCGACGTGCCCTCCTGCTTCATCTCGGGCAGCCATGACTGGGGCATCTATCAGCGCCCCGGCGTCTACGAGGCCATGCAGGCGAGCACCTGCACACGCATGCTCGGATGCCATCTGGTCGATGGTGCCGGCCATTGGGTGCAACAGGAGCAGCCGGCCGAGGTGAGCCGGCTGCTGTTGCAATTCCTGCGGCGCGCCGGACCGAGTGCGCCGCGGTAGCCTCGTTCCGGACAAGCATGCGACACGAGAAATGCCCGGGAACCATTTCAAGCCGGCAACGTTTTCGGCTACCGGGTAGTGCGCCCGGCACAGTCACTGGAGGAGAATTAGAAGTATGGAAAAGAAAATCGCGGGACTATTAGGCGCGATAGCCACGCTTGGAACATTCGGCGCCGCCCAGGCCGCACCCGCACCGAGTCCGGTCCCGACCGACGTCTTGCGGGCGAACTCGTTCGCCGACCTGCTCGAGCCGATTCGGAACGCCGCTGCGCTGCTGCAGGCGGTCGATCAGTACGCACCGGCTTCGTCAGCGGACGATAATATTCAGCTCGTGCAGTACCACCATCATCACCATCACCACCACCACCACGCCTATCGCAGGATCGTTCCCCGCATCGTCCTGGGGCCCCGCCGACACCATCACCACCACCACCATCATCACCACCACCATCACCATAACCACTATTGATCGCGGCAACGATGGCGGTTGCGCGCCAGCGCTTATCTTCAACAGGACCTCAGGGTCCTGTTTTTTTGGCGGTCATTCCTGACGGGCCTTTTCCTTGGCCGCGCGATGCAGATGCCGGTAGGTGCCGTCAAACACGGTATCGGTCGACGAGGTCCATTCCGTTCCGGCCGATAGCGCCGGCCGGCTGTTGTAAATGCGCCGCGCCTGCAACTCGCGCTCGGCTGATTCCTCCTCGTCCATTGGCTCGAGTTCAAAGGAGGCTTCCTCCGGTATCACGATGATCTGTGCGAACGGTTCATTCGGCCGGAAGATATGGGTGCGGCCCTCGGCCGGTGCCTTGAACACGCAGAAGAACATCATCGGCCACCAATTCCGCACCAGCGCCGGCACCGCAATCGGCACCGTGTCGGTGGGGTCGGTATAAAATCGTGGGTGCGGTTCGGTGCGGACCGCCATGCCCTTTTCGACC
>NZ_JBEKXH010000389.1:0-6120 GCF_049512235.1 Bradyrhizobium sp.
TGGCGGCAGGTGCAGCCCTGCCGCCGCTCGGAATGCGACCGGCACGCGCCGCCACGCCGGATCTGCCGCGGGATTTCGGCAAAGGCCGGACCGTTGCGGTCATCGGCGCCGGCAAGGCCGGTTTGACCGCCGGCTGGAAACTGGCGAGATCCGGCTTCTAGGTCACCATCTATGAGGCCGATAGCCGCTACGGTGGACGCAGCCTGACGGTGCGGCCGGACGACGACAACGGTCAGCACGGGGCCTACAAACGATGGTGGTTCAATAAATACAATCCACAGCGCCTGTTCCCGGACATGTACGTTTCCCGCTATCTAGAGAAGGAGGGGCCGGCACGCGAGCAACAGATCTGCAGGTTCGCGGACGACACCTGGATCCCGGAGAAGGGCAAACCCCCTGTCGAGCTGTTCCTCAATGCCGGACCGGGGCGGATCCCCAGCGACCATGCGGCGCTGCTGCAACTTTGCGGCGAGATCGGTGTCGAGCTGGAGCCCTACATCTTTCAATCGAATTACAATTTGCTGAGGAGCAAGAAATTCAGGGATGGCCAGCCCATTGCGTACAATCAGATCACCTACAGCACGAGAGGCGAGCTCGCCGCCAAATGGGCGAAGATCGAAGATCACACCTGCGATCCCAAAAAAAGCGCCATGATCAATCTGCTCAAGCAATTCGGCGATCTGGACGACAAGTGTGAATTCCCGTCATCCGCCCGGCTCGGTTACCGCGAGCTTCCGGGTGGATGGGATACCCCAGGCTCGATCAAGGACAAGGTGCCTCTGGACGAGGTGCTGGGATCGGGCTTTGTCGGTGGTGGCGATCCGGAGTTCACGCCGGGCTCGTTTCTGTTTAACGCCGACAATATTGTGTGGCAGAATTCGCTGATGCAGCCGGTGGGCGGCATGGATCGGATCTGGCAACGGCTTCTGCTGCAGCCCATTCCCGAGGCGGCGATCAGGCTGCACCCGAACGATCCGCGTGAGCGCGAGATGCGAGGACGGCACGTCCGCTATGTCGGCGACCTCGTTCTGTTGGAGTATCCCGTGACACGCATCGACAACGTCCCCGGAACAAAGAAAATCCGTGTCGTAACCAATGGCCATGTCGAGGTCGCGGATTTTTGCATTTCGACCATGGCGCCGAACCTTCTGAAGGGAATCCTTGCCGACGGTGACGGTCAATTTCCCAAGTACTTCAAGGATGCGTTGGGCGAGGTCGAGCAGACCCCGGCGATCAAGGTGGGCTGGCAGGCGAGGACCCGCTTCTGGGAGAAGCAAAACCACATCTACGGCGGGATCAGCTGGACCGACGACGACATCGGGCAAATCTGGTACCCTTCGGAGGATTTCAATGCCCCCACCGGCGTGCTGACCGGTGCCTACAACCGCGGTCGCACAGCGACAGCGTTCGGCAATTTGACGCAGAAGGAGCGTATCGCCGAGGCGCTGGAAGGCGGCCAGCACCTGCACCCTTCCACCGGACCAAACGAGCCCGGCTTCAAAAGTGAGATCTACACCGACAGAGGCCTTACCATCGCCTGGCAGTACATGCCGTTCCAGGTCGGCGGTTGGCCCGGCCCGACCGCCTCCAGCCAGCCGGCAATCTACCGGACGATCATCAAGCCTCAGGGGCAACTCTATCTGGCAGGCGATGCCTACAGCTATCTGCCGGGCTGGCAGGAGGGCGCGGTAACCTCGGTCTACAAGGCGATCGAGGCGCTTCCGCCAGCGTGAGCCGGGCGAGCGGGGCCGTGGTTTGTTCGCGCCCGCGGGATCGCGATGCGACGGCCGCCGCCTCAACGGCGTTCCCAGGGGATTGCAGGATCGGGCGCTAGGTGGCACTAGGTTGCCTTCCCCGTCATGGCCGACTGGGCAAACAGAGGATAGTCGGAAGCTTCATCGAGGCTCTCGCCGTCCTCTACGCGCCCGCCGATCGTATCCCAATGGCGCGGCCAAGCCTTTTTCGAGGGCGCGCGCAGGCCGAGAAGCACTTTGCCATCTCTGCTTATGAATAGGGCTCCGACAGTTCTGGCGATTTGATCTTGCATGGCGAACCGTGTCTCGCGACCAGGGCGTGAGGAGTATGGCCAGAACAGTATTGGGCCTAGTTGAGCCATTTCCGATGCGCCGTGCAATCCTCTCGCGACCCCCTGGTCCGACGCCCTGAGCAGGCAAGCCCAGGCCCCAGGCCTCTACCTCGCGAGAATTTATCAGCCACCGCCGTTGCATTTTTTGCGGCGCATCATATGATGAACATAATTTAAATGACCCTTCCCGATCAATGCAGGAGCCTTCGCCATGGCCGCAGTTTCCGATTCCGTCGTCATCGTTTCCGCCGCCCGCACACCGCTGGGCAGGTTCATGGGCGATCTTTCGCCCTTTAGCGCCCACCAGCTCGGTTCCCACGTGATCGGCGCCGCCGTCGAGCGGGCCGGACTGTCGCCCGACCGGATCGACGAAGTCTTGATGGGTTGCGTGCTGCCGGCCGGACAAGGTCAGGCGCCGGCGCGACAGGCCGCGCGCGGCGCCGGGCTGAGGGATGCGACCGGCGCCACCACCGTCAACAAGGTCTGCGGCTCCGGCATGAAGGCCACCATGCTGGCGCATGACATCATCAACGCGGGTTCCGCCGAGATCGTGCTGTCCGGCGGCATGGAGAGCATGACCAACGCGCCCTATTTGCTGGCCAAGGCGCGCGGCGGCTACCGCGCCGGTCATGACCGCATCATCGACCACATGTTCCTGGACGGCCTCGAGGATGCCTATGAGAGCGGCCGTTCGATGGGCGATTTCGGCGAAGCCACGGCGGAAGCCTATCAGTTCACCCGTAGCACCCAGGACGCCTACGCAATGGAGACGCTGACGCGCGCCCGCAAGGCGGTCGAAAGCGGCGCATTCAAGGCCGAGATCGTCCCGGTCACCGTGAGCGAAAAAGCCGGCCCGCGCATCATCGCCAATGACGAGCATCCGCTGAAGGTCGATCCTGCCAAGATTCCCGGGCTGAAGCCGGCCTTCCGCGCCAACGGCACCATCACACCGGCGGCCTCCTCCGCCAATGCCGATGGCGCCGCGGCGCTGATTCTGGCAAAGCGATCGCGCGCCGATCGCGATGGCCTGCCGGTTCTCGCCGAGATCAGGGGCCACGCCACCCACAGCCAGGAACCGCAATGGTTCACCACGGCGCCGATCCCGGCGATCCGCAAGCTGCTCGACAAGGTCGGCTGGAGCGTCGGCGACGTCGATCTGTTCGAGATCAACGAGGCCTTCGCTGTCGTGGCGATGGCGGCGCAGCGCGATCTCGGGATCCCCCGCGAGAAGCTGAACATCAATGGCGGGGCCTGTGCGCTCGGCCATCCGATCGGCGCCACCGGTGCGCGGCTGATCGTGACGCTGCTGCACGCGCTCGCAGCCCACCACCTCAGGCGCGGCGTCGCGGCGCTCTGCATCGGCGGCGGCGAGGCCACCGCGATCGCGGTGGAGCGCATCATGCACTGATGCGCCTAAGATCATCGCCAACTTAAGCCTCATCAGAATCCGGACCTCCGGCCAGGAAACTTCATGATCTCGAATTGGCTGTCGGCCGCCCTCGCCCGCCGTAACATCCATTACGGCTGGGTGATGGTCGGGGTGACCTTTCTGACCGCGCTGATCAGTGCCGGCGCGGTCGGCGCGCCCGGCGTTTTCATCGTGCCGCTGCAGAAGGAGTTCGGCTGGACCACCGCGGAGATTTCCTCGGCGCTGTCGATCCGCTTCATCCTGTTCGGGCTGATGGCGCCGTTCGCCGCGGCGCTGCTGAACCGCTACGGCCTGCGCAACGTGACGCTGTCGGCGCTGCTGACCGTGGTCTCGGCGCTGGTGATATCGCTGGCCATGACCAAGGTCTGGCAGCTGATGGTGCTGTGGGGCGTCGTGGTCGGCATCGGCACCGGCATGACCGCGCTGGTGCTGGGCGCCACCGTCGCGGCGCGGTGGTTTTCCGCGCGGCGCGGGCTGGTGGTCGGCATTCTTACCGCGAGCGCGGCAACGGGCCAGTTGGTGTTCCTGCCGCTGCTGGCGAGCCTGACCGAACGGCTGGGCTGGCGCACGGCGCTGGGGCTGATGTGTGTCATGCTCGCCGTCGCAGCTTTTGCGGTTCTGATGGTGATGCGCGACCGGCCCAGCGATGTCGGCTTGCGACCGTTCGGCGACGAAGGCAAGGAGCCGTTGCCGCTGCCGCCTCCAAACCGTGCGCCGATCATGGCCGCGGCACTTGGCACGCTGCGCGATGCGGCGAAGACGCGCGTGTTCTGGATCCTGTTCGCCACCTTCTTCATCTGCGGCGCCTCCACCAACGGCCTGATCCAGGTTCACCTGATCCCGATGTGCCTCGATTTCGGTATTCCGCAGGTCCAGGCTGCGAGCCTGCTCGCCGCCATGGGCGTATTCGATTTCTTCGGCACCATCGTCTCGGGCTGGCTGTCGGACCGTTACGACAACCGCTTTCTCTTGTTCTGGTATTACGGCCTGCGCGGCCTGTCGCTGTTGTTCCTGCCGTTCTCCGATTTCTCGTTCTACGGCCTGTCGCTGTTTGCGATGTTCTATGGACTGGACTGGATCGCCACCGTGCCGCCGACGGTGCGGCTGACCGCCCAACGGTTCGGCCCGGACCGCGCCAACCTGGTGTTCGGCTGGATTTTTGCCGGCCACCAACTGGGCGCCGGCGTGGCGGCGTTCGGCGCCGGCCTGTCGCGCACCTTGCTGGCAAGCTATCTGCCCGCCTTCTTCGCCGCCGGCGCGCTGTGCGTTGTCGCGGCGCTGATCGTGCTGGCGATCTCGAAGGTGCCTAAGCCATTGGCGGTGTAAGAGGGCGAATAGCGAATAGCGAGTAGCGAATAGAAAGGTTCTACTCGCTATTCGCTTCTCACTACGGCCTGATCTTCATGTTCGTCGCCGGCCCCGGCGTGCGCAGCGGCTCCGCCAGCCGGGCGAATTCGCACAACAGCGAACGGGTCTTGCGCGGGTCGATGATCTCCTCGACCCAGAATTTTTCCGCCGAGCGGAACGGCGAGCGCAGCTTGTTGAGACGATCCTCGATCTCCTTCAGCTTGGCTTGGGGATCGTCCGCCGCGTCGATGTCGGCGCTATAGGCTGCCTCGATGCCGCCTTCCAGCGGCAGCGAGCCCCAATAGGCCGAGGGCCAGGCATAGCGCAGCGAGAAGCGGTCCGCCGGCTGATGCACGACGCCGGCGACGCCGAAGGAATTGCGCACGATGATGGTGCACCAGGGCACGGTGGTCTGGTTGACGGCGGCCATCGCGCGCACGCCGTGGCGGATGGTCGCCGCCTTCTCGGCGTCGAGCCCGATCATGAAACCCGGACAATCCATCAGATAAACGACCGGGAGGTGGAAGGTTTCGGCGAGATCGGCGAACCGCACCACCTTCTGGCAGGCATCCGCGGTCCACGAGCCACCGTAGTGATAGGGATCGCCGGCCAAAAGCAGCACGGCGCGGCCCTCCAGCCGGGCAAAGCCGGCAATGATCGAGCGGCCGAAATTCGCGCCCATCTCGAAGAACGAACCCTTGTCGACAACGGCATGGATGATCGGGCGCATCTTGTAGACTTGGCGGCGGTTGCGCGGCACCGCCTCGATCAGCGATTCCTCCGATCGTCCCGGATCGTCGTCGGCAGCTAGCGTCGGCGGCAGTTCATAGACCGACGAGGGCAGATAAGAGAGGAAGCGCTTGGCGCGCTCAAAGGCTTCCTCCTCGCTAGCGACGGCATCATCGACGCCACCGGCCCTGGTCTGGATCTCGGCGCCGCCAAGTTCCTGCTTGCTGAGATCCTGGCCGAGCCGCTTTACCACCGGCGGCCCCGCGACGAACATCGCCGAGCTTTTTGTCATCACCGAATAATGGCTGGCGGCGAGCCGCGCCGCGCCCAGTCCTGCGACCGAGCCGAGCCCCAATCCCACCACCGGCACGCGGGCCATGTTCGCCGTCGTGTACGCGTACCAGCGGGTGCCGCCGATGCCGCCCGGCAGATTGGCGGCGCCCTTGGTTTCAATGGTTTTGACCGAGCCGCCGCCGCCGGAACCTTCGATCAGCCGGATAATGGGCAGGCGAAAATCGTGCGCCATCTC
>NZ_JBEKXH010000390.1:0-6102 GCF_049512235.1 Bradyrhizobium sp.
ATCGGCGTCGAGAAGGTCGAGCTTGACGAATTGTTCAAGCGCGCCGATTTTATCACTTTGCATACGCCCCTGACGGATAAGACCCGCAACATCATCGACCGATCCGCCCTTGCCAGGATGAAGAAAGGCGTGCGCATCATCAATTGCGCCCGCGGCGGCCTGGTCGACGAGCAGGCTCTGGTCGATGCCTTGAATTCCAAGCAGGTCGCCGGCGCGGCGTTCGACGTCTTCGTCGAGGAGCCGGCTACCCACAATGTGCTGTTCGGCCATCCCAACGTGATCTGTACGCCGCACCTTGGCGCCTCCACCACCGAGGCACAGGAAAATGTCGCGCTGCAGGTGGCCGAGCAGATGTCGGACTATCTCTTGACCGGCGCGATTTCCAACGCCGTCAACTTCCCCTCGATCACGGCGGAAGAGGCGCCGAAGCTGAAGCCGTTCATCGAATTGGCCGAAAAGCTCGGCTCGTTCGCAGGCCAGCTTACCGAAAGCGGCATCCTGAAGGTGCAGATCACCTATGAGGGCCACGTCGCCGAAATGAAGATCAAGGCGCTGACCTCGGCGATGCTGTCGGGCCTGCTGCGGCCGATGCTGGGGGACGTCAACGTCGTCTCGGCGCCGGTCGTTGCCAAGGAGCGCGGCATGGTGGTCGACGAGATCGTGCGCGCGGCGCAGAGCGATTACGAAAGCCTGATCACGGTCACCGTCACCACCGAACGGCAGGAGCGGTCGGTGTCCGGCACGGTCTATGCCGACGGCAAGCCGCGGCTGGTCGATATCAAGGGCATCCGCGTCGACGCCGAATTCGGCAAGTCGATGATCTACGTCACTAATGAGGACAAGCCGGGTTTCATCGGCCACTTCGCGAGCCTGCTCGGCGATGCCGAAATCAACATCGCGACCTTCCATCTCGGCCGCACCAAGCAGGGCGGCGACGCCATCGCGCTGGTCGAGGTAGACGGCGCCGTGCCGGCGGACGTGCTGGCCAGGGTGCAGGCGCTGCCGCAGGTGAAGCAGGCCAAGGCGCTGGTGTTCTGAATCCCTCACTCCTTGACCGCGCCCGTCAGCGACGAAACGTAGTAATCGACAAACAGCGAATAGAAGATCGCGACCGGCAGTGAGCCGAGCAGCGAGCCCGCCATCAGCGCGCCCCACTGATAGACGTCGCCGGACACGAGTTCGGTCAGGATAGCGACCGGAACGGTCTTGTTGGCACTGCTCTGGATAAAGGCCAGCGCGTAGATGAACTCGTTCCACGACAGCGTGAAACTGAAAATGCCGGCCGAGATCAATCCGGGAATGGCCAGCGGCAGCGTGATCCGCCGCAGAATCTGCAGCCGGGTGGCGCCATCCACCAGCGCGCATTCCTCGAGCTCGTAGGGGATCGATTTGAAATAGCCGATCAGGAGCCAGGTGCAGAACGGCACCAGGAAGGTCGGATAGACCAGGATCAACGCGAGCGGGCTGTCGAACAGTCCAAACTGCACGACCACCGTCGCCAGCGGAATGAACAGGATCGACGGCGGCACCAGATAGGCCAGATAGATGCCGAGCCCGACATAGCCGCTGCCCCTGAAGCGCAACCGCTCGATGGCATAGGCCGCGAGCGTGCTGGCGAACAGCGAGAGGAAGGTGGCGCCGATGGCGACCGACATCGTCGTCAGCAGCCAGTGCGGATAGGCGGTCTCGAACAGGAGATGCTTGATATGGGCGAGCGTCGGCGAGGAAATCCAGAACGGATTGTGGGCCTTGTAGTTGAGCAGCTCCGCGTTTGGTTTGAAGGATGTGATCGCCATCCAGTAGAACGGAAACAAGAGGATCAGCACAAAGCACGACAGTGGCAGATAGATCGTCACGCTCCGGCGCGCCCGCGAATCCCAATGCATGGTTTCGGGTATGGCGCTAGCGACATTGCCCGACTTGGCGACGGCCGCCAGCAGTTCAGTCATTGCTTGCTCCCTGCTGCCACTTGCGCCGGGCGAGGCCGAAATAGCTGAACAGCGTTGCGAACACCAGGAACGGCACCATCGACACCGCGATCGCCGCGCCCTCGCCGAGTTCGCCGCCGGCGATGCCACGCTGGAACGCCAATGTCGCCAGCAGGTGGGTGGAGTTGACGGGGCCGCCGCGGGTGATGGCGTAGACCAGCTGGAAGTCGGTGAAGGTGAAGATGATGGAGAACGTCATCACGATCGCCAGGATCGGCATCATCATCGGCAGGGTGATGTAACGAAAGCGGTGCCATGCGCTGGCGCCATCGAGCATGGCCGCCTCGTAGAGCGAGGGCGAAATGGTCTGCAGGCCGGCCAGCAGCGAAATCGCGACGAAGGGAATGCCACGCCAGATATTGGCGGCTATCAGCGAGAAGCGCGCCGGCCATGGCGTGCCGAGGAAGTCGATATTGCTGGTTCGGACGTGCAGTACGTCCACCAGCAGATAGGAAATGATGGAGAATTGCGGATCGTAGATCCACCAGAAGGCCAGCGCTGACAGCACCGTCGGCACGATCCAGGGCAGGAGCACGATGGCGCGCAGGATGCTTTTGAACGGAAAGTGGTTGTTCAAGAGCAAGGCCAGCCAGAAACCCAGCGCGAATTTTCCGAAGGTGGCGACGGCCGTATAGAAGATGCTGTAAAAGACCGCGTTCCACCATATGGAATCGCTCAGCAAATACTGGAAATTCTCCAGGCCGACGAAGACCCCGCGGTGGCCGACCGTGGTATCGGTGAAGGCGAGCCAGATGCCGAGCCCCAGCGGATAGGTCAGGAATACCAGCAACAGACCGATCGCGGGCGTCAGGCAGATGACGATGAGAAATGGCTTGGCGTCGAACAAACGTGTCAACCAGCCCGGCTGAACCTGGTTTGAGCGTCGAGGGAGCGCTGTTGTCAGAGACATATCGTCCTCCCTGCGGCCCGACTTGCGCGGGCGCGCATTCGCGCGACCCAATGGCTTGCAATGGCGCCGTGTATGCTGCTACCGACGAAAATACCGCCTGGCGCGGCGTTCCGCTTCGGCGGCCGCGGCTTCAGGCGTTGCAGCATCGGTCGCGACCGACGCGCACATCTGCACCAGTACGTAATCCGCATTGACGGCGCCGCTGGCCACTGAAATCGGTCCCTTGTAACCATTCCAGTATTGATTGGCCATTGTATCCTTGAAGATCCTGACCTTGGGATCTCCCGACCACACCGCGCAATCCGCATAGGCGTTGAGCGGATGCGCCCAATAGCCGTTATTGGCGTTGATCCAGGGTTCATATTGCTCGCGCTCCAGCATGAATTGCAGGAATGCCTTGGCGGCGTTGGGATAGGGACTGTGCCTGAACAGCATCGCGTTCAGGGTGAGTCCCGACATCGGCGACGTCTTGGCAAGTCCCTGCGGCATGAACTGATGTTCGGTGTCGTCGGCGATCGGTTTGGTGGCGGGGTCCTTCCTCAGCGAAAAGTACAGCGAGACCCCGTTGGAAGTCAGCGAAATGTCCTCGGCCGAGTAGGCGCGATTGTTGCTGACGTCGTTCCAGGAGGTCGTGCCGGCAATGAAGGTCGGATACAGCAGCTTGAGATAATTGAGCGCGGCGATGGTCTCCTTGCTGTTGATGATGACGTTGCCTTCCTCGTCGAGCAGCGCGGCACCGTGTGACCACAACAGCCAGTTGGCGAAGCCGTTGCCGTCGCCGACCGCGTTGCCGAGCGCGAATCCGGCCGGCTTTCCGGCCCTTTGCAGCTTGCGGCAAAGCTCCAGCAGGCCGGCATGATCATCCGGAACCCGCTGATAGCCGGCGGCCTGGACCATCGACTTGCGGTACACCAGCGGGCCGCCGCTGGCGCCGAACGGCAGCCCGATCCACGCATCGCTCCTGTAACGCCTGCCGTATTTCTCCGCCAGAAACATCCAGCCGCCATAGCGCTTGCCAAGATAGGCGGCGACGTCGGTCAATTCGACCAGTTTGTCGGCATAGATGTGCGGCGCATCCGAGAAACCGACAATGATATCCGGTCCGGCACCACTGTTCGAGGTCACTGCGGTCTGCTGATTGATGTCCTCCCAGCCGACGAAATCGACCTTGACCGGGACGCCGGTCTGTTCGGTGAATCGCGCCGCGTTGGTTCGAAACACATCCTCGTCCGGCTGCACGAATCGCACCGGTCGCAGCATGCGCAGGCTGGCGCCCTTTTCGATCGCCAGCGCGGGAGCCGGCACCTCGGCGACTTTGACGGCGGACGCGGCCGTTTGCGCCGATCCGCGGGTCGCGGCCAGCACCGCCGTGGAAAGCCCCAAACCCAACGCGCCGCGGCGCGTGATCACGCTGCTCATGATATCCTCCCTGAATCTTGGTCCGGCGTTATTCGCCGATACCGTTGGTCTTGCCTGACTGTTCGGGCCGTTCGGGCCGCGCTCCATGCTGACAGGTTGCCCGCGTCGATGCGAGCGATTCTGCAGCACCGAAGACGAGGTCTGTAAGTTTTCAAAATAGAGAACCGCACGGACTCCATGTCTCGAATTCCGCCGAAGTTTTATCCAATTGCCTAATTCGATAGCGCCAAGTTCCAATGTCCGGCAAGCCACATAAGCGTGCGCGGATCATGCCGCGGATGTCCTGACCGGTACCTTAGTGGCAATCACGTTTCTTTTTAAGCGAGGGCTTCGGAAATACCCTAAGTTAACAGGACTTTCGGGTTATTTGTGCGGAGTACCGGATGTGTTCCTACCTTCTGCGCTGGCGTGTCCGGTCTGCGGCAGGCGGGATCGGCGTCGCTGTGGCGACCACCCTGGCCGCTGCGCTACTCAGGGCAGGCGCGGGCGCGCTGGCGCCCGGGACCTTTCCGTTTGCGCCTTTCATACTTGCCATTCTCCTCACCGCGCTGCTCGCCGGCTACGGGGCGGCACTGCTGGCTCTGATGCTCGGTCTTGTGACGGGATGGTTCTTTCTATTTGAGCCGGCATTTGACTTCTCCTCGATACCCGCTCAGCACATTGCCAGTTCGATCCTCTTCATCATGGTCGGTGTTGCCGTCATCGTCGTCGGCCAGGCGCTCGTGACAGGCATCGAACGGGAGACGGCGCGGGAGCAGCGCCTGGCGCGAGCCCAGGCGTTCGGCAAGGTCGGCGATTGGGAATGGGACCTGGCAACAGGCGAGATCACATGGTCGGAGAATCTTTACCGGCTGATGGGCCGGGACCCTGCCGCTTTCCAGCCTTCTCCCGCCAATTTCGCGGCATTTGTTCATTGCGGAGATGTCGGGCGCATCGAGAGCGTTCTGCGGGAAGCGATTGCGAACGCAAGTCGCTTCGAGACCGAAATGCGTGGCGTCTGGCCGGATGGAACAATCCGTCATTTCGTCAGCCGCGGCGAAGTCATCGGGGATCGTGCCGGCAAGGCGTTGCGCCTGGTCGCCGTCGAGATCGACATCACCGAGCGGCGCGAGGCGGAGACCGCGCTGGCCAATAGCGAAGAGCGCTATCGGACGCTCTTTAACGCGATGTCGGAGGCCTATGTGGTCCATGACATCGTCTATGACGAGGCCGGCAACGCAATCGATTTTCGCGCGATCGAGGCCAATCCGGCCTTTGAAACTCACACCGGTCTGCCGCGCGATATCGTGGTCGGCCACCTCGCGTCCGAGTTTGCGCCGGGCGGCGATCCGCACTGGCTTCACTTCTTCGCCGAGGTCGTGCGCTCCGGCCAGCCCAATCGCTTGGAGCGCTATTCACCCCGGCCGCAACGTTGGGTTGATTTGCGCGCGTTTCCCCTCGGCGGACCTCGCCTTGGCATCATCTTCAATGATGTTACCCCGCGCAAAAAGGCGGAAGCCGAGCGGGAGGCCGCAGAAGCGCGGCTTGCCGCCGCGATGCAGGTGGCCGAGGTCGGGGCCTTTGAATATGATCCTGTCGATGCCTCGGTCGTGACCTCGGGCAGTTGCAATGCCATCTACGGCTTTACCGAAGTGCTGCCTTCACGTCCATTGTCGGATTATCTGGCGCGTATCGATGCGGAAGATGCGACGACATTCCAGGCGGAGTGTGAGCGCGCTAGCCGCGAGCGGACCGGGTTCGGCCTGGAGCATCGAATCCGGACAATCGATGGCCGCGCCAAATGGA
>NZ_JBEKXH010000391.1:0-6076 GCF_049512235.1 Bradyrhizobium sp.
GGCGCACGCGGTGACGCAGCCCGTTGATCCGCAGCGTCTGATGCGTCTCGGCAAGACCCAGCTCCCAGGGCGTGCCTGCGTATTTGATCGAAGACAGCGGACTTGCCCCGGTACCGCCGTCGTAGCCGGAGATCGTGATGAGATCCGCGTACGCCTTCGTGACCCCGGCCGCGACCGTGCCGACGCCGGGCTCAGCTACGAGTTTCACCGAGACGAGCGCGTCGGGATTGATCTGCTTCAGATCGAAGATGAGCTGGGAAAGATCCTCGATCGAATAGATGTCGTGATGCGGCGGCGGTGAGATGAGGCCCACACCCGGACGGGCGAAGCGCAGCCGCGCGATCATCTCGTTGACCTTGTGGCCGGGCAGCTGGCCGCCTTCGCCGGGCTTTGCGCCCTGCGCCATCTTGATCTGCATCATGTCGGAATTGACCAGGTATTCCGTGGTCACCCCGAAGCGGCCGGAAGCCACCTGCTTGATCGCCGAGCGCATCGAATCGCCGTTCGGCATCGGCTTGAAGCGATCGCTCTCCTCGCCGCCTTCGCCGGTGTTGGACTTGCCTCCGATCCGGTTCATGGCGATGGCGAGCGTGGTGTGGGCTTCGCGCGAGATCGAGCCGAACGACATCGCGCCGGTGGCAAAGCGCTTGACGATATCCTTGGCCGGCTCGACCTGGTCGAGCGGCACAGGTTTGCGCTTCTCGTCCTCGGCACTCTTGATCCGGAACAGGCCGCGCAGGGTCAGCAGCCGTTCGGACTGCTCGTTGAGGATTCTGGCGAACGCCCGGTAACGCTCCGGCGAATTGCCGCGTACGGCATGCTGCAGCGTCGAGACCGATTCCGCGGTCCAGGCATGATCCTCGCCGCGGGTACGGTAGGCATATTCGCCGCCGACGTCGAGCGCGGTCTTGTAGACCGGCGCATCGCCGAACGCGTCGGCATGGCGGCGCGTCGTTTCCTCGGCGATCTCGGCCAGGCCGACGCCTTCGATCCTGGTGTGGGTGCCGACGAAATATTTGCCGACGAAATCCTCCTTCAGGCCGACGGCGTCGAAGATCTGCGCGCCGCAATAGGACTGATAGGTCGAGATGCCCATCTTCGACATCACCTTCAACAGGCCCTTGCCGATCGACTTGATGTAGCGCTTGACGAGTTCGTAGTCGTCGAGCGCCGCCGGCAGCCGGTCCTTCATGGCGACGATGGTCTCGAAGGCCAGATAGGGATTGATCGCCTCGGCGCCGTAACCGGCGAGACATGCGAAGTGATGCACCTCGCGCGGCTCGCCGGACTCGACGACGAGGCCGACGGAGGTGCGCAGGCCGGTGCGGATCAGGTGATGATGCACCGCGGCGCAGGCGAGCAGCGAGGGGATCGGAATCCGGTCCGAGCCCGCCATTCGGTCGGACAGGATGATGATGTTGACGCCTTCGCGGACCGCTGCTTCGGCGCGCGCGCACAATTCGTCGAGCACCTGCTCGAGGCCGGCGGCGCCGAGCCCGGCATGGAAAGTGGTGTCCAGCGTACGCGACTTGAAATGGGTGTCGGCGATTTCCGAGATCGAGCGGATCTTTTCCAGGTCGGCGTCGGTCAGGATCGGCTGACGCACCTCCAGCCGCTTGTTGCCGGCGACGCTCTGCAGATCGAACAGGTTCGGCCGCGGCCCGATGATCGAAACCAGGCTCATGACGATTTCTTCGCGAATCGGATCGATCGGCGGATTGGTGACCTGGGCGAAGTTCTGCTTGAAGTAGGTGAACAGCGGCTTCGGCCGGTCCGACAGCGCCGAAATCGGCGTGTCGTTGCCCATCGAGCCGTTGGCTTCTTCACCGGTCGAGGCCATCGGCGTCATCAGGATGTTGATGTCTTCCTGCGAATAGCCGAACGCCTGCTGCCGGTCCAACAGCGGCAGATTGGAGCGCATGCCCTTGGTCGGGGCATCCGGCAATTCCTCGAGCACGATCTGGGTGCGGTCGAGCCATTCGCGATAGGGATGCATGCGCGCCAGCTGCGCCTTGATCTCGTCGTCGGGAATGAGGCGGCCCTGTTCGAGATCGACCAGCAGCATCTTGCCGGGCTGCAGCCGCCATTTGGTCACGATCTGCTCCTCGGGGATCTTCAGCACGCCCATTTCGGAGGCCATCACGATACGGTCGTCTGATGTGACGAGGTAGCGCGCCGGGCGCAGGCCGTTGCGATCGAGCGTGGCGCCGATCTGCCGGCCGTCGGTGAAGGCGATCGCGGCGGGGCCGTCCCACGGCTCCATGATCGCAGCGTGATATTCGTAAAAGGCGCGGCGCTGCTCGTCCATCAGGGGATTGCCGGCCCAGGCTTCCGGAATCATCATCATCACGGCGTGCGGCAGCGAGTAGCCGCCCTGCACCAGGAATTCGAGGCCGTTGTCGAAGCAGGCGGTGTCGGACTGGCCTTCATAGGAGATCGGCCACAGCCTGGAGATATCCTTGCCGTACAGTTCCGAATGCACCGAGGCCTGGCGGGCCGCCATCCAGTTGACGTTGCCGCGCAACGTGTTGATCTCGCCATTATGTGCGATCATCCGGTAGGGATGCGCCAGCGACCAGGCCGGGAAGGTGTTGGTCGAAAACCGCTGATGCACCAGCGCCAGCGCGCTATCAAAATCCGGTTCGCTCAGGTCGGGATAGTATTTGCCGAGCTGATCGGCGAGGAACATGCCCTTGTAGACGATGGTGCGGCAGGACAGCGACGCCGGATAATAGCCGGCCAGCCCGCGGTCGCGGCGCAAATAGATCGCCTGCGAAATCGACTTGCGCAGGATATAGAGCCTGCGCTCGAAGTCGTCCTCGCTCTTGATGTGCTCGCCGCGGCCGATGAACACCTGCATGTTGGCGGGCTCGGTCGGCTTGACGGTCTCGCCGAGCGAGGAATTGTCGGTCGGCACGTCGCGCCAGCCGAGCAGCGTCAGCTGTTCGGCCTTGATCTGGTCGGCGATGATGCTCTGGATCACTTTGCGCCAGGCCTTCTCGCGCGGCATGAACAGCGCGCCGACGGCATAGTCGCCGGGTGGCGGCAGCGTGAAGCGCTCCTTCAGCTTGCGCGCGAAGAAAGCGTGCGGGATCTGCACCAGAATGCCGGCGCCGTCGCCGGCGCGCGGGTCGGCGCCGACCGCGCCGCGATGTTCGAGGTTGCAGAGAATGCTGAGCGCGTCGGTGACGATCTGGTGCGACTTCCTGCCCTTGATATTGGCGATGAAGCCGACGCCGCAGGAATCCTTTTCCAGGCTGGGGTCGTAAAGACCTACCGCGGCCGGTCGCACGCTGTGCTCGGCCGGTGCCCTGACCGGAGCCGCCGCCAGCGCATCTATCCTGGTACTTTCGCGCTCGAACTCCGACCCGCTCATTTTAATGTCCTCTCAGGCTAAGGGGCCTCACCGTCGTGGTCGGCGCACCCAGGGCGTTCGCGGCAGGCACCACCAGGCCACCGCTCGTCCTCCGCGAGCCGAGATTTCTAAAATTCAGGCCTGGGCGTTCAACGTCCCCGACGAACGGCCTTGCCTGCCATCTCTTTGGCGCCTTAACGCCACGTTGCGTTGCAATCCCCGTGCCGGTTTGCAGCGCAGTTGAGGCAGTGATGCTGTCCTAACACACCATGCCAAATTTTAAACTATCACACAAGCGGCGGAAAGTCGCCGGTCGCGCGGCCTCGCCATCCCCAACCTGTCACAACCTGGGGTTTTCTGCCTTGGATTTGGAGCAGGCGCGCCGCGATCCGGCCCAAGGACCGCCGGATTCAATACCGAAATTGCCGCCGGGAAAAAGAGCGAAGGCGCTACGGGCTTTGGGCGTTGGCAAGGAGCAATGAGCGATGAAGCGGTTCACGGGATGGATGCTGTCGGCGGGGCTGGTGTTTACGGCCGCAGCCGCGAATGCTCAGGTGCTGGAACAATATAGGGTCGAACGCTCGCCATATGCGGTCGCTTCCGACATGGTGGGCCCGATGGGGGCGATGCCGCCGGAAGCACCCCGCTACGGCCAATACTTGCTGCTGCTGCCCCCGCCGGAGGTCGAAAGCATTGTCCGGGAGAGCGGGTTTTCGCCGCTCGGAATTCCGCACCTGCGCGGCATTGTGTACACGCTTCCGGTGCTCGATCGCGTCGGCGATGACGGACGGCTGGTGGTTGACGCCCGTACCGGGCGGATCATCAGCTTCATGCCGGCGAACCGGCCGAGCGACGATTTGAACGAGGACTTGATGGGTAATTTTGGCCCGTCGGGGCCGCCGCTGCGATCTGACATCAGCGTGCCGCGGCCGCCGGCTGGCGTGCCGCATGTCCTCGCCAGCCGGACGACATCGGTACCATTGCCAAAGGCGCCATCGCGCGCCGGCGAGGCCAAGCCGCTGGCGGCGAAGCCCGCGCCCGTGCCGGCGCAGCTATCGGCGGTGCAGGCGAAACCGGCCGAGGCGCCGGCAGCGGCGGCGCCTGCGAAGCCTGCCGCGCCGCTGATCCGGCCGACCCAGCCGCTACCGGAGGTGCAGGGGCTGGATTGAGAAGGGCTGGCGAACAGTTATATCCACAAAAAACGCCCCGGTCTTCCGGGGCGTTTCGTGTTCAGCTGGTGACCCGCGCTACGCGGCAGCCTTCTCGGTCGAGTTGTCGACCATCTGGGCAGCCTGGGCGCTTGCGGCGATCGGAATGCTACGGGGCTTCTTGGCCTCGGGAATCTCCCGGACCAGATCGACATGCAGCAGCCCGTTCTCGAGCGAGGCGCTTTTCACCACGACGAAATCGGCCAGTTGGAATGCGCGCTCGAAGGCCCGCGCCGCGATACCGCGATACAGTACCTCGGACTTGTCCTTGCCGTTTTCATTGGCGGATTTGTCGCCCTTGATCGTCAGCGTGTTTTCCTTGGCGAGGATCGAAAGTTCGCCCTGCGCGAAGCCGGAAACCGCGACGCTGATGCGGTAGCTGTTCTCGCCGGTGCGTTCGATATTGTAGGGCGGATAGCCGGGGCTGCCGTCCACGGCCGCCTGGTCGAGCAGCGAAAACAGCCGGTCGAAGCCGACGGTGGAACGGTAAAACGGGGTGAGATCGTAAGTACGCATAGGGTAGTCCTCCATTGAGCGACTGTTGATGAACCCGCCCGCCATCGGGCCGGGCTTTCGTGTTAGGTGCAGCCCCAGCGGTTCTATTGGAAACGCTGGCAGCGGCCTGCACCAAGGTGATATGGGAGAGTTCCGAGGCTGTTCAAGAGGGCGGCAACGCCGCCTATTTTTCGCTCTCCCGCCCCCGCCCGCCCTTGATTTTCAGCGCGTCTCACCTATCCGGTCCGCAAGCCCATGACGCTCGTCTCGATTCCCGCCAATCCTGTTCCGGAGAACGTCGTCACCGGCACCATCAAGACACCTGACGGCGCGGAGTTGCGGTTCGCGCGCTGGGCGCCGCCTGCCAATCGCAAGGGAACCGTCTGCATCTTCGCCGGGCGCGCCGAGCAGATCGAAAAGTATTTCGAAACCGTGCGCGATTTGCGCGATCGCGGTTTCGCGGTAGCCATGATCGACTGGCGCGGGCAGGGCCATTCGTCGCGGCGGCTGCGCGATCCGCGCAAGGGCCATGTGCGCGATTTCTCCGATTTCGAAGTCGATGTCGAAACCTTCGTGCAACAAGTGGTGCTGCCGGATTGCCCGCCGCCGCACTTCGCGCTGGCGCACTCGATGGGCGGCGCGGTGATGCTGCGGATTGCGTATGCGGGAAAACGCTGGTTCGACCGCATGGTGCTGGTGGCGCCGATGATCGACCTGCCGGGATACCTCACCGCATTTCCGGCCCGCGCGCTGCTGCGGGCGTTGCGGCTTCTCGGACAGGGCAGCCGCTACGTCCCCGGCGGCTCCGGCGCGCTGACCGGCACCGCCTCCTTCATCAACAACCCCCTGACCAGCGATCCCGTGCGCTATGCCCGCAATGCCGCGATCCTGGAGGAGGATCCCACGCTCGGCATCGGCTCGCCGACGGTGGCCTGGGCCGATACCGCATTCAGGGCGATGCGCGGCTTTCGCGCTTCCGACTATCCGTCGCAAATTCGTCAGCCGATCCTGATGCTGG
>NZ_JBEKXH010000392.1:0-6067 GCF_049512235.1 Bradyrhizobium sp.
GTTCGGCAAAGGCGAACGCCATCTTGACGCGGTCGCCGTAATACTGGTCGGCGATGGTGTCGATGATGGTCATCGGGCCGGGCAGGGTGAATTTCAGCTGGCGCGCGGTATGGGTGCGGGCGATGCGGGCCTCCACGGCATGGACGCGGCCCTTGAGCCGGAGCGGCGCCACCACCTGCGGCACCATCGCCTTGTAGCGGTCTTTCCGGATTCCCATCTCGACCTTGTGCGCAAAATCGATACCGTCGATCTGCTCCAGAAAGCCATGGACAAAATGCTGGCGCGACTGCTCGCCTTCGGTGACGATGTCGATCCCGGCATCTTCCTGCAGTTTGATCGCCAGCAGGGTGGCGTCGCGTTTGGCGCGCGCCAATTGCTCACCCTGGGCTTTCCACGGCGCCCATAGCGTGTGGGGTTCGGCCAGCCATTCCGGCTTCGGCAGCGAGCCGGCAATCGTGGTTGGAAACAGCATGTCGGGCCTCCCGGACGGTTCTGATTGAGGGAATGTGTGCCATGTTCGCCATGCGCCCGACAAGCCAGGAAAGCTCGCTGGAACAGGCCGGGCCCAGCGGCTAGGATATCGGCAGCATGCTTTCAGGATAGGGCCATGATCGATCTCTACTACGCGCCGACGCCGAACGGCTGGAAAATCTCGATCATGCTGGAAGAGCTCGGGCTTCCCTACACGGTCATTCCCGTCAACATCCGGGCCGGCGAGCAATTCAAGCCGGAATTTCTCGCGATCAGCCCCAACAACCGCATTCCGGCGATCGTCGATTCCGCGCCTGCCGACGGCGGCGGCCCGTTTTCGGTGTTCGAGACCGGTGCGATCCTGATCTATCTGGCCGACAAGACCGGCCGTTTGCTGCCGCAGGAGATGCGCGCGCGGTCCGACGTCACGCAATGGCTGATGTGGCAAATGAGCGGGCTCGGTCCCATGCTCGGCCAGCACGGGCATTTTGCGCTCTACGCGGCTGAGAAAATTCCCTATGCCATCGAACGCTATCGCGACGAGGCGGCGCGGCTTTATCGCGTGCTCGACAGCCAACTCGGCAAAACCGGGCGCTATGTGGCGGGCGACTATTCGATTGCCGATATTGCCTGCTTTCCCTGGACCATGACCCACAAGGCGCAGGGCTTTACGCTCGATGATTATCCCAACGTCAAGCGCTGGTATGCCGAGGTCCGGGCGCGTCCCAAGGTGCAGGCGGGCCTCGCCATCGGCAAATTCGAAAAGGCGCCTTTCGACGAAGAGGCGCGGCGAAACATGTTCGGGCAAGCCGCCAAGGCGCTGAGATCATGACCGAACCCAGGTCATGATCTCAGCGCACGGCGGAGCGCTGCGTCGCAAGTTTCACGGTCAGCGTGGCCTTCCTCGCTTGCAGGTCCTGATTGTCCGGCGCCTTGCTCGCCGCGGCGTCGAGTGCATCGAGCGCTTTTTGATAAAAAGCCACGGCATCGGCTCCGCCCTGACCGCCGCCTTGATGGGCGAGCCCACCGGCCTGCTCCAGCGCGACCGAAAGCCTGATCTGCAAATCAACGATCTGGGTGGGCGCGGCTTGCGGAGCCGTCGCCGCCGCGGCCTGATAGGCGGCGAGCGCCTCGCTGTATTTGTTCTGCCGAACCAGGACATCCCCGATCTTGATCTGGACGTCGAACAAATCGCCATAACGGGGGTCCCCCGCCTTGGCGAGGTTCGCGTACTCGGCTGCCGCCGCCTGATAGCGCGCGAGCGCATTCGCGATGAGCCGCGAGGATTCGTCCTGCACCGGCTCGGGATGAGCCAGGACTTCGTCGCCGCGATTGATCAAGGCGTCGCCTTGCTTGACATTGAGCGCGGCAAGATTGTCTTGCCATCCGGGTTCGGTCGGATTGGTTGAAACGATCTCTTCAGCCATCTGAGTCGCCGATTTGTAGTTCTGCAGCGCCGCGCCCCAATCTCCCTTCTGCATCAGTGTGTCGCCGAGCAGCATCTCGTCTCTGGCCAAACCGGTTCGCCACAGCATGTCTCCCGGGTCATCTTCATAGAGCTTCTGGCGGTCCTCGACTGCGGCCTTGAATTCGCGCTGCGCTTCGTCGGGTTTATCCTTCAATAGCAAGCCGATGCGCCGATGGGTCATTGCCATGTTGGAAATCAGCGACGCGTTGTCCGGAGTTTTGTTCAATTGCTGGGTCTGGATCCCCAGTGCCGAGCGATACTCCAAAAGGGCGGCCTGCACATCGCCTGGCTGGTTTCTTGCGCTGTAAAGCTGCGCAATCCTGGTTTTTTGTGTTGCGATATCGTCTGGATATCTTGCCGCGACGGATTGGGCGATCTTCAATCCGGCATTATAGTAGTCGATCGCTCCCTGCCAATCCTTGCGGTACCAATACATATCGCCAACCTTATCGAGCGCGACCAGAACCTCGTGCTGATGTTGAAGGTTTTCAGGATTGCTCGATACCAGCTGTTTTGCGATGTCGACGGCGGCGAGATACTCCTGTTCTGCTTTGCCCATGGCGTCCGGGTCATGGATCTTTCGCGCCAGCTGATCGCCAACCCGGAATTCGCTGGCATAGAGCAGGAACTTGAACCGGGGATTGTTAGGATATTTTTCGACAAAGGTTTGCGAGAGCCTTTCCGCTTCGTTGGCGGAATCGAGCGCGCTCTGGTGATCTCCGAGCGCGTCTTTCACGTCGGAAACACCGTGCAGCAGGGATATCTCGATTTCCGATATTTCCGGCGAATGGCCGCCGGCCTTCGATAATTGGTCCAGCGTTGCTTGCGCATCGTCAAGGAACCGCTGTGCGCCGGCCGCTCGCAAGGTGCCATCGTTGAGGAATCCCGCCAATCGTCCGATCGAGGTTTGTGTTGCCTGCAGTGCGTCTTTGCGGCGTGAATTCGCCTCGGCTTGGGCCTGCTCGGCCTTTTTTTGCGCCTGCACGGCGTTCTGCCATAACAAGAACATGGCCACGGCGGTTACCGCGACCACCGCGAACATGGCCGCGCTGAACCATCTTTTGAGGCTCTGCCGCCGCCGCGACACCAGGAGCAGGCGCAGGACGCGCTCGAACCCGCCGCCGTACCGTTCCGCCCATGCTTCCGTCCGCGGGCGGGCCCTCCACCAGGCCCAGCGTTCGTCGACGAGATGGGCGGGCAGCACGGCATCGTCACCTTCGGCCATCGCCAGTAAGCCGCGATAACGTTCTCCGGCGAGCTGCTCGGCGCGCAGCCACCCGAGTTCCGCCCCGCGACCGCTGACCTTCTCCCAGCGTCGCAGCAGCGCCTCGTGCCCGACGTCAATGCGGGTCGTCGCCGTCAACTCCTTCACTTCGAAACGCGAGGGCGTCAGGAACGAACAATCATCGGCGCGGAACCGGTCCAGCACCTGGCGCACCGCCGCGTCGTCGACGCCGGTTTCGGCGACCAGCTGTGAAAACCGCAATGCCCGCCTGATGGCGCGGCCTTCCTTGTCGAGTTCGGACAGCGCGCTGAATGTCTGCTCGACGGCAAGCTGCAATGTGGGTCCCGGCAGATCGGTCAGAATTTCATCGGCATGCTGCGACAAGGCATTGGCGAATTCGCCGATGGCACGATAGTGGGGCAGCGCCAGTCGCCGCGCGGCAACCTGCAGCGAAGTGGTTGGCTGTGTGGCGGGTACGGCATCCGGCGCGACAATCAATGTCGCCGAGGTCGAAGCCGGCGCTTTGCCCGCTTCCTCCCATAGCCGCGACAGACAATGCTGCAGCACCGGCAGCTGATCCATCTCGGTGGAGCAGTCATTCAACAGCCGTTCGACCAGTTCCGGGTCGATCGTCGCCCCGGCTTTCTCGACCGGCTGGCGAATCACCTCGTCGAGTTGATCGCGGGTCAGCGAAGGCACCAGGAACTGCGCCGCCGAGACGGCTTCCGGCAGCCCGTGAAAGCGGGCGCAGTCGCCGATGAAATCCGAGCGCATCGTCAGCATGACGTGAATCTTGTTGACCGGAGCCCGGCTCGCTTCCAGCAGCAGCTGGACGAATTGGGTCGCTTCGTCGCGTGCGCGCACCTCATTGCCGCTCGGATCGCCCCGCGCCGAGACGGCGGCGTAGCGGAACAGCTCCTCAAACTGATCGATCACAAGCACCAGCGATTTGCCGGCGACGTCATTGGTTTCGGCCAAGGCTTCGGATATTCCGAAGCTTGACCGGTTCAGTTGCGCGGCGATGCGGTCGCGCCGGCCCGAGGCCACCATCGGATCGTCATCGATCGAAAAACTCGCGAGCAGATTTGTCAATCGCGGCAACGGCGCATCGCCCGGGCGCATTTCGCGCCACAGCCAGCTGCGGCCGCCCGGTTCGCCGGTCTCGGTATCGAGCAGCGGCAATAGTCCGGCCCGCACCAGAGACGATTTTCCGCTGCCGGAGCTTCCGACCACCGCGATGAAGCGGAAACGATCGATCAGCCGGTAGAGCGCGTAGGTCTGTTCTTCGCGGCCGAAGAAATAGGCGTGATCCTGGTAGGCGAAAGGCCGCAGGCCGGGAAAAGGATGCTCCGCCGAAACCGTCGACAGCTGCAGTGGGGCGTTCATGGCGCGTTGGCGCGGGGGGCGGGCACCAGGCCGTCGAGCAGGTCGGCTGTCGGAATGGTCTGGTCGGAGAGATCGACGACGAGATCGATCTCGCTGCGCGGGAATAGAAGCTTGCCCGCCTTTTTCCGGTTGCCTGGTGGCGGCGCCGCGACCACCGCCCGATAAAAGAAGGGCTGCGATCGGCCGAGGTCGTGCCAGTTGCGCATGCCGCTCGCCTGCGCGCGCACCCAGACCTCCGAGGCCTGCGCCCAGCACAGGATCACGGCATCGCACTCCGCCAGCTGCTTGCCGTTGAAACTCTTGATCTCGGCGTCGGGCCCCTCGAACGCCGGCAGCAGTGTCTCCAGTTGCCGCTGCTGCAGCGCCTGGGCCAGATTGAGCGCGTAATCACTGTCCTCCTGGGAATGATACAGGAACAGCCGCAGGTCGCCGCTGACTTCGGGCAACGGCGTGGCCTGCGATCGCGGCTGGGCGATGGCAACGAGGTGCTGATTGAGGAAGTCGACGAATTTGCTGAGACTGTCGCCTTCGACCTTGTCGGCAGGCAGTTGGCTGTCAAACCGGGCCAACACATCGAGCGGACGCCGGGTCGTCTCGCGCGCCGGCTGGCTGGCGTCGGCGGGAACGGTCCACAGGCTGGGTGCCCACATCAGGCGATGAAACCGGCCATCGCCGTCGCCGGCTGATTTCGCCGCCGCCCGCGCGAGCTGAAGCTTGACCATCGGAAGCTGGTCTTCCGGCGCTTCGCCGGCCTTTTCGCCCAAAAGATGGACGGATATCTCGGCTTTCGAAAGCGCGGCATCGATGACGGCAACCGCACTCTCGAGCGCCACCTCCTCGCCGGGCGAGGGAACGATCGTATGGCCCTTGCCGATGAGTTCGGAGACAATGCGATCATATCCCGCGCGCATGTCGGAGGCAGGCTTTGCCACATAGATGGTCCGGCCCGTGGGAGGATAGGCTGGCGGCGGCGGCGGGCCAGGTTTGCGTCGCACCAGGTAAGCGGCCAGCGCCTTCAGTTTTTCCCAATATCTGGCGTCGCAGGGTTCGCCGCGGTCAAAAAACTCGATATCCCCGGCGATTTCCTCCGGATCCTCGTTCCGAATGTAAAACGCAAAGCCGCTTTGACCCTGCAGCGGTGGAGGACGATCGTTGGGATCGACATAACGCTTGCTGACCACGACGATGCGGTCGCGAAGACCCTCACCACCATGGTACCTGGCGAAGGTTTCAAGTTCCCTGTTGCACCACGTCGAGTGCTTCCAGTTCGGCGAGAGGACAACCAGCAGCAGGGCCGCGCTTTTCAGCGCCTCCTCGATTTCCGGAGTGAACTGGGCCCCGTCCGCAATACGCCTTGTGTCTCGCCAAATCTTGGGTCGTTCCGGCCCCAAATCTTTGAATTCAAAACGAATGGCCTCGTCAAGAAACGTCACAAAACCTTTCTTTTCCGGCCTGTCCGGCGGTGGAAGGTCATCATCCCGCGCATAAGAAATAAAAATATCGGCCACAGTCGCCTC